>NC_021985.1:7325763-7641484 GCF_000444875.1 Streptomyces collinus Tu 365 | reverse complement strand
AGGGCCATCTGCTGCTCGCCGCGGCGCGGGAGCAGGGCCGTACGGCGGCAGCCCGGGTCGCCGACCGCCTGGGCTGGCTCACCGACACCCAACGGGACGATCTGGAGCGGCACTTCGAGTCGGAGTACCTGCTCATGGCCCGGACCTCGTGGCGCCGCACCGCCGAGCGCGCCGAGGAGCTGCGGCACGCCTACGAGAGCAGGTACCGGACCTTACGGAAGCGGCTGGTCGCCTGGGGCGTACTGGGCGCTGCCCTGCTGGCGGCGACGGGCCTGCTGGCGCTCGCGGCCGGCTGAGCGGGGGCGCCTCGGCCCGCCGCGCCCGCCCGGCCGGCCCGAGCGCCTCAGCCGTACCGGGTGTCTCAGGTGTAGTCGAGCACCATCCGGAAGCGGGCCGTGCCGGCGAGCATCTTCCGGTAGGCCTCGTCCGCGCGGTCCAGCGGGACGGACTCGGTCATCGGGCGAATGCCGTGCAGGGCGCTGAAGGCCATGGTGTCCTCCACGTCCTGCGAGGTGCCCGAGGGGTGACCGCGGACCACGCGGCCGCTCAGCAGCAACTGCACCGGGCTGATGCCGAGCGGGTCGGTGTCCGCGCCGATGACGACGAGCTCCCCACGGTGGGCCAGGCCGTCCACGGTGTCCGCGATGGCCTCGGAGTTGCCGGCGGTGGCCAGCACGGCCTTGGCGCCGCCCAGCGACTGCAACGCCTCGGCGACCGGGGTGCCGGAGGTGCTGTCCACGTAGTGGTGGGCGCCGAGCTGCTTGGCGAAGTCGGCCTTCTCGGGGCCGCGGGCGATGCCCACCGTCTCGAAGCCCATCGCGACCGCGTACTGGACCCCCAGGTGCCCGAGACCGCCGAGGCCGAGCACGGCCACCAGGTCGCCGGGCCGCGCGGAGCTGCGCCGCAGCCCGTTGAAGGTGGTCACGCCCGCGCAGGCCATGGGGCCCGCGTCGCTCGCCGAGATTCCCTCGGGGATGCGGGCCAGGGCGTCGACCGGCACGATCACCTTCTCGCCGAAGCCCCCGTCGTAGGCCCAGCCCGGGACGGTCAGGTTGGGGCACACGATGAAGTCGCCCTGGCGGCAGGGCCGGCAGTGGCCGCAGCTGCCGCCGAACCAGCCGACGGCCACCCGGTCGCCGACCCGCCAGCCGCGGTCGTGCACGCCCTGCCCCAGCTCCTCGACACGGCCGGCGATCTCGTGCCCGGGCACTTCGGGGAAGGAGACGCCGGGTAGTCCGCCGCTCACGAAGAGCGCGTCGCTGTGGCAGATCCCGCAGGCCTCCACGGCGATCCTCACCTGGCCCGGTCCCGGTTGCGGCACCTCCCGCTCGACCAGCTCGAACGTGCCGTTAGGGGCGGTGACCTGCGCGGCTCGATACGTACTCATGCGTGTCTCCGGAGAACGGGTACAAAGGCCCCCCAACCAGCAGACCAGCTCAGCCCCGATCCCGCGCGCCGAGCCGGAGCCACGAGGAACGGCACGCCCCCACCCCGGGGGCGCGGGGAACGGCGCGACCAGCCACGACGGCACCGCAAGCCGAAAAACGACGAGACCGTCCCCAGAAAGGGGCGCGGGGAACTGCGCGAGCAGCCACACGACGGCGGCACGGCCGGCAACGGCGGGGACGCCCCACGGCGAGAGCCGATGACGGCGGCGGCCGGAAAGGCGGCGCCGGTCCCCTCACCCCCGCCACCCCTGCGGCCGAAGAATCCCCAGCAACTGCCGCACGAGCTCGTCGACGACCTCGTCGAGACTCGCGTCCACCCACCCCGCACTCCAGTCGTGCAGCAACCCGTTCACGCTGCCGATGAAGGCCGTGGCCGCGAGCCGGTAGTCGCGCGGAGCCGCCTCCCCGCGCCCCACCGCGGCGTCGGCCTCGGCTCGGATCAGGTCGACCCAGCGGGCCCTGCGGGCGAGCCGCTGCTCCTCCAGCGCGGGGCTGACGCCGATGATCTCGACGAAGGTGATCCGGATCCGGCGCGGGTCGCAGGTGACGTCACGGGCGTAGGCCCGGAACAGTACGGCGACCCGCTCGGCCAGCGGCAGACCCTCGGCCGCGGCCAGCGCGTCCAGCACCGCCTGTTCCGCCCAGCCGTTCACCTCCAGGTGCAGCGCGGCGAGCACGTCCTCCAGGGTGCGGAACTCCTCGTAGAACTGCCGGGTGGACAGGCCGGCGGCCTGGCTCAGCGCGGCGACCGTCGTCTGCCGGAAGCCCGGGCTGTCGCCGAACAGCCGCAGCGCCGCGTCCAGGAACCGGCGGCGCCGCTCGGCCTGGCGTTCCTCGGCGGACCTGCCGCCGTAGCGGCCCTTCGGCGCCCTGAGCCTGCCCGTCACGCGCACCCCCTCCGTTCACCCACCGGCTCCCAATCTTGTCGTGCACACATCTTGTCGAGTAGCCCGCACTCTCCTTACTTTTCAGTAAGTCGACTGTGAAAGCGCCCGTGTTCAGATTTCCCCGAGGAAAGAGAGCAGTCATGCCTGCCTCCAGAACCAGGCACCTTTGCTCCGTCGCCGCCGCCCTCGCGCTGACCGTCGCCGCCCCCGCGACCGCCGCCTCCGCCACGACCGCCGCGTCCACGGGAACCGGTCTGCGCGAGGTGATGTTCGTCGGCAACAACTGGGACGGCACCGCCGATGTCATCCGGTCCTCCGGAGACTTCGCGAAGATCGGCCGCGTCGACGTGATCCCGGACAAGGCCCAGCGGATGGCCGAGATCAACGCGGACCCGATCAAGTGGATCTACTTCACGGCGATCCGCAACGGCGTCGGCGAGGGTCACGACCAGTTCGCCGACGACATGTACTCCACCCCGGACGGCCGCTCGGTCGTCGTCTCCCGGCCGAGCTTCGCGGACGTGGTCTCCATCGACCTGGCCACCGGAAAAATCAACTGGCGTTTCCCGGTGGCCGGTTACCGGGCCGACCACATGGCGGTCTCCCCGGACGGCACCCGGGTCGCCGTGTCCGCCTCCACCGCCAACACCGTGCACGTGCTGGACATCGCCACGGGCCGGCAGCTCGGATCCTTCGCGACGGGCGACAAGCCGCACGAGAACATCTTCACCAAGGACGGCAAGTACCTCTGGAACATGTCCATCGGGGACGTCAACACGTCCCTGGACGACCCCGGCTGGGACTGGACCAAGGGCGACCGCCACATCACGGTGGTGGACGCGACCACGTACAAGCAGGTCAAGGTCATCGACATGCGCCAGCGGCTGGACGCGATCGGCCTGAAGAACTTCTCCGACGCGGTACGGCCGGCCGTCTTCTCCCCCGACGAGTCGAAGCTGTACTTCCAGGTCTCCTTCTTCAACGGCTTCCTGGAGTACGACGTCGCCGCCGACCGGATCACCCGGGTGAAGACGCTGCCGAAGAACCCGGCGACCAGCGAGGACCGCACCACCTGGGTCAACGACTCACGCCACCACGGCCTCTCGATGAACCCCGAGGGCACCAAGCTGTGTGTCGCGGGCACCATGGACGACTACGCCACCGTGGTCGACCGCGCCACCCTCCAGGAGGGCCCGCTGGTCACCGCGTCCAAGCCGTACTGGGCCACGGTCAGCGGCGACGGCAAGGACTGCGTCATCTCCGAGAGCGGGGCCGACCAGGTCACGGCGATCGACTTCGCGACCGGCGAGAAGGTGACGTCGGTCCCGGTGGGCGACCATCCGCAGCGGGTACGCGTCGGGCACGTGCGGGCCGACTGGACGGGCCCGTCGGGGAACTGACGGGCCGGCGCGGCCTCCGGGCGGGTCCCCGGAGGCCGCGCACCGGCGGGTGGACGCGCTCCCCTCAGAAGTGCGCCGCGGTCCAGGCGGCCAGTTCGGCACGCGCCGCGTCCAGCAGGTCCGCCGAGGGGGCCGTCGCCCCGTTGGTCACCAGGGCGAAGTGCGGGACGCCGGAGTCCGTGGTGGTGAGCAGCAGCCGCCGGCTGCCCGTGCCGCCCGGTTCGGGCGCCACGCCGACCGGGGTGCCCGCGCCGTAGGCGGGCGGCCCGCAGACCGTGCCCAGGTCGGAGACGACGGTGGTGGCCGGGGTCGGGAAGGACGCCGGCAGGTGCAGTTCGGTGGGTGCGCCGGCGCCGGAGCGCCACACCAGCAGCCCGTACTGGCCCGAGCCCACCAGCCGGGCCGTGGCCGGCAGGCCGGCCGGCACCGGGTTCCAGGTCAGGGTGGACGAGCCGTCCCGGGAGCGGTCCTCGTAGGTGAAGGCGAGGGCGCTGCCCGCGGTGGCGCTCGGGTAGAGCCGGTCGAGCAGCCGGGCGTCCTGGCGCAGCACCGGGGTGCCCGTGTCGTCGAGCCGGACCGCGGAGAGGTCCTCGCCGTTCCAGCCGTCGCCGGAGGTGACCACCTTGCCGGGATTGCCGTTCATCGGCTCGTGGTGCCGGCCGCTGTAGAGGTCCCACTGCCACTGCGAGCCGGACAGCACCGGACCGGAGGCGGCCGGGTCCGTCCACCAACGGGCGCCCGGCAGGCGGGAGTCGAGGCCCTGGTACATCGCCTTGAGGACGGTCGGCGCCTTGTCGGAGACGGTGCCCGAGAGCGGGTGCCCGAACTCGCTGACCACGGCGGCGGTCCCGGCGGCCGTGGCCCGGTCGCGGACGGCGGCGAAGTCGGCGGCGTACTGTCCGTCGGCCGCCTTGCCCCACATCAGGATGCCGGAGATGGCCTTCTGGTCGTAGAAGTGGGTGTTGAGGACGTAGCCGGGGCCGAGCGTGCCCGCGTCCAGCAGTCCGCCCTCCTGCCGCTGGGCGGGGATGTTGGCGTTCCAGAAGAGGTTGGGCTCGACGAGGGCGGGCTTGTCCTGCCAGCCCGCGGCGTCCATACGGGCCCGGAAGCGGGTGTAGAACGGCCAGAGCAGGTCACGTTCCCAGCTGCGGGAGGACTGCCCGGGGTCGTACGTGCCCGCGTACGGCTCGTTGTACGGGTCGAAGCCCACGACACCCGCGAACTCGTCGTCGCTCAGGTGCTGTTGGAGGTAGGTCATGGCCGCCTGGGCGGTGCCGAGGAAGGCGTCCTGGACGCCGTGGGCGTTGTGCCAGAAGTCGTACTGCGCCTGCCGTACGGCCGCGTTCTGGGTGATGTTCTGCCCCCAGAACAGGCAGATCCCGCAGGACTCCTTGGGATAACTCCCGGCGTCCACGGCCCACTTGGGGGCGCCGTCACCGGTGTACCAACTGCCCGTGTCGAACAGGTACCGGGAGTACAGGTCCTGGTGGAAGTCGGGGTAGACGCGGATGCCCGCGTCGAGGAAGGCCCTCATCTGCTCGGTGACCGCGGTCAGGTAGGCGGTGTCCACCTGGCCGCGCACGGGTTCGGCGTGCGCCCAGGAGAGCGGGAAGCGGACCGCGTTGCCCCCGCCGAGGGCGCGCAGCGCGATCGCCGACGTGCGGGCGTCGGCGGCCGAGGCGAAGGGCAGGCCGCCGTTCTCCTCCAGCTTGGTCTCGCCCGAGACGTCGTACCCGCGCAGCACGACCTCGCGGCCCTGACCGTCGACGAGGCGGCCGCCGCGCACGGTGAGCGGGCCGCCGTCGAACCAGAGGGAACCGGAGGGGGTGGCGGCGGTGGCGGGCGGCGCGCCCGCCACCGTCAGGAATCCGCAGAGGACGACCAGCACCAGCAGCAGACGGGCCCCGATATTCGGCATGTACACCACAGTCCGGCGGGGTCCGGCCGACGTCAATACCGACTGACTTCCGAGTAAGTTGAGTGCCCGTCAGTGGGATGCGGTCAGTCGCCCACCCGGCGCGTCACGTTCAGCAGGTACTCCTTCCGGTCGAGCGGGTTGTGGTCGGTGCGCGGGCGCTCGGGCAGCGGACCCCGGGCGACCGGCGCGTAGTGGTCGAAGGCGGTCTCCAGCTCGCCCTCGCCGCGGGTGAGCCCGGGCAGCCGCTGCCCCAGCTCGTGGACCCGGGCGGCGGGCACGGCACCCTCCAGGACACCGGCCCGATCGCGGCCGCCCGTGCTCTCCGGAACCGCGCCCAGCCGGGCCAGCACCGGCAGCAGGGCGCCCAGGGTGTCCGCCGGGGCCTCGATCCGGAAGCGGTGCATGGGCTCGTACACCACCGTGCGCGCCCGGCGCAGCGCCTCGACCAGGACCAGCGGGGTCAGGCCGCGGAAGTCGTAGCCGGTGCTGGACATGCTCTTGTCGAACCCCTGGTGGGCGTGGCTCTGCCGGGGCGAGTAGCCGGAGTGGGTGATGGTGACGGCGCAGTCGGTGACCTGCCAGCCGTGCAGTCCCTGCCCGAGCGTGTCGCGCACGGTGTCCTCGACGGCCTTGAAGAAGGCGTACGGCATGGAGCCGAGCTCCACCTCCAGGCCGAAGCGCACCCCCGAGCCGGGCGGTGCCGCGTCCACCCGCAGGCCGACGGTGGCGAGGAAGGGGTTGCCGTCCTTCCTGTTGAACTCCACCGCCGCTCCGCTGCCCGCCGGCCGTTCGACGCACAGGGTGGTCGTCTCCCGGAAGGTGACGTCCAGGCCGTACTCGTCGGCGAGGGTGGACTCGATGACCTCCTTCTGCACCTCGCCGTAGAGGGAGACGGAGGTCTCCTTGCGCAGCTCGTCGTGGCGGACGCCGATCAGCGGGTCCTGTTCGGCCAGCTGGGTGAGGGCGAGGTGCAGCGCTCGCCGGTCGGTGCCGGGCCCGGGCACGACGACCGTCTCCAGGGTGGGCGGGGCGAAGTGGTGCCCGGTGGCCCGGCCCGGCGTGCCGAGCGCGTCGCCGATCCGGACGCCGCCGAGGCCCCACAGCCGGGCGATCCGGCCCGCGCCCGCCTCCTCCCGCCGGACGTCGCCGCCGTGGTCGAAGACAGTGAGGGCGGTGATCCTGCCCTCCACGCGACCGTCGCCCGCCCCACGGCCGTCACCCTTCCGGCGGGCGCTGCCCTCCCCGCGGCCGTCCCCCTCCTCGGCGCCGTGGCTGAATGGGACGCGGTCGCGTACGCGCAGGGTGCCGGAGAAGATCCGGGCGTAGGCGATCTTCTCCCCCGCCGGGCCCCGTTCCACCTTGAACACCGTGCCGGACAGCGGGCCGTCCGGGTCGCCGGAGGCGGGCGGCAGCAGCCGTTCGACGCCGGTGACGAGTTCGGCGACGCCGGCACCGGTGAGGGCGGACCCGAACCAGACGGGGTGGACCAGGCCCTGCCGGGTCTGGGCGACCAGGGCCGCGTCCAGCCGGCCGGCGGAGATCCCGTGGGTGACGTAGGCGGCGAGCAGGTCGTCGTCGTGGTCGGCGAGCACGTCGAGCGCGGACGGGCCGAGCCCGGGGACGAACCGGGCGGCGCGGGTGCCGAGCCCGGCGGCGGTCCCCATCGGGACGAGCGGCACGGCGAGCCGGCGGGTCATCTCGTCCAGCACGGAGGCGTCGCGCGCGCCGCGCCGGTCGATCTTGTTGACGAAGACGAGGGTGGGGATGCGCAGTCGGCGCAGGGTGCGCATGAGGACGCGGGTCTGCGCCTGGACACCCTCGACGGCCGAGACGACCAGGACCGCCCCGTCCAGCACCCCGAGCACCCGTTCCACCTCGGCGATGAAGTCGGGGTGGCCGGGGGTGTCGATGAGGTTGACGGTCACCGAGTCGAGCGGGAAGGAGACCACCGCCGACTTGATGGTGATCCCGCGCTGCCGCTCGAGGGCGAGTGTGTCGGTCCGGGTGCTCCCCCGGTCGACGCTTCCGATCTCGTCGGTGACGCCGGCCGTGTGCAGCAGCCGTTCGGTCAGGCTGGTCTTACCGGCGTCGACATGGGCGAGGATTCCGAGATTGAGCAGGTGCACTGAGCGTGATGTCCTTCGGCATGGGGTGGATTCCTTCCTCGGTGGACATGCACGCAGTGCGCATCGGGGGTCCTCTCGTGTGGCGTCGGGTCCCGTGCAGTGCAGCAGGGACGGCCGCCCGGCAGCAATGGATTAATGTTCAACGAATCCCCCGTCGCAGCGCTCGCCGCCCGCAGGGCACGGACTTAGAGTGACCTACATCACGCCCGGTGGCTGATTTCCGACGCCCCCGCCCGGCTCGGTCTGGAGGGCACCCATGACCCACATCTCGGTGAACGTGGACGGCACGACGTACGACGACGACGTGGAACCCCGTCTCCTGCTCGCCCACTACCTGCGCGACCGCCTCGGCCTGACGGGCACCCCGATCGGCTGTGACACCTCCAACTGCGGCGCGTGCACGGTCGACCTGGACGGCGCGACCGCCAAGAGCTGCTCGGTCCTCGCCGTACAGGCGGACGGCTGCGAGGTGACCACGATCCAGGGGCTGGCCCGGGACGGCGAGTGGACCCCGCTGCAACGCGCCTTCCACGAGCGGCACGGCCTGCAGTGCGGCTACTGCACCCCCGGGATGATCATGGCGGCGCGCGACCTGCTGCGGGAGAACCCGCACCCCACCTCCGACGAGGTCCGCCACGCCCTGGAGGGCAACCTCTGCCGGTGCACCGGCTACCAGAACATCGTCCGCGCGGTGCTCGACGCCGCCGGCGCCGAGGTCTCCGAGGAGGTCACGGCATGACCGACCAGGCCGTGGGACCCGAGATCGGCCGCTCCCGGCTGCGCAAGGAGGACGCCCGGCTGATCACCGGCCAGACCAACTGGACCGACAACATCCAGCTCGCCGGACTGCTCCACCTGGCCATCCTGCGCAGCCCGATGGCCCACGCCCGCGTCACGCGCGTCGACGTCTCCCCCGCCCTGGAACGCCCTGGCGTCGTCGCCGCGTTCAGCGGCGCCGACCTCGCCGAGGGCCTGGGCCCGCTGCCCTGCGCCTGGCCGGTCACCGAGGACATCGTGCTGCCCGACCACCCGCCGATCGCCGTCGACGAGGTACGGCACGCCGGTGACCCGGTGGCGGTCGTGGTGGCCCGCGACCGGTACGCGGCCGCCGACGCGCTGGAGGCGATCGAGGTCGACTACGACCCGCTGCCCCCGGTGCTCGACCTGGAGGCCGCGCTCGCCGAGGGCGCCCCGCTGGTCCACGCCGACAAGGGCACCAACCGCTGCTACACCTGGCCGCTGGCCACCGGCGAGAGCTTCGCGTCGGTGCGCGAGCGCGCCGAGGTCACCCTGAAGCGCCGCTACCACCAGCAGCGGCTCATCCCCAACGCCATGGAGCCGCGCGCGGTCGTCGTCACCCCGCTCGCCGCCTCCGGCGAGTACACGGTCCACTCGGCGACCCAGATCCCGCACATCCTGCGGATCATGCTCGCCACGGTCACCGGCATCCCCGAGCACAAGCTGCGGGTGATCGCGCCGGACGTGGGCGGCGGCTTCGGCTCCAAGCTCCAGGTGTACGGCGAGGAGGCCGTGGCACTGGCGGTGGCCCGCAGGCTCGGCCGCCCGGTGAAGTGGACCGAGTCCCGCTCCGAGGGCTACCTCGCCACCCACCACGGCCGCGGCATGATCCAGGACGTCGAGATCGCCGCCACCCGCGAGGGCAGGCTGCTCGGCCTGAAGGTCGACCTGCTCGCCGACATGGGCGCCTACCTCATGCTCGTCACCCCGGGCATCCCGATCCTCGGCGCCTTCATGTACCCGGCGATCTACAAGATGGACGCCTACGAGTTCACCTGCACCGGGGTCTTCACCACCCGCACGCCGACCGACGCCTACCGCGGCGCCGGCCGCCCGGAGGCCACGTTCGCCATCGAGCGGACCATGGACGAGCTGGCCTTCGAACTCGGCCTCGACCCGGTGGAGGTGCGCCGCCGCAACTGGATCCGGCACGAGGAGTTCCCGTACACCACGATCGCCGGGCTGACCTACGACAGCGGCGACTACGAGGCGGCGACCGAGAAGGCGCTGGCCCTGTTCGGGTACGACGACCTGCGCGCCGAGCAGCGCGAACGCAACGAGCGCGGCGACGCCGTACGCCTCGGCATCGGCGTCTCCACCTTCACCGAGATGTGCGGTCTCGCACCGAGCCGGGTGCTGCGCGACCTCAGGTACGGGGCCGGCGGCTGGGAGGCGGCGGCCATCCGCATGCTGCCCACCGGCAAGGTCGAGGTCGTCACCGGCACCAGTCCGCACGGCCAGGGCCACGTGACCTGCTGGAGCCAGATCGCGGCCGACGTGCTGGGCGTGCCGTTCGAGGACGTCGAGGTGGTGCACGGCGACACCCGGGCGGCCCCGCAGGGCATGGACACCTACGGCTCGCGGTCGCTGGCCGTCGGCGGCGAGGCCGTGCACCGGGCGGCCGTGAAGGTCGTCGAGAAGGCCCGGCGGATCGCCGCGCACCTGCTGGAGGCGAGCGAGCAGGACCTGGAGTTCCAGGGCGGCGCCTTCTCCGTCAAGGGCTCGCCCGAGGCCCGCAGGACCATCCAGGAGATCGCCCTCGGCGCGTTCACCGGCCACGACCTGCCCGACGGCGTCGAGCCGTCCATCAACGCCGAGACGGTGCTCGACCCGGAGAACTTCTCCTACCCGCACGGCACCCACCTGTGCGCGGTCGAGGTGGACACCGAGACCGGGAAGACGAGCATCCGCTCCTACGTCTGCGTCGACGACGTCGGCAGGGTCGTCAACCCGATGATCGTCGAGGGGCAGGTGCACGGCGGTCTCGCCCAGGGCATCGCGCAGGCGCTGTTCGAGGAGGCCGTCTACGACGACGAGGGCAACCTGGTCTCCGGCACCATGGCCGACTACCTCGTGCCGTCGGCGGCGGACCTGCCCGACTTCGTCACCGACCGCACGGAGACCCCGGCCGTCGGCAACTCCATGGGGGTCAAGGGCGTCGGCGAGGCCGGGACGATCGCCTCCACACCCGCCGTGGTCAACGCCGTGGTGGACGCGCTGCGGCCGCTCGGCGTCCGGGACGTACGCATGCCCTGCTCCCCGCACCGGGTGTGGCAGGCGATCCGGGCGGCCCGCTCAGGAGCCACCGGAGCCACCGCGGAGACCGGCGGGACGGGCCCGGCCCAGTCCGGGCAGTCCGGACAGGCGGCGCGGTCCGGCGACATCGGCCAGTACGGCGACATCGGCCCGGACGGCGGACCCGAGGGGCCGGTCCCGCCGGGAACGGAGGGTTCGGCATGATTCCCCCCACGTTCGACTACACCCGTCCCGAGAGCGTGGACGAGGCGCTGCGCGCGCTCGCCGACGCGGGTGACGAGGCCAAGGTGCTGGCCGGCGGGCAGAGCCTGCTGCCGCTGCTGCGGCTGCGGCTCGCCTTCCCCGAACTGGTCGTGGACGTCGGCCGGATCCCGGAGCTGCGCGGCGTCCGCGAGGACGGCGACAGCCTGGTCATCGGCGCCATGACCACGCACCACGAGGTGGTCCACGACCCGCTGGTGCGCCGGCACGCCGGGCTGCTGGCCCAGGCGACGGCCACGGTGGCCGACCCCGCCGTACGGCACCGGGGCACCCTCGGCGGTTCCCTCGCGCACGCCGACCCGGCCGGTGACCTGCCCGCCGTGGCCCTGACCCTGGACGCCGAACTCGTCGTCGCGGGACCGGGCGGTCGGCGCGCGGTCCCGGCGCGCGAGTTCTTCGTCGACTACCTCCAGTCGGCGCTGGCGCCCGACGAGCTGCTGGTCGAGGTGCGGGTGCCGAAGCGGGAGGGCTGGGGCTTCCACTACGAGAAGTTCCACCCCGTCGCCCAGTCCTGGGCCATCGTCGGGGTGGCGGCGCTGGTACGGCGCGACGACGGGCACGTCGCCGAGGCGCGGATCGGGCTGACCAACATGGGCTCGACCCCGCTGCGGGCCGCCGCCGCCGAGGAGGCGCTGTCCGGGGCCGACGGCCCCGGGGCGGTGGCCCGGGCCGCCGAGGCGGCGGCCGAGGGCGCCCGGCCAGCCCAGGACCTGGCCGCCTCGCCCGAATACCGCGAGCACCTCGCCCGGGTGCTGACCCGGCGGGCCGTGCTGACCGCCACCGGGATGGGGTGAGCGCCGATCACCCGGATGGACGACCCGGAGCAGGTGCGCGCCCGCCTGGAGGAGACGGGGTACCTCGTCGACGACGGACTGGCGATCACCTGCTTCCTGGCGCTGAGACTGCACCGGCCGCTGTTCTGCGAGGGCGACGCGGGCGTGGGCAAGACCGCGCTCGCCGCCGCCCTGGCCGAGGCGCTCGGCGCGCCCCTGATCCGGCTCCAGTGCCACGAGGGCATCGACGCCTCGCAGGCCCTGTACGACTGGGACTTCCCGCGCCAGCTGCTGCACCTGCGGGCGGCCGAGGCGGCCGGGATCAGGGACGCGGACCGGCTGGAGAGCGAGCTGTACGACCGGCGCTTCCTCATCGCCCGGCCGCTGCTGCGGGCCCTGCAGACCCACCCGGCGGTGCTGCTGGTCGACGAGATCGACCGGGCCGACGACGAGTTCGAGGCGTTCCTGCTGGAGCTGCTGTCGGAGTACTCCGTCTCGATCCCCGAACTGGGCACGCTGCGCGCCGAGGAGCCGCCGGTGGTCGTGCTCACCTCGAACCGCACCCGGGAGGTGCACGACGCCCTCAAGCGGCGCTGCCTCTACCACTGGTTCGACCACCCCTCGTTCGGCCGCGAACTGGCCATCGTGCGACGGCGGTTGCCGGAGGTCTCGGCGCGGCTGGCCGAGCAGGTCACCGCGCTGGTGCAGACCCTGCGGGGCGCGGACCTGCTCAAACCGCCCGGGGTGGCCGAGACCATCGACTGGGCCGAGGCACTGCACGCCCTGGGCGCGAGCGAGGTGGACGCCGACCTGGCGGTGGCGACCCTGGGCTCGGCACTCAAGTACCGCGAGGACGCGGACCGAGCCCGAGGCCTCGACCTCACCGCTGTCCTGGCGTCCCGGGGAGGCCGACGATGACGGACGAACGGGAGGAGGGGACGACGGTGGGTGTACGGGCCCTCGGGGGTGACGCCGTGCTGGTCGGATTCGTGCGGGCGTTGCGGGCGGCGGGGCTCGAGGCCGGCAGCGAGCGGCTGCACGCCTTCCTGCGGGCCGTGGACGAGTTGCGGGCCGGGATGCGGGCCGACGTGTACTGGGCCGGGCGGGCGACGTTGTGCGGCGGGCACGACGACCTGGAGCGGTACGAGCGGGTGTTCGCCGCGTACTTCGGCGCACGGGGCGGGGACACGTCCCGAGCCGTGCCGGCCGCGGCCCCGCCCCGGCCCGTGCTCGCCGGCCGGGAGGCGCACGGCGGCGCGCGCGAGCCCGGTGAGCGGGAGCCGTCGGGCCCGCCCACCGCCACGCTCGCCAGCTCCGCCGAGGTCCTGCGCCACCGCGACGTCGCCGCACTCGACCCCGCCGAACGCGCCCAACTGCACCGCCTGCTCGTCGCGTTCGCCCTGCGCGGGCAGACCCGCCGCTCCGCCCGCCGGCGGCCGGCCCGGCGCGGGGACGTCGACCCGCGCCGCACGGTGCGGGAACTGCTCCGGCGCGGCGGCGAGCCGGCCCGGCTGCGGCGGCACGCGCGTGTGCACCGCCCCCGCCGGGTGGTCCTCCTCGTCGACGTCAGCGGCTCCATGGCGCCGTACGCCGAGGCGCTCCTGCGGTTCGCGCACGCGGCGGTGCGCGGGGGCCGCACCGAGGTGTTCACCATCGGCACCCGGCTGACCCGCGTCACCCGCGAACTCGCCCACCGCGACCCGGACCTGGCCATGACGGCCCTCGCGGCGGCCGTGCCGGACTGGCGCGGCGGCACCCGGCTCGGCGAGCTGCTGCGGGAGTTCCTCAACCGCTGGGGACAGCGCGGCATGGCGCGCGGGGCGGTCGTCGTCCTGCTCTCGGACGGCTGGGAGCGCGGCGACCCGGAACTGCTCGGGGCGCAGATGCGCCGGCTGCACGCCCTGGCCCACCAGGTGGTCTGGGCCAACCCGCGCAAGGCGCGCCCCGGTTACGCGCCGCTGGCCGCCGGGATGGCGGCGGCCCTGCCCAGCGTGGACGCCTTCGTCGAGGGGCACAGCCTGGCGGCGCTCGAACGGCTGGCGGCGGTGGTGCGCGGGGCGTCGAGCGGTGCGGCTCTGGAGAAGGGAGCGCAGCGTGCGTGAGATCCTGCCGGCGCTGGAGCGCTGGTACGCGGCCGGGATCCCGTTCGGGCTCGCCACGGTCGTCGCGGTCAGCCGCAGCGCGCCGCGCGGACCCGGCGCCGCCATGGCGGTGGGCCCCGACGACGAGGTCGTGGGGAGCGTGTCCGGCGGCTGCGTGGAAGGCGCGGTGTTCGAACTCGCGCAGGAGGTCGCGGCGAGCGGCGAGGCACGCCTCGAAACCTTCGGATACAGCGACGAGGACGCGTTCGCCGTCGGGCTCACCTGCGGCGGTGAGATCACCCTGCTGGTGCGTCCGGTCACGGCCGCCACCGATCCGGCGTTCGACGCGGTGGCCGGCTCGGTCGCGGCGGGCGAGCCGGTGACCGTCGCCACGGTGGTCGACGGACCGGCACCGCGCGGCGCGACCCTGGCCGTCTGGCCGGACCGCACGGCGGGCACCCTCGGCACGGCCGGGCTGGACGTCGCGGTCAGCGCCGACGCGCGCGGCGAACTCGCCCTCGGTGCCTCCGTCCTGCGGCACTACGGGCCGCACGGGGAGCGCCGTGAGGACGCCGTCACCGTGTTCCTGCAGTCCTTCGCGCCACCGCCGCGGATGCTGGTCTTCGGCGCCATCGACTACGCGGCCTCGGTGGCCCGCATCGGCGACTTCCTGGGCTACCGGGTCACCGTGTGCGACGCCCGCCCCGTCTTCGCCACGCCGAAGCGCTTCCCGGCCGGTGTGGAGGTCGTCGTCGACTGGCCGCACCGCTACCTGCGGAGCACCGGCACCGACGACCGCACGGTGATCTGCGTCCTCACCCACGACCCGAAGTTCGACGTGCCGCTGCTGGAGGAGGCGCTGCGCCGGCCGGCCGCCTACATCGGGGCGATGGGCAGCCGCCGTACCCACGACGAACGGCGCGCCCGGCTCACCGAGGCCGGTCTCACCGCGGCCGAGCTGGCCCGGCTGCGCTCGCCGCTCGGCCTCGACCTCGGGGCCCGCACGCCGGAGGAGGTCGCGGTGTCCGTCGCCGGGGAGATCGTCGCCCTGCGCTGGGGCGGCAGCGGGGCGCCCCTGACCGGCACCGCCGGGGCCATCCACCCGACCGCCGCCCCCTGAGACCCGAGGAGCACGTCATGGAGCTGCACCACGAGTTCACCGTCCCCGTCCCGGTCGACGACGCCTGGCACGCACTCCTCGACATCGAACGCGTCGCGCCGTGTCTGCCGGGCGCGGCGGTGGAGAGCTACGACGGCAGGACCGTGAACGGCTCGGTGAAGGTGAAGGTCGGGCCGGTCACGGTGACGTACCGGGGCACCGCGGTCTTCGAGGAGCAGGACGAGGGGGCGCACCGGATGGTGCTCGTGGCGAGCGGCCGGGAGACCCGGGGCCAGGGCACGGCCCGGGCGACGGTCACCGGCACCCTGACCGAGCGCGACGGCGGCACGGCGGTGTCGGTGGACACCGATCTGACGGTGACCGGGCGCCCGGCGCAGTTCGGGCGCGGCGTGCTGGCGGAGGTGGGCGACCGGCTGGTGGGCCGGTTCGCGTCCTGCCTGGAGGAGCGACTGGCCGAACGCCCCGCCGCGCCCGTGGCCGGGGCGGCGGCACCGCCGGCCGAAGCGGGGGCCACCGCACCGCCGGTCGGCACGGGGGCGGCGGCACCGCCGGTCCGGGAGGAGGCGGAACCGCTCGACCTGCTGCGGACCGCCGGACTGCCGGTGGCCAAGCGGGTCGCGGCCGCACTGGCGGCGGCCGCCGCCGTCGCCCTGGCGGCCGTGGGCCTGCGGCGCCGGGGTCGGACGCGGTCCGGGCGGGGACGGAAGGGCGCGCGACGGTAGCCGCGGCATGGCGCCTGCCGCCTCAGCGACGGCCGGTGCGGTGCGGCAGGGTGCCGTGCACGCGGTGGGCGGTGGGCGGTGGGACTGTCGGCCCGGCTCGGCCCCTGTGCCCCTGGGGGTCGCGGGGCGGTGCCGGGGGATGTCCGGCGGTAGGTCAGGCGGGTGCGTGGCGTGACCGCGTCGCCCGCCGCGGTGCGGCGTGGTGCGCGGGCTCCGCCGGGGCTTCCACCCGCAGGCGCTGGAGCCACAGGGCGGCGGTGAACAGCAGGCCGGTGAAGATGGCCAGAAGAAGGGCGGACACCCACATCTGCCGGCCCCCGGGGGCCTGCCAGGCGGTCCAGGCGGTCGACGCCGCCCACACCAGGGCGCCGGCCGCGTAGAAGGTGCGCATACGGCGTAGCTGCCGCACGGCCCGCAGGGACTTGATGCGATCAGTATGGGGTGCCATGCCGACCCGTGTACCCCGGGGCACGCCTTTCAGCTTCACGAATTGCCGGACGGGGCTCGGCCCGGCGCGGGTCGTCACCGCCCCGCGTCAGGCGCGGCCGGACCGGGCGCAGCCGACGCAGGTGGTGGCCGCCGGACGGATCTCGAGGCGTTCGGGCGGAATCGTCCCGCCGCAACTCTCGCACCGCCCGTACCGGCCCTGTTCGAGCCGTTCCAGCGCCCGGTCCAGTTCCTCCAGGTGCTCGCGCGTCTGCGCCATCAGGGCGGCGACGTGGGCCCGCTCGAAGGCCGTCGTACCCCCTTCGGGGTCGTGCTCGTCGTCCACCGCGACCAAGGCGTTCGCCGCGACGATCCCGTCGAAGTCACGGCCCAGCGCGGCCGCCCGGGCGAGGGTGTCGGCCCGGTCGGCCGCCAGGCGTGCGCGGACGGCCGGGAGGTCCGACGGGCCGGGCTCCTCATGGCCGTGCCGAGGTAGGTCTTCCATGCCGGAAGAACACTGCCTCGCGGTCCCCTGTTCCCTGCCCCTGCCCCTGCCCCTGCCCCTGCGCCTGGGGCTTCCGCACGGGTGGCGCGACCGGCCGACGTCAGAAGTCGTACGGCTTCTTGGTGTTCCAGTTCAGCACATCGGCCTCGTTCCAGCTGAACCGCGGCTTCCGGCCCTTGACGTCGACCGAGTAGAAGGGGCCCTCGTGACCGTCGGCGCCGCGCAGCGCCATGGCGAACGAGCGTGCCGTGTGGTTCTTCGAGCCGTAGTCGAAGAGGTTCACCGCGCTGTACACCTTGTCGCCGGCCCGCAGCGTGAGGTGCTTGCCGCCGCCCGGGGCGTCCTTCTTGGAGTGCGGGAGCGTGGGGACATCGACGTCGTCGCCGAGCTTCACGGCCGGGTACGAGGTGACCCAGCACGGCGTGCTGCCCGCGTTCGAAGCGGTGATCAGCAGGTGGTCGCCCTGCTGGCCCGCGAACCGGTGCACCGCGGTGACCAGCAGCTCGTCCCCGCGGCACTGCCGGGCGGCGGCCTTCGTGCCCTTGTTCTCGATCTTGTTCGTCCCGCCGGAGGCGCTTTCCGAGCGCACCTGCTCCCTGGTGGCGCCGCCGGTCTCGGCCCGCGCCGCGCCGCCCTTGGCGTTCGCGTCGGACGCGGTCCGGCTCTGCGTGCCGCCGGCGGCGTGGTCGCCGCCCGCCGCCTTCGAGCCGTCACCGGAGCCGCCGCAGGCGGTCAGGCCGAGCGCTAGCGTGGCGGTGGCGGCGGCGAGGGCGGCGGTGCGGGCGGTACGGCGGGCACGGTGAGTGGTCATGATGAGAGTTCCCCCGTGATCGGTGAGGACGCGTGGTCGGTGTGGACGCGGCACCTCCGTCCGCTCACGCAGAGCGGCCGGCCGCATCGTCTGGGTCACTGCACCCTTGTAGACGGCACGGAAGTGGGCGTCGTTCCCCCGCTTTGTCCGTGTTCAGTAACAGGGCCGTCGGGTGCCCACCCCCCGGAAACGGTGTGCCTGGATGCGGACTGCCGGGGCACGCAGAAGGGGACCGGCGGTGCGGGTGGCGAGGCGGGAAGGCGGTGTGCGTGACCGAGCGGGAGCGGGTGCTCGAGGCACAGGAGGGCATGGGGCAGGACCTCGAGGCACAGGAGGGCCGGGCTGGGGAGCCGGCGGACGACCTGCTGCGCGGGCTCGCGGTGGACGACCGGCAGCCGGAGCGGCCGGTGCTCCTGGACGGCGACGGCCGGCCGATCGAGACCTGGCGGGAGAACCACCCGTACGACCATCTGATCGGACGGCGGGAGTACGAGCGGACCAAGCGCATCCTGCAGATCGAACTGCTCAAGCTGCAGCGCTGGGTGAAGGAGACGGGCCAGCGGATCGTCGTGGTCTGCGAGGGGCGGGACGCGGCCGGCAAGGGCGGCACGATCAAGCGGTTCACCGAGCGGCTGAACCCTCGCGGCGCCCGGGTGGTGGCACTGGACAAGCCGACCGAACGAGAGGCCGGGCAGTGGTACTTCCAGCGGTACGTCGCCCACCTGCCGGCGCGCGGCGAGATCGTCTTCTTCGACCGGTCCTGGTACAACCGGGCGGGCGTCGAGAGGGTGATGGGGTTCTGCTCACAGGAGGAGTACGAGCAGTTCCTGCTCCAGGCACCGCTGTTCGAGCGGCTGCTCACCGACGACGGCGCCCTGCTGGTGAAGTTCTGGTTCTCGGTGTCGCGTGCCGAACAGCGCACCCGGTTCGCGATCCGGCAGGTCGACCCGGTGCGCCGCTGGAAGCTGTCGCCCACCGACCTGGCCTCGCTCGACCGGTGGGACGACTACACCGCGGCCAAGGTCGACATGTTCCGGGCGACGGACACCGCGCACGCGCCCTGGACGGTGGTGAAGAACGACGACAAGCGGCGGGGCCGGCTGGAGGCGATGCGCAGTCTGCTGTACCGGTTCGACTACCCGGCCAAGGACGCGGCGGCGGTCGGCACGCCCGATCCGCTGATCGTGGGTGCGGCGGACACCCTGCTCGAACCGGGCGAGGAGCCGACGGCCCTCTCGCCGACGCCGCTGGCGGGACCGGGCGGCGGCCCCGGCAACCACCCGGACCCGCGTTGACGGCCCGGCCGTTTCGGACGCGGCCGGGTCAGCCCACGTGC
This sequence comes from Streptomyces collinus Tu 365, assembly GCF_000444875.1. NCBI lineage: Bacteria > Bacillati > Actinomycetota > Actinomycetes > Kitasatosporales > Streptomycetaceae > Streptomyces > Streptomyces collinus. Next base: position 7,622,616 of record NC_021985.1, on the reverse strand, counting down.
CAGGTGAGGCTGCCGCCGTTGTGGGCGGCGACGACGAACATCACGATCATGAGGATGATGTCGACCACTCCGAGGCCGATGTCCCACTTGGCCATCACGGAACCGGTCTGGCGCAGCGCCATGACGCCGAAGACGACGGCTAGCGGCCCCAGGACGATGGGCAGGAAGAAGAGGCCGACGATGCCGCAGACGAGTCCCGCGATCGCCAGTCCGCTCGTCCGGCTGGCCTTGCCTGTGCTGTAGGACGCCATCGGTGTCTCCCCAACTGTCGTGATCGGCTTCGCTTCCCTCTTTCGTTCCTCTCTGGTTGCCCGTCAGGGCCCGGTCATGCCTGCCGGCAGATGCGATCAAGTGCGCGCGTAGGAAGTCGAATTGACCACCTGACCGGCGGTCCGCGGCACGCCCTGTCCGCCGCCCGTCACCGTGACCCGGCGGCCACCAGGGCCGCCGTGAGGGGTTCGAGCTCGGCGACCAGTTCGGCGAGCTCGGCGGGGGACAGTGCCTCGTACGGTGGGGCGGCGAGTTCGTCGGTCAGGGCTTCGACGCGCTGCTTGGTGGCCCGGCCGGCTTCGGTGAACCGCCCGTCGGCGTCGACCAGTCCGCGCTCGCGCAAACCGGCCATGACCGCGGCCAGCCGCTCCTTCGGCAGGTGGTGGATGCGTCCGAACGACTCCGGCGGGTGGATGCCCTGCGCCAGCGCGTCGAGCACGTGGGCTTCCGTGCCACCGATGCGCGCGCCGACGAGCGCCGCGATGTGCCCGTCACCGCGGTGCTCGCGCAGCATGGTCGCGGAGTGCCACAGTCGGGCGACCGGGTCGCCCGGCACCGGGAGGGCGCGCATCCCGGCGTACATCGGCCGGCCCTCGGTGGGTGCGCTCGTCGCGGCCTTGGTGGTCAGGTCGGCGGCACGCACCAGGCCCGGGGAACCTGCCCGTTCGGCGCCGAGGATGCGCCGTACGGAGGCCGCGCTGCCCCGTTCCCGCGCGGCGAGGGACGCCTCGGGCGGGATCGTCTCCCATGCGCCCGGGATGTGCCGTGCCGCCTCCCCCTCGGCGAAGTTGTAGAACGCCGCGTGCACGACCTGCGCGGGCACGCGTCCCAGTGGAGCGGCGCGGCTGGCGAAGTAGCCGTCCCAGTAGGTGCGGTGACCGAGCGCGGCCAGCTCCTCGTTGCACTCGTCGGCGAAGTAGGTGACGAGACAGATCGGCTCCAGGAGCTCGAACATGCGGCGGGCGGTGTGCGTCATGACCGTCATCCTGCCCGCGGTCACGCCTCAGGGCACAGTGCTGACCCCGGGCCCCGTGCGGTGACCTGAGGGACTCTCCTGCCGCGCCGGGCGGCATCTGGGTACGGGTACTCAGGACCCGCGCTCCGCGCTCGGCGAAGCTGGCCCGATGACTACCTCTTCGGAGCCCCCGGCCTCTTCGGCCCCTTCGCCCCTCTCGGCGCGCCCGGACCACGCTCTGCCGCGGGTGCTGGGAGCCGCTGTCACGGGAGCGGTGCTGGCCACCGGCGCGCGCGGCTACCTCTCCTGGTCCGGCCACCGCGGCGACCGGGCCTGCCGGCCGGACGGCGGCCTCTGCCTCACCTGGTGGAACCTGACGGCCGTCCCCCTCGTCCTCGCGGTCACGCTGGTCGTCCTCACCGTCGTCTACCGGCGGCTGGGCATCGGACCACGGCTCGTCATCATCCCGCCGACGGTCCTGCTGGCCCCCGTCCCGCTCGCCGTCGGTGCGGCAAGCGGATCGTCGGCCGTCGCCCTCACCGGCGCGGCCTGGTCGGGCTGCCTGGCCCTGGCCGCGTGGAGGCGCTACCGGGTCCCGGCGCTCACGGCATCGGCGGTGATACTCCTGGCCGCCATGGTCGTGCGCTACCCCTCCTGACCGTGACCCGGGCAGCGCCGGGTCCGGGGCCGCGGCCGGGTGCGATGGCCGGTCAGCTCGCCCTGGAGCCGACGACCGCGGTCCGGGTGCGGTCGTGTTCCGCGCGGGCCGTCTCCAGCAGGCGCCGCCAGGAGCCGACGGTCGGGCGACGCCGCAGCAGGGCCCGGCGCTCGCGCTCCGTCATCCCTCCCCAGATGCCGTGCTCGATCCGTTGGTCGAGGGCGTAGGCCAGGCACTCGGTCCGGACCTCGCACCCGCCGCACAGTGCCTTGGCGCGGTTCTGCGCGGCGCCCTCGACGAACAAGTCGTCCGGGTCGGCCGTCCGGCAGAGCCCCTGCTCACTCCAGTCGGTGTCCGTCATCCGGTGATGCCGTCCTCTCCCCTGCCCGCCGTGCCGTTGCCTCGGTCGGAGGCAGCGGGCATATGACACTACGCCGTTCGGCCCATTACTCCTTCCTCTGCTGCGCGGCATCACACCTTCGGATGACCGGGAATTGCGTTCCGGGCACAGCGGCGATATGGGCGCTTGGCTTTGCGACCGATACCTCTGGCGACGAAAGCTGCCGACCCTGCCCATGACCCGCGAAGTCCCGGCGGACGCGACGGCCGACACCCGGGGCCGGCCGTCCGTCAGGCCGTAGGGCGGAGGTAGAAGTGCGGCGCGTCTGGTATGCAGAGGCCTCGACGCGTGGGCGGATCCGGGGAGGGGCGCATGGGGCGTACGCCGAGCGACGGTGAACGACGTGCGGTGGTCGTCGATGGGCGGCCCTGGTACGTGGCCAACGAACTGCTGGCGTTCCTGATCGAGATCGTGGCACTGGGGCTGCTGTGCTGGTGGGGCTTCGCCTCGGGGGGCGGCGTGGGGGTCAGCGTGCTGCTCGGTCTCGGCACACCGGCCGTCGCCGCGGCGCTCTGGGGGCTGTTCGCCGCACCCCGGGCACCCTTCAGGCCGCCGCTGCCCGGCGTGTTGCTCGTGAAGGGACTGGTGCTCGGCGGTGGTGCGCTGGCGTTGTACGGGGTGGGCCATCCGGTCGGGGCCGTGGCGGTGGCGGTGGTGACCCTCGTGAACGTCACCGTGGCGGAGGTCTTCCGCCGGCCCGCGCCGGGGGGTACTGAACCCGCTCCGGGCGCGGCGGCCCCGTAGCGGCCGGCCGGGTCGGGTCGCGGGTGGCCCACAGCACCTGCAGCGGGCGGTCGATGCGCCGGCCCGCCCGCCGGTCGGCGTCGTCGTGTTCGCGGTCGACACCGAGGCCGGCCCGGTAGTCCTCGCACATGGCGTGCACGGTGGCCGGGTCGTGGATCGCCTGCCGGTGGTCCTCGTACGCCTCGGCTCCCATCTGCTCGGCCGTGGCCCTGTACCAGGCGTCGGGGTCCGCGTCGATGACACGCTCGGCGGGCTTGTCGGTCTGCCCGAGGAAGAACCAGTGCCACCAGCTCGCGGCGAAGGTCGCGTCACAGCGTCGCAGTGCCTCCCCGAGGGGGACGGCGTCCAGCACGCCGACCGCCGACACGGCCTCGGGGTGGTCCAGGGCCAGGCGCGTGGCCTCGTACGCGCCCCGGTCGTGCCCGACGACGGCGAACCGGTCGTGCCCGAGGCCGCGCATCAGCGCCACGCAGTCGCCCGCCATGGCGCGCTTGGAGTACGGGCGGTGCCGCGCGTCGGTCGGGCCTCCTCTGCCTCGGACATCCATCCCGTGCCCTGGGCGGCTCCGCCCATGCGGCCCCCACGGCGCCACGGCCCCGGGCAGCGACGACAAATGCCCACGGATGGGATCTTGAGTGCCCGTCAGGCCCACCCGGCCCGGCCCACGCCTTACTCTCTTCTCCTCGGATGCGGGAGGGTGGACCGAGGGTGCGGGTTCGGCATGTCACGACCGCACACGCCCACGAGGTCCGCAGGGAGAAGAGTGCGTACGGACAGTCAGCTGCGCCGGCTCGTGAGCGCCGCGATCGACCGGGCGCGTACCAACCGGGAGATGCGGCGCCTGGCGGACGTGTTGATCGAGCCCATCCAGGTACCGGTGCCCGCGGATCCCGACGAACTCTTCGAGGCCCTCGTCCGGTCCGTGAACCGGTGGCGGGGGCGCCAAGTGCACGTGCACGAGCGGTCGTTCCCCACCTCGCTGCGGGCCACCGGCCTGTGGATGGAGCGCAGCGCCCCCGACGGTGACGTCGCCGACCACATCGTCATCGAGGAACACGCGGCCACCTGGCACAAGTTCGTGATCTTCGGTCACGAGGTGTGGCACATGTACAAGGACGAGGCGATCGGCCCGCTGGGGCCGGGCGCCGCGTCCCGGACCGACTTCGTCGAGTGCGCGGAGAAGGAGGCCGAGACGTTCGGCCTGCTGATCGCCCGGCGGCTGCGCCCCTGGCTCCAGGCGGCACCGGATTCCGTGTACGCGGCCAGGAGCGGCACCGACAACGTGGCCGGGCGCATCGGCGCTGCCCTCAACTACCGGGGAACCAAGTGATCAACTACATCAGCTGCGGCGTTCTCTGGCTCGGCCTCGCGCTCAAGCTCCGCGACCTCGTCGGTCACCGCGGCGACCCCTTCCTGCGCGCCATCACCGCGCTCCTGGCCCTCGCGAGCCTGTGCTGGCTCCTCGGCTCTCCTCCGACCGTGGGCGCGATCAACCGGGCCACCGGCGTCGCGAACCTCGCCGCTCCCCTCACCTACGCCGTCATCACCGCGTACAGCGCCGCGTGCCTGGTCCTCGTCGTCTACTGGCGTGACGGCCGGCGCGGCCGTGCGACCGCCCGCCGCTGGATCATCAGTTACGCCGTCGTCATCGCCGCCATCGGCATCCTCTTCGCCCTCGGCGACGCCCGTGCCGAGCGTCGGGTCGACTTCGACACCTACTACGCCACCACGCCGTACATCCGCGAGATGATCGTGCTGTATCTGGTGGCCCACCTGACGGCCGTCACCGTCACCGGCCTGTGGTCCGTGCGGTGGGCCATGGGCACTACCGTCCACGGCTGGGTGCGGGCGAGCCTCCTCACGCTCGGTCTCGGCACCGCGCTGAGCGCCGGCTACAGCCTCTCCAGGCTCGTCGCGGCCGTGGCCCGCTGGTGCGGCGAGGACTGGACGGCCCTCGCCACCGAGCTGTCCCCCGGCTTCGCCGGAGCGGGTGCCTTCCTCACGGTCACCGGCGTCCTCCTGCCCTTCGTCGGACACCATGCCGCGCGCTGGTGGCACGAGCTGCGCGCGTACACGCAACTCGCCCCGCTGGAACGGCAGCTCGAGGACCTGCTCAAGCGGCGGACGCTGCGACTGCGCCGGCCGCTGTCCCCGCTGGTGTGGCTGCCGTGGCGGCAGAGCAGCATCCACAACGGCCTCAGCGCCCTCCAGGCGCACCTCGACCAGGCCCTGTACGAGCAGACCTACGAGCGTGAGCTGCGACGGACGGACGACCTGGAGCAGGCCGAGGCGAACGCTCTCGCCACGACCATCGCGGCCGCGGCCGTGAGCGAGCGCGCCGGCCGTCCCGCGGTCCTGGACGCGGGGCACAGCCCGCTCCAGCCGCAGCACCTGGAGCTGCCCGTCCTGGTCCGCATCGCCGGGTCCCTCAACGCCCCCGGCGGCGCCAGGCCGGCCCCGGCGCACACCGACGCGGCCGCCGGAAGCACCGCGTGACCCCGGCTTCGCGGTACACCGTCCCCTCCCCGCGCGAGCCTGATCGGAGTTCCCAGGCATGAGCCTCGTCGTCTACGTCGCGGCGGCCGTGTTGGCGACCGCGGCGCTGCTGCTGGTCCCGGCGGGTCCCCGCCTGCTGCCGCGCACCCCGCTCACGACCTCGACCTGCGTCGCCGTCGCCCTCGGGGCGTGCTGCTTCGCGTGCTCCGCCCCCGCGACCCTGGCGGCGGTCAACGAGCTGACCGGCGTCCCGAACTTCGGTGCGCCCCTGACCTACTCGACCATCAGCGCCTACAGCGCCTCTCTGCTCGTCCTGCTGATCAACTGGCGTGGCGGCCCTCCCGGCGAGGTCCGCAGGATGGTCTCGCGCATCATCGCCGCCTACGGCCTGCTCATCGTCGCGATCATCGTCCTGTTCGCGCTGGCCGACGCCCCGGTCGAACGCCTCCGGGACCTCGACACCTACTACGCCCGCACCCCGTACATGCGGGAGATGATCAGCCTCTACCTGATCGGGCACGCCGTGTGCGCCGTGATCATGATCGTCGTGTGTCTCAGGTGGTCCCGTACGGTCGGCGGCCTGCTCCGGACGGGTCTGCGGCTGATCATGTGGGGGCTGGTCCTCGACGTGGCCGGCTTCGAGCTGACGAAGATCACCGCCGTCGCGGCGCGGTGGGCCGGCGGGGACCTCGACTGGCTCTCCACCTCCGTCGCGCCCCCCGTGGTCTCCCTCGGCGCGCTGGTGTGCAGCCTGGGCTTCGTCCTGCCCCGGCTCCTGCCGGCGGCGCGCGGCCACTGGGACAGCGCCAAGGACTGCCGGGAGCTCCGGCCCCTGTGGGAAGAGGTGAAGGCGGTGACGACGGCGCCCAAGCCCTCCCCGGCCTGGTGGCAGCTCCCCAAGTCCCGTCTGCAGATGCTGGAGCTCGCCATCCACGACGCCCTGCTCCAGCTCGTCCCGGCCTTCGACCTCGGCCTCGGCCGGCGGGTGCTCGCCTGCGCCACGAGCCGGGGACACGCGCCGGACGAGGCGCGGGTCATCTCCGAGGCCGCCATGGTCGTGGGCGCCGCCGAGGAAGCCCGGTCCCCGGCCCCCGTGCCGCACGACGCGGGAGTCGAGCGGGACGGGCGGGACAGGTACCCCCTGCCCGCCACGTCCGGCACGAAGGAACTGGTCCGTCTCGCGCAGGCCCTGGCCCTGCTGCCCCACTTCCACGAGTCCCGCGCAACGGTGCGGTGACGGCTTCCACCACTGAGCAAGGAGAAGACCTCATGTCGCGTAAGGCTGTCGTCATCGGCGCCGGCGTGGCCGGCATTCTGGCCGCGGCCGCGCTCGCCCCCGTGGTCGACCAGGTGGTCGTGCTGGACCGTGACGCCCTCCCGGACACCCCCGAGCACCGCAAGGGCGTGCCCCAGGGCCGACACGCGCACCTGATGATGGACGGCGGGCTGGCGGCCATGGACGCGCTCGTCCCCGGCACCGACATGCGGGGGCACCTCCTGGCGGCCGGCGCCCACGAGATCCACCTGTCCCGGGACATGATCGCGCTCACCCCCGAGGGCTGGTTCCACCGCTGGCGCCGCCGCGAGCACCCCATGATCACCTGCAGTCGGGCGCTGCTGGACTGGGCCGTGCGCACGGCGGTGCTGGACAGCTGCGCGGGCATCGAGATCCGGCAGGCGCAGGTCGTCGGCCTGATGGGCAGCGGTGAGCGGGTCACCGGCGTCCGCGTCCTGGCGGACGGTGCCGAGGAGAGTCTGGAGGCCGACTTCGTGGTGGACGCGAGCGGGCGCGGTTCGCGGATCGTGAAGTGGCTGGAGCGGCTCGGCATCGACGGCATCCGGGAGCGGACCGTCGACTCGGGCCTGGTCAACTCCACGCGGATCTACCGCGTCCCGCGGGGTGCCGAGGACTGGCCGCTGACGCTCGTGCAGCCCCGCCCCCACACGGGCGAGCCGGGCCGCAGCGGGATGATCGTCCCGATCGAGGGCGGCCGGTGGATGGTCAGTCTCGGCGGGTCCCGCGGGGGCGAACCGCCGAGGGATCCGGACGGGTTCGTGGAGTACGCGCTGGCTCTGCCGCACCCCGTCGTGGGTCAGCTCATCGCCGGCGCCGAACCGCTCACGCAGGTGTTCACCAGCCACAGCACGAGCAACGCCCGCCGTTATCTGGAGAAGGCCCCCGCCTGGCCCGACGGTCTCGTGGTGCTGGGGGACGCGCTGGCCACCTTCAACCCGTCCTACGGACAAGGCATGTCGGTCGCGGCACTGGGCGCCCGGATCCTCGCGCGGAACGTGCACCGGCGGTGGGGCGGCCCCGGTCTCGCCCGCCGCATCCAGCGTGAACTGGCCAAGCCGGTGGAGGGGGCCTGGACGCTGGCCGTCAGCTCCGACGTCCTGTACCCGGGAGTCGTCGGCGGCGAGCCGACGGCCTCGGACCTGTTCGCCGCGAGGTACTCGAAGCGGCTCACGCGGGCCGCGACCGGCTCGTACACGGCCGCATCGGCGCTGTGGGACGTCACCGGCCTGCGGGCCGCCCCCACCCGGCTCATGCGGCCGGGAGCGCTCCTTGCCGCTCTCAACGGCCCCTCGCTGCCGCCGCTGTCGGGTCCGCCGTTGACGCCGGGAGAACACGGGATCCTGGCCGGCCTCATCCGCGGCGGAAGGTCCGAGGAGGCTCCGGTCGCGCCGTAGCGTCGGGCGCCGCGGGCGGGCGGCCACCCGGCCTCGGGCGGCTCCCCCGGGCCCCTCGCCCTCCGGCGACTCGGCGCCGCCCGAGACGGGGCGCTCGCGGACCGGGCGGCGACACGCCGGCATGCGGGCCGGGCCCGGCGGCCGCGCGCCGGCGCCGCCGGGCCCTGAGTGGCGGCCGCGGTCGCCGTCGCAGATACGCACCGCGTGCGACTGGGGTGCCGTGCGGCGTGGTCCGGTCGGCTATCGCTCGGGCAGCCGGTGCAGGGTCACGTCGGTGAGCGTGCCGTCCGCGAGGGTCGCGGTCAGGTAGGTGCGGTACGGCTGGCGGCGGCGGTCGGTCGGGGAGCCGGGGTTGAGCAGTCGCGGTCCGCCGGGGGCGGTGCTGTCCCAGGGGATGTGGCTGTGTCCGAAGACCAGCACGTCCAGGTCCGGGAAGCGGGCGGCGCAGCGGGCCTCGCGGCCCTTGGCGGGCCCGGTCTCGTGGACCACGCCGAAGCGCAGGCCGTCGAGTTCGGCGTACGCCACCTCGGGCAGCCGGGCCCGCAGCTCGGGGCCGTCGTTGTTGCCGTACACGCCGACCAGCCGGCGGCTGCGGCTCTCCAGCAGGTCGAGGGTGGCGGTGTCCACCCAGTCACCGGCGTGGAACACGACGTCGGCGTGCGGGAGTTCGGCGAGCAGCGGGTCCGGGAGCCGCTTGGCGCGCTTGGGCAGGTGGGTGTCGGACATCAGGAGCAGGCGCACGCCGCCAGCCTAGGCCCGTCAGGAGGCCAGACGCCGGATGGCGCTCACCGCGCCCAGGACGGCGGCGCCGGTGCCGAGGACGGTGGCGGCCGGGTGCCGTACCAGGATCTCCTGCCACGAGCGGGCGTGGGAGACCTCGTCGAAGGAGCCGTGCGCGCCCTGGTCGTCGGCGCGCTCCCGGTCGGCCGGTTCGAAGAGGTTGCCGAGGCCGGACGGCGGGACGCTGTCGGTCTGCTGGGAGTCGAAGCCGGTTCGGGCCAGGTAGCGGTCGAGCAGGGCGGGGGCCAGCCGGTTGGCCCAGATCGTGGCCACGGTGGTGGCGCCGACGTAGTACTGCTTGCGGCGCGGGTGGTCCGCCGCGTACGCCACCCCGCGCGCGGCGACCTCCGGCTGGTAGATCGGCGGCACCGGCATGGGGTGTCGGGACAGCCGGTCGCGGACCCAGTCGAACTGGGGCGTGTTGACGGCCGGCATCTGGGCGACGGTGACGTGCACGTTGCTGCCGCGGTGCAGCAGTTCGACGCGCAGGGCGGAGGTGAAGCCGTTGACGGCGTGCTTGGCCCCGCAGTACCCCGACTGGAGCGGGATCGACCGCTCGCCGAGCGCGGAGCCGACCTGCACGATGGTGCCCCGGTCGCGGGGCAGCATGCGCTTGAGCGCGGCACGGGTGCCGTTGACGAAGCCGAGGTAGGTCACCTCGGTGATCCGCTTGTACTCCTCGGGGGTGATCTCCTCGAACGGCGCGAACACGCTGGAGAAGGCGCAGTTGATCCACACGTCGATGGGGCCGAACTCCTTCTCCGCGGCCTCGGCCACGGCCTCCACCTGGGCCGGGTCGGACACGTCGGCGGTCTGGACGAGGGGGCGCCCGCCGAGCGCCGCGACCTCGTCGGCGGCCGCTTCCAGGCCGCCCTTGCCGCGGGCGACGAGCACGACGTCGGCGCCGCGCCGGCCGTAGAGGCGGGCGGTGGCGCGGCCGATCCCGGCGCTGGCCCCGGTGATGACGACGGTGGGCATCTTCCTCTTCTCCTCTCGCGGGAACGCGTGCGGTTCCCGGATCCGGCTCGCCCCGGGCTCCGTTCCGGTGCGGGCTGTACGGGCTGCGCGGGGGCGTGCGCGCCTCCGTCGCGGTGGCCGTGCCGGCGGGCACTCCCCTCGGGTCGGGTCAGGTGCGATGCCGCAGCCGCCGGGCCGCGCCGGTGCCGGCCGCGGCGACCAGGCCGACGGCCGAGGCGGTCGTCGCCCAGCGCAGGACGCGGGACGGCCCGTGCGGGCGGTCGGCCAGGCGTTCGGGTTCCTCGCTGGGCAGGTTGCCGTCCAGGGCGAGGGCGAGGACCTCGGCGAGGTGCAGCGCGCGGCGGCCGGTGCCGCCCTGCTCGATCTGGGTGCGGCAGCTGAAGCCGTCGGCGAGGACCAGGCTGCCGGGGGCCGCCGCGCGGACGGCGGGCAGGACGCCCTGTTCGCCGACGGCCATGGACACCTCGTGGTGGCCGCGTTCGAAGCCGAAGTTGCCGGCGAGGCCGCAGCAGCCCTCGTCGAGGACCTCGGCGTCGAGGTGGGCGCGGCGCATGAGTTCGCGGTCGTCGTCGAACTTCATGATGGCGTGCTGGTGGCAGTGGGTCTGCACGGTGGCGTGGCGGGCCAGTCGCGGGGGCCGCCAGTCGTCGGGCGCGTGGTGGACGAGCTGTTCGGCGAAGGTGCGGACCTGTCCGGCGAGCCGCCGCACGTCCTGGTCGGCGGGCAGCAGTTCGGGGGCGTCGGAGCGGAAGACGGCGGTGCAGGAGGGTTCGAGGCCGATGACCGGGGTGCCGGCGTCCAGGTAGGGGCGCAGCACGTCGAGGGTGCGGCGCAGCACCTTCTCGGCGACCGGGAGCTGGCCGGTGGAGATCCAGGTCAGTCCGCAGCACACCGGCTCGGCGGGTACGGCGACCCGGAAGCCGGCGTCCTCCAGGACCCGTACGGCCGACTTGGCGATGGAGGGGTGGAAGTAGGTGCTGAAGGTGTCGGGCCACAGGACCACGGTGCGCGGGTCGGCCGGGTCGGGTTCGTCGCCGCCGCGCGCCTGCCACCACTGCAGGAAGGACTGCCGGGCGAACACGGGGGCCGAGCGGGCCGCGGCGACGCCGGCCAGCCGCTTGCCCGCGCCGGCGAGACCGGGGGCGTGCAGCGCGAGGTTGACCAGGGCCGGGGACAGGCGCGAGAGCCGGGCCCACAGGGGCAGCCAGCCCATCGAGTAGTGGGCGGCGGGCCGCATCCGGCCCGCGTAGTGCTGGGAGAGGAACTCCGCCTTGAGGGTCGCCATGTCGACCCCGGTCGGGCAGTCCGACTTGCAGCCCTTGCAGGCCAGGCAGAGGTCCAGGGCGTCGCGTACCTCGGTGGACCGCCAGCCGTCCTTGATCGCCGAGTCGGCGTGCCCGTCCAGCATCTCGAAGAGCAGCCGGGCCCGGCCCCGGGTGGAGTGCTCCTCCTCCCGGGTGGCCCGGTAGGAGGGGCACATCACGCCGCCGGAGTGGCCGCGGCAGTTGCCGATGCCGACGCAGCGCATGACGGCGCGATTGAAGGAGTGGTCGTCCTCGGGGAACTGGAAGTGGGTGGCGGGGGTGTCGGGACGCCAGGCGGGTCCGAGGCGCAGCTGCCCGTCGACCGGGTGGGGGTCGACGACCTTGCCCGGGTTCATCCGGTTGCCGGGGTCGAACAGCGCCTTCAGTTCGCCGAAGGCGGTCACGAGGCGTTCGCCGAACATCCGGGTGAGCAGTTCGCCGCGGGACTGCCCGTCGCCGTGCTCGCCGGACAGCGAGCCGTCGTAGGAGGCGACGAGGTCGGCGGCGCGTTCGACGAAGCGGCGGAAGTGGGCGACGCCGTCGGCGGTCCTGAACCCGAACGGGATGCGGGTGTGGACGCAGCCCTGCCCGAAGTGGCCGTACAGGGAGGGGTGGTCGTAGTCGAACTCCTCGAACAGCTTCCTCAGGTCGCGCAGGTAGTCGCCTAGCCGCTCGGGCGGGACGGCGGAGTCCTCCCAGCCCTCCCAGGTCTCGCGGTCGTCCGGCGGCCGGGCGGTGACGCCGAGTCCGGCCTCGCGGGCCTTGAGCATCTTCTGTTCGCGCTCGGGGTTGTCGGAGAAGGCGACGTTCGCGTCCTTCTCGCCGCGGCCGACGGCCCGCAGCAGGGCGTGCGCCTGCTCGTCCACGGCGTCCTGGCTGTCGCCGCTGAACTGCACCATCAGCCAGCTGTCGCCCCGGGGAAGGACGTCGAGGGACTCCAGGTAGGCGCCCTCCTCGCGCATGAGCTGGGCCATGCGGCCGTCCATGGCCTCCAGCTGGCTCGGCGAGCAGTGCTCCAGGAGGTGGGAGACGTCGTCGGCGGCGGCACAGATGTCCTCGTAGCCGAGGACCAGGAGCGACTGGTACGCGGGTACCGGCACGAGGTCGAGTTCGGCGCGCAGGACGGTGACCAGGGTGCCCTCGCTGCCGACGAGCGCCTTGGCCACGTCGAAGCCGTTCTCGGGCAGCAGGGAGTCGAGGTTGTAGCCGGAGACACGGCGCGGGATCCTGGGGAAGCCGCGCCGGATGTCCCCCATGTACTCGGTGGCGATGCGGTCCATGCCGCGGTAGAGCTCGGCGAGCCGTCCGCCGCCCGCCTCGATCCGGGCGCGTTCGCCGGGCGAGGTGGGGCCCACCCAGGCGCGCTGCCCGTCGTAGGTGAGGACTTCCAGGCGGCGCACGTTGTCGACGGTCTTGCCGTAGGCCTGGGCCGAGGCGCCGCAGGAGTTGTTGCCGATCATGCCGCCGAGGGCGCAGTGGCTGTGGGTGGACGGTTTGGGCCCGAACTGGAGCCTGTGCACGGCGAGTCGGTGGTTGAGGGCGTCCAGGACGATGCCGGGCTCGACGACGCAGGTGCGGGCGTCGGGGTCGACGGAGACCAGCCGGTCGCAGTACTTGGTCCAGTCGATCACCACGGCGGTGTTGGTGGTCTGCCCGGCGAGGCTGGTGCCGCCGCCGCGGGAGAGGACCGGGACGTCGAAACGGGCGCAGACGGCCACGGCGCGGGCGCCCGCCTCGACCGTGCGCGGTACCACCACCCCCAGCGGTACCTGCCGGTAGTTCGAACCGTCCGTGACGTAGGCGCCACGACTGCCCGCGTCGAAGCGGACCTCCCCGTCCACGTCGTTCCCGAGTGCGGCCTCCAGGCCGGAGATGTCCCGTGGGGTCATCTGCGCTCCTTGCGATCACCGAGGTGCTGCCCCGTCCGAGGACGGGCGAGTACCCGGCCAATGAATCAGCCAAAACTGAACAGTCTGGGCTGGACAGTTTGCCCTGCCTGATCTAGGGTGGCGGCATGGCCGACATCTCCGAATCCGCCGTTCGCACGGCCCGTGACCTGCGCGTGGTGTTCAGCCGGCTGCGGCGCCGCATCCGCGAGGTCGCGCAGGACGCCGACCTGACACCGTCGCAGGAGTCGGCCCTGTCCCTGGTCGGCAAGCACGGCGCGGCCACGGCCAGCGCCCTCGCCGCGGCGGAGGGAGTGCGTCCGCAGTCGATGGCGACCACGCTCGCCGCCCTGGAGCAGCACGGCCTGATCCGGCGCGCCCCCGACCCCGACGACGGCCGCCGCCAGCTCGTCACCCTCACCGAGGCCGGCCTGGCCCGGGTCGAGGGCAACAAGCAGCTGCGCGAGGAGTGGCTGGCCCGCGCCTTCCAGGACCGCTACACCGAGGAGGAGCGGCAGGCGGTCCTGCGGGCGCTGGAGCTGATGGCGCGGCTCTCCCAGCCCTGACGCCGCGGCTCTCCCAGCCCTGACGCCGCGGCCCGCCCGGCACGCCGGCGGGTCCCGCACCCGCCCCGCACCGGCCGGGTCCGCCGCGCCCGTGCCCGTGCCCGCAGGGTCCGGCCGGCCGCGTCCAGCGCGTCCGCCCGCCCGGCCCGGTCCCACGGGTCCCGCCGAATCCACCGTCTGCTCCGCCCCACCCCCTCCCCCCTCCCTCCTCCCTCCTCCGTCCCACCGTCCCGCTGGTCGTCCCACCCCTCGAAAGGCCCGACCGACTCATGTCGCTCACCACGCTCGACCCCCGTACCGCCCTCGTCGCGATCGACCTGCAGAACGGCATCGTGGGCATGCCCACCCAGCCGTACGCCGGCGCCGACGTCGTGGCGCGCACGGCCGAACTCGCCGACGCCTTCCGGGACCGCGGTCTGCCCGTGGTGCTGGTCCGGGTCTCCTTCGCGCCCGACTTCGCGGACGCCGTGCCCGGCCGCACCGAGCGCCAGGCGCGGGGCCTCGCCTTCCCGGAGGGCTGGGACACGGTCGTCGAGGAGCTGTCCGGCCACGCCGGCGACATCCGCGTCACCAAGCACAACTGGAGCGCCTTCCACGGCACCGACCTGGAGGTCCAGCTCCGCCGCCGCGGCGTCACCCAGATCGTGCTGACCGGCGTCGCCACCAGCATCGGCGTCGAGTCCACCGCGCGCGACGCCTACGCCCACGGCTACCACGTCACCCTCGCGACGGACGCCATGGCCGACAGCGACCCCGAGGCGCACCGGGGCAGCGTGGAGCGGATCTTCCCGCGGCTCGGCGAGAGCGGCACGACGGCGGAGATCCTGGAGCTGCTGGCCAAGACGCACGCCTGACCAGCGCGTCCGGCGGCCGGTGCGGGCGGGCAACCGCCCCCGCCGGGCGCCGCGTTAACATTTCGGCCACGCGCACCGTGCCCACCAGGTCACGGAAAGCGAACCAAGGGGGCTTGGAAGCCGGATGCCGGTCAAGGTCAGCGTCGTCGTACCCGTGTACAACCCCGGCCCGTACATCGAGGAGTGCGTCGCCTCGCTGCTGCGGCAGTCACTGCCTCCCGACGAGTTCGAAGTGATCTTCGTGGACGACGGCTCCACGGACGCCACCCCGGCCCGGCTCGACGCACTCGCCGCCGAGCACCGGCACATCAGCGTCATCCACCAGGAGAACTCCGGCTGGTCGGGCAGGCCCCGCAACGTGGGTATCGAGGCGTCCCGCGGCGAGTTCGTGATGTTCGTCGACAACGACGACCACCTCGGCGACGAGGCCCTGGAGCGGATGTACGCCTACGGGGTGGCGAACGGCGCGGACGTGATCGTGGGCAAGATGGCGGGCAAGGGCCGCCCGGTGCCGGTGGAGCTGTTCCGCCGCAACCGGCCGCGCGCCACCGTGGCCGACGCCCCGCTGATCGACAGCCTCACCCCGCACAAGATGCTCCGGCGCGCCTTCCTCGAGCGCACCGGGCTGCGCTTCCCCGAGGGCCGGCGGCGCCTGGAGGACCACGTCTTCGTCACCGAGGCCTATCTGCGCGCGGACAACGTCTCGGTGCTCGGCGACTACGTCTGCTACTACCACGTCAAACGCGAGGACGCTGCCAACGCCGGCTTCCAGCGCTTCGAGCCCGTCGGCTACTTCAAGAACCTGCGTGAGGCCCTCGACGTCGTCGAGCGGTACACCGAGCCGGGCCCGCTGCGCGACCGGCTGCTGCGCCGCTGGCTGCGGGTGGAGATGGTCGAGCGGATGAGCGGGCGCCGGCTGCTGGCGATGCCCGACGATTACCGGCGCGACCTGCTGCGCGAGATGCACGCGGTCGTCGTGGAGCGCTTCGGCCCCGGGGTCGCTCCCGGGCTCCGCCCCGACCAGCGGATCGTCGCCGCCCTGATCCGCGAGGACCGGTACGACGACCTGGTCGCCTACGCCACCTGGGAGACGGGCGTGCGGCCCAGGGCCGTCCCCACGGCCGTGGAGTGGCAGGAGGGCACGCTGCGGGTGCGCTTCACCGCGGAGTACCACGATCCCGACGGCCCCCTGACCGTGGACCCCGAGGTGTCCGGCCCCGCGGCCGGGAGCGCGCCCGCCGACCTGGCCGAGGCCACGGAACGGCTGGCCGCCGCGGCCGCCGACGGCTTCGAGGACGCCCGCGCCGACCTGGTGCTGCGCGACCGGCGGACCGCCGCGTCCTTCTTCCAGCCGGTGGAGATCAGCCGCGAACGGGTGCCGGCCGGGGACGGCCGCGTCCGGCTGGTGCTGCGCGGCACGGCCACCGTGGACCCCGCCGCCGCGGCGGGCGGCGCTGCGCTGTCCGGCGGCCTGTGGGACGCCTACGTCCGGGTCTCGCTCGGCGGCTGGACCAAGGAGTGCCGGCTGGGCCCCGCCCCGGAGCGGGCGGCCGCGCTGCCGCCCGCCGGGCTCGTCGCCGGCCGGGTGGTGCTGCCGTACTGGACGAAGCAGTACCGCAACCTCTCCCTGGACGTGGACCGGGCCGTCAGGTCGCTCGGCCTGCACCGGCTCACCCCGGCGGACGCGGCGGTGTCCGACACCGAGGTGCTGACCGTCGCGCTGCCGCTGCACGTCCCGGACACCACCGACGTCGCGGTGCGGCTGACCGACACCGCCTCGGGCCGGACGCTCGACCGGGCCGCCGTGCTCACGCCCGCCGACGGCGCGCACGCGCTGCTGGAGGCCGCGCTCCCGTCGGACGACCTGCGCGGCACGACCTGGCGGACCGACCTGCGCCCGGCCGGCGGCCGGGTCCTCGCGCTGCCGCTGCTGCTGCGGGCAGGCCGCGCCCGGGGCGCCGTCGAGGTCACCCGCGGCGCGCCGGCCCGGCCGCTGCGGCGGGTGCTGCGCGCGGCGCGGCGCCTGCTCGGCGTGGTACGGGGCAGCGCCGGCACGACCACGACGACTCGGAGGGCCTGACGGAATGCGGCAGTTGGGGATAGCGGACGCCTGGGTGCTGGAGCCGAAGGTGTTCCCGGACGAGCGGGGCAGCTTCCACGAGTGGTACCGGGGCGCGGAGTTCCGCGAGGCCACCGGGTACGACCTCACGCTCGCCCAGGCCAACTGCTCGGTGTCCCGGCGAGGCGTGCTGCGGGGTGTCCACTTCGCCGACGTGCCGCCCGGGCAGGCCAAGTACGTCACCTGTGTGCGCGGTGCCGTGCTGGACGTGGTCGTGGACGTCCGGGTGGGCTCGCCCACCTTCGGCCGGTGGGAGGCGGTGCGCCTGGACGACGACACCCGGCACGCCGTGTTCCTGGCGGAGGGTCTCGGACACGCCTTCATGGCGCTGACCGACGACGCCACCGTGGTGTACGTGTGCTCGGCCGGGTACGCGCCGGGGCGCGAGCACGGCGTGCATCCGCTCGATCCCGGTCTGGGCATCCCCTGGCCGGAGGGTGTCGAGCCGGTGATGTCGGCCAAGGACGCCGAGGCGCCCACTCTGGCCGAGGCGGAGCGGTCCGGGCTGCTGCCCGGCTACGCGGACTGCTCCGCCCACTACGAGCGGCTGCGCTCGGGCCGGTTCAGCGGCTGACGGAGTACGGCGCCAGCGCGCGCCGCAGCGGCTCCCAGCCGCGGGCCCGTCCGGTCCCGCGGTTGCGGGCCGCCACCAGCGGCTTCCAGAAGCCGGCGCCGAGGAAGTCCGCGGGCGCGACGGCCGTGGTGCGCTCCAGGACGGACTCGGGCACCTTCTGCGGGTCGGGCACGTCGAACTCCGCGACGATCTCGTCGTAGCGGTCCTTCAGGACGGTGCTCGCCGGGTCGGCGCCGAACACCACGAGCTGGCCGGTGGGCGCGGTGTCGACCAGGACCGTGACCAGGTCCGGGCGGTGGCGGCCCAGGATCTCGACCAGCTTGTAGACGTCGCCGGTCCAGGCGTTGGTGTGCCGGTCGCGGGCGGCCTCGTCGACGTTGCGCGGGAGCATGTCGTCGAAGACGATCACGCTGGCCCAGTCCGCGTGCTTCTCGATGTTGATGAAGTCCCGCAGCGCGTACTCGAACAGGTGCATGCCGTCGATGAAGGACAGGTCGACGGTGGTGCGTCTGAAGTACCCGAACGGGCTGCGGTTGCGTGCCAGGTTGCGCAGCGGGTGGCGGCCGCCCCTGAGGTGCGCGAGGGGGTTGTCGCGGGCGAAGAAGTCGTCGCTGGTCGCCTTGGCGAGGTGCACGTCGCAGCGGATCTCGGTGACCACCTTGAACGCGGGGTCGATCGCGATGCTGGGCACCCGGGACAGCGTCAGGCTGCGCCCGTCGTTGACGCCGATCTCCAGGTAGTTGCGGTTCGCGCTGACCTTGTGGAGCTCCCGCAGGAACTCGTGCCGTTTCACTGGGACATCTCCTGGCGGACGGGAGGCGGGGCATGGCTGCGTGAGCCGAGCGCCGCTCCCCCGGCTCGCGGCCTCACCCTAGCGGCGATCGTCCGGTTCGGACCTTTGTTTGCCACACCGGCCGCCGCCCAGTTCGCGCCGCTCAGTCCTCGCCGCGGACTATGTTGTCGTCGGCCTCGGCGCCCCGTTGGGTGGCGGAACGTTCCAGCACGGCCGGCAGACAGGTGCGCGCCTTGGTGCCCTGGCGGCGCTTCGCCTTGGACCAGCCGGTCTCGGCATAGGGGAGCGTGGTCTTCTCACTGCTGTGCGCGGTCACGGCGCTTCATCTTCTTTCTGAGTCCCTCTGGCTCCGAGGGCCGGTGCGGGGAACGACTCCCGCACCCGGCCCGTCGCACGGTGTGTGTCCGGTCCGGGTCCCCGTGCCGCACCCACACAAACCAGGCGGAACCACCTCAGGTCCGGCCGCCGCCACCGCCACCGAAGGATCCACTGGACCCGGGGGACCACCGCGGTCGGCGCTGGTCCTCGGCGCGCCGGGTGCCGACGTTGCCGAGCTGATGGGGCGTGAGCCGTTCGCTCTCGTCCGTGGCCCGCGGCACCTCGTGGGGCTCCCGCATCTCACGCGTCTCCCGCACCGGCCCGTCGGGCGGGAGCGTGGGCTGCTCGTCGGGACGGGGCGGGGCGGACTCCCGCCGGCGTACGTTCATGCCGAGCCGGACGGCCCACACCAGCCCGGCCGTGATGGCGACACCGGCGACGAGGACGAGGATGTATCCGAACATGTGAGCGCCCCCGGCTGCTTGGTACGTGGCTGCGTTCATGGGCGTCGGGTACCCGGGGGCGCCCGGCGGATGCCTGGCGGCGCCCGGCCGACGGCGCTTCACCCGGACGGCACAGCGGGCAGCGGACCCGGGCGCGGCGTGGGCGTGGGCCCGCAGGGCGTGGCGCGGGCGGCCCCCCGGGCCCGCGGAGTACCGTCGCCCACGATGACCGAATCACCGGAAATGTCCGAGATCAGGGAGATCACCGCACGGTACTCGGCCCCCGCCCAGCGGCCCGGCCGGGCCCTGCTGCGCTGGGCCTTCACCGCCGACCACAAGGTGATCGGCCGGCTCTACATGGTCACCGCGTTCTCCTTCTTCCTGCTGGCCGGGCTGCTCGCGCTCGGCATGCGCGCCGAACTGGCCCGTCCCGGACTGCAGTTCCTGAGCGAGGAGACCTACAACCAGTTCTTCACGATCCACGGCACCATCATGATGCTGCTGTTCGCCACGCCCATGTTCGCCGGGTTCGCCAACGCGGTCATGCCGCTGCAGATCGGCGCCCCCGACCTGGCGTTCCCGCGGCTGAACGCGATGTCGTACTGGATGTACCTGTTCGGCGGGCTGATGGTGATCTCCGGCTTCGTGGTGCCGGGCGGGGCGGCGGCGTTCGGCTGGTTCGCGTACGCCCCGCTGAACAGCGCCTACTTCTCCCCCGGCGCCGGCGGCGACCTGTGGACGATGGGGCTGGTGGTCTCGGGTGTCTCGACGACCCTGACCGCGGTGAACTTCATCGCCACCATCGTGTCCCTGCGCGCGCCGGGCATGACCATGTTCCGTATGCCGATCTTCACCTGGAACGTGCTCTTCACCTCGGTCCTGGTGCTGCCCTCGTTCCCGGTGCTGACCGCCGCGCTGCTGGCCTTGGAGTCGGACCGCAAGTTCGGGGCGCACGTCTTCGACGCCTCGAACGGGGGCGCGCTGCTGTGGCAGCACCTGTTCTGGTTCTTCGGCCATCCCGAGGTGTACATCGTCGCGCTGCCGTTCTTCGGGATCATCTCCGAGATCATCCCGGTCTTCTCCCGCAAACCGATGTTCGGCTACCTGCCGATGATCGGGGCGACGATCGGCATCACCATGCTGTCGGCGGTGGTGTGGGCGCACCACATGTTCGCCACCGGCGCGGTGCTGCTGCCGTTCTTCTCCATCATGTCGTTCCTGATCGCGGTGCCCACGGGCATCAAGTTCTTCGCGTGGACCGGGACGATGATCAACGGCTCGCTCTCGTTCGAGACGCCGATGCTGTGGTCGATGGGGTTCCTGGTGACGTTCCTGCTGGGCGGGCTCAGCGGCGTGCTGATCGCCTCGCCGCCGCTGGACTTCCACCTGACCGACTCCTACTTCATCGTCGCCCACCTGCACTACGTGCTGTTCGGCACGGTGGTGTTCGCGATGTTCGCCGGGTTCTACTTCTGGTGGCCCAAGTTCACCGGGAAGATGCTGGACGAGCGGCTCGGCAAGTGGCACTTCTGGCTGCTGTTCCCGGGGTTCCAGGCGACCTTCCTCGTGCAGCACTGGCTCGGCGAGGAGGGCATGCCCCGCCGGTACGCGGACTACCTGCCCTCGGACGGCTTCACCCTGCTCAACGCCATCTCCTCGGCGGGGGCGTTCGTGATCGGCGTCTCCACCCTGCCGTTCCTGTACAACGTCTGGCGCACCGCCGTCCGGGGGAAGCGGGTCACCGAGGACGACCCGTGGGGCTGGGGCCGGGGCCTGGAGTGGGCGACGTCCTGCCCGCCGCCGCGGCACAACTTCGTGGCACTGCCCCGGGTGCGCTCGGAGTCGCCCGCGTTCGACCTGCACCATCCGGACGTCGTGCGGACGGCCGAGGAGGAGGGACTGCGGTGAAGGCGGAGGCGAGGCTGTTCGGCGGGGTCGCGCTGTTCTTCTGGGCGGCCGCCGGGCTGTACGGGGTGTGGTCGGGCGAGGCGGCGGGCACGACCGCGCTGGTGGTGGCGGGCGGGATGGCGGGGGTGATCGGCTTCTTCTTCCTGGTCCAGTACCGGCGCCGGGGCTCCCGGCCGCAGGACCGCACGGACGCGGACGTGGCGGAGGCGGCGGGTCCGGTGGCGTTCTTCCCGGACGAGAGCCCGTTCCCGATCGTGGTCGCGCTGGGTTCCGCGCTGACGGCGACCGGGGTGGTCTTCGGGCTGTGGCTGTTCCTCATCGGCTCGGTCGTTCTGGCTCGCGGGGTCTACGGGATGGTGTTCCAGTACGCCCGCCGGTGAGCGCCCGGCGCGGCGCTCCCGGCCGGAACTCCTCGACGGGCTCGTGGCCGCTCTCGTAGCCGCCGGTGACGTTCTGCCTGATGTCGCCGGTGGGCACGCCCTCGGCCAGGCGCTCGCGCTCGGCCTCCGTGAGCGCCCGGCACAGCCAGCGGGTGACCAGGAAGGCGACGACGGGCGCGAGCACGAGGGAGACCCGCAGGATCCAGGTCAGGGCGTTCACCGAGACGCGGAAGGACTGGGCGATGACGTCGTTGGCGCCGGCCACCAGCAGCACGGCGTAGAAGACGGTGCCCGCCACGCCGAGGCCGGTGCGCACAGGACGTTCGCGCGGACGGTCGCACAGGTGCTGCTCGCGGTACCACTCACCGGTCAGACGCTGCTCCACGAACGGGTAGGCGTACAGCACGCCGAACAGCAGCGCCGGCAGCACCACCGCCGGGAGCAGCACGTTCCACATGAGGGTGTGCCCCGCGACGTTCGTCTCCCAGGGCGGTACGAGCCGCAGCGCGCCCTCCAGGAAGCCCACGTACCAGTCCGGCTGCGAGCCGGTGGAATCCACGTCGGGCCGATAGGGGCCGTAGGTCCACACGGGGTTGATCTGCGCGACGCCCGACATCAGCGTCAGGACGCCGCCCACGGTCAGGGACAGGCCCGTGGAGAGGGCGGTGAACTGCGGGAAGAGCGGTTTGCCGACGACGTTGCGGTTGGTGTGGCCGGGCCCCCGCCACTGGGTGTGCTTGAGGTGGAACACCAGCATCAGGTGCACCGTCACCAGGGCGAGGATCGCGCCCGGGAGCAGCAGGATGTGCAGCGGGTACAGGCGGGTGATGATGTCGTGGCCCGGGTAGGGGCCGCCGAAGGCGAAGAACGCCACGTACGTGCCCACCACGGGCAGAGACGTCATGATGCCCTGGGCGATGCGCAGTCCGGTGCCGGAGAGCAGGTCGTCGGGGAGCGAGTAGCCCGCGAAGCCCTCGGCGAGCGCGAGGACGAACAGGGTCAGCCCGATCACCCAGTTCACCTCGCGCGGCCGGCGGAACGCGCCGGTGAAGAAGATCCGCAGCATGTGCAGGCCGATCGCGGCGATGAACACCAGCGCGGCCCAGTGGTGCATCTGCCGGATCAGCAGGCCGCCGCGCACGTCGAAGCTGATGTTCAGGGTGGAGTCGAAGGCCGCCGACACCAGCACACCGCGCAGCGGCGGGTACGACCCGTCGTAGACGACCTCGGTCATCTCCGGCTGGAAGAAGAAGGTCAGCCACACGCCGGTCAGGATCAGCACCAGGAGGCTGTAGAGGGCGATCTCGCCGAGCATGAACGACCAGTGCTCGGGGAACGCCTTGCGCAGCAGCGCGCCGCCCTGGAGCAGCGGGAGTCTGCGGTCCGCCGCGCCCGCGATCCGTTCCGCGCGGCGGCCCGCTCGGCTCACGTGTCCTCCGGTGCCGCCGCCCGTGCCACCTCGGCCTCCACCTCGGCGCGCGGCCGGCCCGTGTCCCGCGCGTACTCGCTCAGCGCCGTCTGCACGTCGCGGGCGAGGTCCCGCCAGGCGCGCAGCGCCGTCTCGTAGGTGCCCGACTGGGCGCCGCTCATCTGCCGGCCGGCCGGCGGGCCGTACGCGCTGCGCAGCTCGTCGACCATGCGCTGGGCCGCGTCCGCGGCCCGCTGCTTGGCCACCAGCTCTTCGAAGGTGTGTGCCACGTCAAGACCCTAGGCACGGTCGGCACGAGGCCGCCTGTCGAGCCGCCACGAGGGAAGGACACCGCTCCCCCGAACGGCGGTCCGGGGGCGGCCCGGACGGCGGACGCGGCGCCTACCCCTGGTCGAGTGGCGGGCCGGCGTCCGGCACGAGGTCCGCCCACACCTGCTTGCCGCCGCTGACCGGCACCGTGCCCCAGGTCGCCGAGACCGCCTCGACCAGCAGGATGCCGCGTCCGCCGGTGGCCTCCCAGCCGATGCTGGTGGGCTTGACGGGGCTGCGCGGCGAGCCGTCGGCCACGGCGAGCCGGAGCCGGTGGTTGACCAGGCTGAGGTCCAGCCGGACCTGGCCCCCGGTGTGCACGAGGGCGTTGGTGACCAGCTCGGAGACGATGAGCAGGGCCGCGTCCAGGGTGTCGCGCTCCACGCCCCAGGTGCGCAGGGTGCGCCGGGTGAAGCGGCGGGCGTGCCGGACGGCCTCCGGGACCCGCCACACGGTCCAGCTCTCGCGCAGCGGGCGTACGGCCATGCCGTCGTAGCGCATCAGCAGCAGGGCGACGTCGTCGCCGCGGTGCGCCCCGGTCAGCAGGGCGTCGGCGACCAGTCCGAGGTGGCCGGGGTCGGCGGCGGCGAGCTCCGCGGCGAACCGGGCCATACCCTCGTCGATGTCGGCCTCGGCGGACTCCACCAGGCCGTCGGTGGTCAGGGCGAGGACCGTGCCGGGCTGGAGCCTCAGCGGGGTCATCGGGAAGTCGGCCCGGGTCAGCACACCGAGCGGCGGCCCGCCCTCGGCCTCGACGATCTCGGTCGAGCCGTCGGGGTGGCGCAGCACCGGCTGGAGGTGGCCGGCGCGCACGCACCAGGCGGTGCCCTGCTCCATGTCGACGTCGACGTAGCAGCAGGTGGCGAAGAGGTCGGTCTCCATGTCCAGCAGCAGCCGGTTGGCGTGCGTGACGACGACGTCGGGGGCGTGGCCCTCGGCGGCGTAGGCGCGCAGGGCGGTGCGCATCTGGCCCATCAGGGTGGCGGCGCCCGCGTTGTGGCCCTGGACGTCGCCGATGACGAACGCCACGTGGTTGTCGGCCAGCGGGATCACGTCGTACCAGTCGCCGCCGACCTCGAGACCGGCGGTGGTGGGCAGGTACCGGGCGACGGCGACCGCGCCGGGCAGCCGGGGCAGGCGGCGCGGCAGCAGGGTGCGCTGGAGCATGCCGACGAGTTCGTGCTCGGCGTCGAAGGCGTGCGCCCGCAGCAGGGCCTGTCCGGCGAGGCCCGCGGAGGCGGTGAGCAGGGCACGCTCGTCGGGGGCGAAGTCGTGCGGCCGGTCCCAGCCGATCAGGCAGGCCCCGGCCATCCGGCCGCCCGCGGGCAGCGGCAGCACGGCGAGGCCGCCGGGGCCCACCTCGGCGAGGGCGGGCTCGAGGGCGCTGCCGGCGGGCCAGATCCGGGACCGGCCCTCGCGCAGGGCGGCGGCGAGGGTGGGCATGGACCGCACCGGCGCGTCGGGCCACTCGGTGCGCCACTCGCTGCGCCACAGCTCGGGCCAGGACTCGGGTTCGGGCGGGTCGAGGACGGTCACGACGAGGCGGTCGTTCTCCAGCTCGGCCAGGGCGAGGCGGTCGGCCTGCAGGGGTTTGCGCAGGGCGACGACGACGGCCTTGCCGACGTCCTTGACGGTGCCGGCCATGGCGAGGGCGGCGGCCAGGCGCTGCACGCGGGCCACGTCGGTGACGTCGGAGCGCAGGGTCGAGGCGTCCGCGACGGTGCCGACGAGCCGGGCCGGGCGGCCCTCGCCGCTGCTCAGCATCCGCCCGCGCAGCCGCAGCCACTTGGGTGGCCCGGACGGCTGCAGGACGCGGAACTCCAGCTCGCGTTCGCCGATGGACATGTGGTCGGCCTCGACCACCGACATCAGGGCGGGCAGGTCCTCGGGCACGGTGAGGCCGAGGAGCGTCTCCACCCTGCCGTCGAACTTCTCCCGGCCGATCCCGAAGAGCCGCAGGATGGTGTCGCCAACCTCGACCCGGCCGGTGTCCATGGCGAGGCTGAACCGGTCGGCGGGCGGCGGCTCGCCCGCCTCGGTGGTCCCGATCGACGCGGGCACGGCCACCGCCCGGGCGACCAGCTCCAGGCAGGCGCGGTCGTCGGTGCCGAAGCCGCCCGGGTGCTCACTGACGGCGAGCAGACAGCCGCCGCCGGCCGGGCCGAGCGGCAGCACCGCCACCGAGAAGTCGGCCGACGGGGTCCGGCGCGCCTCCGGGAAGTCGGCCAGCTCGGCCGGGCCGAGCCACACCGCCCGCCCGGTGCGGTGCGCCTCCGCGACCGGCGAGGCGCCCGCGGCCGGATAGCCGTCGCGCAGTCCGTACAGCGTCCGCGGCAGCCCCGCCGACTCCACCAGGCACAGTCCCGCGGGGTCGGCGCCAGGGGCGTAGACCCCCGCGAACGCCGCCCCCGCGAACACCAGCGCCTGTTCGAGAACCCGGCGCAGCCGGTCGGGAGCGGCGGACACGTCGATGAGCGTCTCCAGGGCGGTCTCGGCACGCTCGGCTCTCGTTCTGCGCACCGCAGCACCCTCACTGGCCACTTGGCCATTACAGCGCGGATGAGCCGCCCGCGCAGCCCCTGCGGACGCATCACACGCCGCGCGGCTCCGGTTCGCCCACCGTCGTCGGGATCACCAGCAGCTTGGTCACGGTGCCGTCGTCGCCGACCACGTCGCGTACGTGCCGGAAGCCGAGCCGGCGGCACAGGGCCAGGCTGGCGGCGTTGTCGCCGCCGACCATGCCGTAGGCCTCCTTCAGGCCCAGGTTGTCGGCGGCGTGGCGCAGCAGGCCGCGGACCGCTTCGGTGCCCAGGCCCCGGCCCCAGTGCCCGGGGGCGAGGGCGGTGACCAGTTCGTGGCCGTCGACGTTGCCGGTCGGCTTCACCTCCGCGTGGCCGACGTAGACCTCCTCGTGCCACAGTCCCCAGACGTCGAATCTGTGCTGCGGGTAGACGTCGGTGAGGATGGCCCGGAACAGCGTGCGGATGTCGGCCTCCGGCACGCGTTCCTGGCCCATCCAGCGGCAGACCTCCTCGTCGCGCAGCAGGGCCACGAAGGCGTCCTCGTCCGCGGGGCGGTAGGGCCGGAACGTGAGTCGTTCGGTGTGCAGGACGGGTGTCATGAGGGCTCCCCCGGATGGACGGACGGACGGACGGGTGGGTGGACGGGCGGGGCGGGCGGATGAACGGACGGGCGGACGGGGCGGGGGCCGGGGCGCGCTCGCGGGACGCGTCCCCTGGCCCCCGCCGCCGCCCCGGGCCGTTCGTCGTGGCGGCGCGGAACGCGTCAGGCTTCCGCGTTCTCCATGCGCTCCCGCAGGCTGCGCGGGCGCATGTCGGTCCACACCTCGTCCACGTGGGCGGAGCACTCCGCCTCCGTGCCCTCCTTGCCCACGGGCTGCCAGCCGGCGGGCACCTCCACGTCGACGGGCCACAGCGAGTACTGCTCCTCGTCGTTGCGCAGCACCTGGTAGCGGGTGTTCTCGTCCATGTCTGTCGGTCTCGCTCTCTCGGTTCGGGGCGGGTCGGTCGTATGTGCGGCGGGCGGCCTGCTGGGCGGGCGGCGGGTCGCGGGCCGGCGGACGGGGGTTCACCGGCTGTCGCGGGCGTGGTGGGCGATGTGGCGCAGGGCCTCGGCGAAGTCGCCCGCGACGCGGCGCACGGTGTCCGTGGCGTGGAGGGCGGGCCGGTGGTGCCAGGTGAAGGAGAGCCGGCCGCCCTGGACCGCGCCGACGACCTCCAGCGGGTGGGAGCCGCTGTCGCGCGGGTCGTGGTGCCGGCCGAACGAGCCGTGTTCGGCGCGCACCAGGCCGTCGCCGGGGTTCTCCGGGCGGGCGTCCCACTGACCGAGGTAGTTGAAGACGACCTGCCCGTGCGCGGCGCGTCCGAGCCGCTCGCGCACCTCGGGCGGGCCGAAGGTGCGCAGGGCGCCGAAGCCGAGACCGTTGCCGGGTACGGCGCGCAGTTGGCGCCGGACCGACTTCACGAGCGTCCGCCAGTCCCGGCCGGGGCCGAGGTCGGCGGCTTCGGGGACGTGGAGGGCGACGGGGTGGACGGTGGTGAACCAGCCGACGGTGCGGGAGAGGTCCACCTCGTCGAGGACGTCCTCACGGCCGTGTCCCTCCAGGTCCAGACGGACCTCCTCACGGCCGGTCCAGCGGGCCAGGGCCAGGGCGAGGGCGGCGAGCAGCACGTCGTTGACGCGGGTGCGGTAGGCGGTCGGCGCGGCGCGCAGCAGTGCCTCGGTGTCCGCCTCGTCCAGTTCGACGGTGAGCGTCTCGA
The DNA here is from genome assembly GCF_000444875.1 of Streptomyces collinus Tu 365. Lineage (NCBI taxonomy): Bacteria > Bacillati > Actinomycetota > Actinomycetes > Kitasatosporales > Streptomycetaceae > Streptomyces > Streptomyces collinus. The sequence goes on along the minus strand of NC_021985.1, from coordinate 7,595,481 downwards.
CGGGGGCCGCCTCCGGTGCGGCCGGTGTCCGGGCGGGCAGCGGCTCGGTGCCGGCCGCCCGTTCCCAGTACGGCAGTTCGTCGTCGAGGGAGCCGGCCGCCACGTGCTCGGCGAGGCCCCGGGCCCAGTCCAGGAAGGAGGTGCTGCGCTCCCCCAGGGTGACGGGCTCGCCCAGGACGGCCTGCCGGTAGGCGGCCTCCAGGTCGTCGCGCAGGATGCGCCAGGACACGGCGTCGACCACCAGGTGGTGGGCGACCAGGAGGAGGAAGGCGGGCCGGTCGGCGTCCCCGGTGAACAGGGCCGCCCGCAGCAGGGGGCCGCGCGCCAGGTCGAAGCCGGTGTGCAGGTCGTCGGCGGCCTTCTCCATCGCCGCGTCGGCGTCGGCCGGGACGAGGCCGCCGAGGTCGTGGCGGGTCAGGAGGCGGTCGCGGTCGGTGCCGGCGGGCGGCGGGTCGAACTGGTGCCAGCCGTTCCCGTCCCGGGTGAAGCGCATGCGCAGGGCGTCGTGGTGGTCGAGCAGGGCGTTGAGGGCCGTCTCCAGGGCGGTGGCGTCCGGGGTCGTGCCCAGTTCCAGCAGCAGGGACTGGTTGAAGTGGTCGTGGCGGGCGCGGGGGCTGGTCAGGAACCACTCCTGGATGGGGGTGAGGGGCACGTCCCCGCTGACCGGGCCGGTCTCGGCGTGCCGGGGTGCGCCGCCGGCGACGGTGGCCAGTTCGGCGACGGTCTGGTGGGTGAACAGGTCGCGGGTGGCGAGGTGCAGTCCGTCGCGCCGCAGCCGGGAGACGACCTGCATGCTGAGGATGGAGTCGCCGCCGAGGTGGAAGAAGTTGTCGTGCGCGCCGACGTCCGCCACGCCGAGCACGTCGGCCCAGATCCGTGCGATGCGGCGTTCGGTGTCGGTGCGCGGCGCGGTGCGCGGCCCGGTGGCGGTGTGCAGGGGGCCGGGCTCGGGCAGGGCGGCGCGGTCGGTCTTGCCGTTCGGGGTGAGCGGCAGGCGCTCCAGCGGGACGAACGCGGACGGGACCATGTGCGCCGGGAGCAGCCCGGTCAGGTGGTCGCGGAGTTCCGCCACCGGCAGCTCCTCGGCGGTGCCCCCGGCGGGTACGACGTAGGCCACGAGCCGTCCGCCGGACCGGCCGTCCGGGTCGGCTCCGCCGCCGCGCACGGTGACGACCGCGTCGCGCACCCGCGGGCTGCCGCGCAGCGCGCCCTCGATCTCGCCGGGCTCGATGCGGAAGCCGCGCAGCTTCACCTGGTCGTCGGCGCGCCCGGCGAAGCGCAGGTCGCCGGAGGAGTCCCAGCGGGCCAGGTCGCCGGTGCGGTACATCCGCTCCCCCGGCGCGCCGAACGGGTCGGCGACGAAGCGGGAGGCGGTCAGGCCGGGCCGGTTCAGGTAGCCGCGGGCCAGTCCGGGGCCGGCCACGTACAGCTCGCCGGTGACGCCGGGCGGGACGGGGCGCAGGGCGGCGTCGAGGACGTGGACGCGGGTGGCGCCGGCGGGGCGTCCGATCGGCACGGCTCCGGTGCCCGGGGTGAGGGGGCCGGTCCAGGTGGCGACGACGGTGGCCTCGGTCGGGCCGTAGGAGTTGATCATGCGCCGGCCGGGTGCCCACCGTTCGACGAGGTGGGCCGGGCACGCCTCGGCGCCCACGATGAGGGTGCGCAGGTGCGGCAGGGTGTCGGCGGTCCCGGGGTCGACCGTGGCGAGGGCGGCGGGCGGGATCAGGGTGTGGCTGATGCGCCGGTCGGCGAGGGCCTGGGCGAGCCGCTCGCCGACGAGGGGGCCCTCCTCCCCGGTGACGAGGGTGGCTCCGCTGAGCAGGGACACGCACAGCTCCAGCACGGAGGCGTCGAAGCTGGGCGAGGCGAACTGCAGGACGCGGTCGCCGGGGCCCGCGTCGTAGCGTTCGGCGGCGGCCGCGGCGAAGCCGGCCAGGCCGCCGTGGGTCACGGTCACGCCCTTGGGTGTGCCGGTGGATCCGGACGTGTAGATCACGTACGCCGGGTGGGCGGGCGTCAGCGGGGCCGTGCGTTCGGCGTCCGTGGGCGCGGTGTCCGGGCCGTCCGCGTCCCGTACGGCGGCGGGGTCGTCCAGCACGAGCCAGGCGTCCGCGTCGCGCAGCATGAACTCCCGCCGCCGCTCGGGGTAGTCGGGGTCGACCGGCAGGAAGGCGGCGCCGGCCTTGGCCACGGCGAGCTGGGCCACCACCGTCTCCGCGCCGCGGGGCAGCGCCAGTGCCACGATCCGCTCGGGGCCCGCACCGCGGGCGATCAGCCGGTGCGCCAGCCGGTTGGCGGCACGTTCGACCTGCGCGTAGGTCAGCTCGCGGCCGTCGGCGTCGGCCAGGGCCACGGCGTCGGGGGTGCGGGCGGCCTGCCGTTCGAACAGCTCCGGCAGCGTCGCCGCGGGTGTCGGGCGGGCGGTGCCGCGGCCCTGGTCGAGGACGGCCTTGAGGGTCTCGTCGGTGGCGAGCGGCAGGGCGCCCACGGGCCGGTCCGGGTCGTCGGCGACGGCGGTCAGCAGGATGCCGAGCTGGTCGGCCATGCGTGCGGCGGTGGCCGCGTCGAACAGGTCGGTGTTGTAGGTGAGCAGGCCGTGGAGTTCCCCGGCAGCGGTCTCGGCGAACTCCAGGGTGAGGTCGAACGCCGCGTGCCGCAGTTCCGTGTCGACGTCGCCGACCTGGATGCCGGGCAGGTCGAGGTCGGCGGCCGGGGCGTTCTGCAGCACCACCATGACCTGGAACAGCGGGGTGCGGCTGGTGTCACGGACGGGCTGCACCTCGTCCACCACGCGTTCGAACGGCGCCTCCTGGTGGGCGAAGGCGTCCCGTACGGTCCCGCGCACCTCGGCGAGGAACTCGGGGAAGGGGCGGTCGGGTTCGACGCGGGAGCGCAGGACGAGGGTGTTGACGAAGAACCCGACGAGGGCTTGCGTCTCGACGCGGTCGCGGCCGGAGGTGACCGTGCCGACCGTGATGTCCCGGCCACCGGTCAGGCGGGCCAGGTAGGTCTGCGCCGCGGCGACGAGCGTGGTGAACAGGGTGGCCTGCCGGTCCCGGCCCACCTGGACCAGGCGGCGGGTGGTGGCCCGGGGCAGGACGAGGCGCACGGTGGCTCCGCCGTGGGTGCGCACCGCCGGACGCGGCCGGTCGGTGGGCAGGTCCAGCGTCTCCAGGCCGGCCAGGTGCTCCTTCCAGTACGCGAGGTGCTCGTCCGTGGCGGTGCCGCGCTGCCAGTGGGCGTAGTCCGCGTAGCTGACGGGCAGGGACGGCAACGGCTCGGCGTCGGCGCCCAGTTCGGTCCGGTAGAAGTGGGCGAGGTCACCGGTGAGGACGCCGGTGGACCAGCCGTCGGTGATGATGTGGTGCAGCGTCAGCGTCAGGACGTGCTCGTCGTCCGAGAGCCTGATCAGCCCGGCGTGCAGCAGGGGACCGCGCCGCAGGTCGAACGTGCGGGCGCGCTCGGCGTCGAGCAGTTCCCGCAGCCGGTCCGCGCGGCCGCCCTCCCCCGTCGCGGTCAGGTCGTGCAGCTCCAGTGGCACGTCCCGCGCCGGGTGGACGATCTGCACGCCGCGGCCGTCCACCGTGTCGAAGGTGGTACGCAGTGCCTCGTGCCGCTCGGCCAGCGTGCACAGGGCCGCGGTCAGGGCGGGCACCTGGAGCCGGCCGCGCAGGCGCAGGGCCAGCGCGGTGACGTACTCGCCGCTGCCGGGCGCGAACTCCTCCAGGAACCACAGGCGTTGCTGGGCGTACGACATCGGGGCGGGCGTGTCGCGGGGGACGGGGACGATCGCGGTGGGCGCGGCGTCGCCGGACGGCTCGGCGGTGAGCAGCGCGGCGAGTGCGGCGGGGGTGGGGTGGGTGAACACCGCGCGCGGTGACACGTCGGTGCCGAACGCCTCGGACAGGCGGGCGGCCAGCCGGATGCTGAGGATGGAGTCGCCGCCGAGCTGGAAGAAGTCGTCCTCCACGCCGGGCCGCCGGACGGCGAGGACCTCCGCGAAGACGTCGGCGGCGCGCCGTTCGGCGTCGGTGCGCGGTGCGACCGGCTCGTGCCGCCGGTCGCCGCTCGCGGGCTCCGGGGCCGGGAGGGCGGCCCGGTCGACCTTGCCGTTGCCGCTCAGGGGCAGCGCGGGCAGGGCGACGAAGGCGGCGGGGACGAGGTAGTCGGGCAGCGAGCGCTCGGCGAACTCCCGCACGTCCGTGAGATCTTCGGGGCCCACGACGTAGGCCGCCAGGCGCCGGCCGCCGGGCCGGTCCTCGCGGGCCACCACCGCGACGTCCACGACATCGGGGTGCGCCGCGAGGACGGCCTCCACCTCGCCGGGTTCGACGCGGAAACCGCGGATCTTCACCTGGTCGTCGGCGCGGCCCAGGAACTCGACCGTGCCGTCGGGGCGGCGGCGGACCAGGTCGCCGGTGCGGTACATGCGGGTGCCGGGCGGCCCGGCGGGGTCGGCGAGGAAGCGGGCGGCGGTGTCGCCGGGGCGGCCCAGGTAGCCGCGGGCCACGCCCTCGCCGGCGACGTACAGCTCGCCGGCGCAGCCCGGCGGCACGGGGCGCAGCCGGCCGTCGAGGACGTGGACCCGCATGTCGTCGAGCGGGTGGCCGATGGGCACGGTGCCGGGGACGGCCGTGGCGTCGGTGAGCGCGAAGGAGGTCGCGAACGTCGTCGTCTCGGTGGGCCCGTAGCCGTCGACGACGGTCAGGCCGGGGCAGGCGGACAGCACGCGGCGCACGGCGGCGGCGGGCACCACGTCGCCGCCGGTCCACACCTGGCGCAGGCCGGCGAAGCAGTCCGGCGCGTCCTGCGCCAGCAGCCGGAAGAGGCCGGCGGTCAGCCACAGCGCGGTCAGGCCGCCGTCACGGACCAGGTGGCGCAGCAGGGCCGCGTCCAGGGGCCGGGGCGGTGCCACGACGACGCAGCCGCCGGTGAGCAGGGGCGCCCACACCTCGAAGGTGGCGGCGTCGAAGGCCACCGGGGAGTGCAGCGGCACGCGGGCGCACACCCCGCCGGTGAAGCGGCTGTCGGTGGCGAGGGCGGCGACGTCGCGGTGGCGTACCGCGACCGGCTTGGGCTCGCCGGTCGACCCGGAGGTGAACATCACGTACGCCAGCCGGTCGGCGTCCGCGGGTACGGGTACGGGCGTGTCCGGTACGGGGGCGGCCGCGGCGGCGACGTCCGTGGCGGTCAGCCGGGCCGTCGCGCCCGCCAGCCGGATCAGCGCGCGGCGCCGGTCCTCGGGGGCGCGCGCGTCCACCGGGACGTAGGCGCCCCCGGCCTTGAGGACGGCGAGCTGGGCGACGACGAGTTCGGCGCTGCGGTCCATCAGCAGCGCCACCCGGTCCTCCGCCCGCAGGCCGCCGGCGAGGAGCCGCGAGGCCACGGCGTCGGACCAGTCGTCGAGGCGGCGATACGTCAGCTCCGTGTCGCCGTCGCGCACGGCGGGGGCGCCCGGGGTGCGGCGGACCTGCTCGGCGAACAGCTCGACGGGGCTGCGCGGCGCCGGCGGCCGGGCGGTGGCGTTCCACCGCCGGAGCAGGGCGCGGTCGTCGCCGGTGAGCAGCGCGAGGCCGGTCACCTCCGCGTCGGCCTCGATGCCGTCGGCGAGGGCGGTCAGGACGGCCGCGAGGCGGGCCGCGAGGCGTTCGGCGGTGTCCGCGTCGAACAGGCCGGCGTCGTAGGCGAGGTCGAGGCCGAGCCGGTCGCCGAGGTGGGCGCGCAGGCACAGCGGGAAGGTCGGGGCGTCGTCGGCACGCACCTCCTCGACGCGCACCCCCGTGCGGGCCGTGGCGGACTCGTCGACGGGGTAGTTCTCGAAGACCACCATGCTGTCGAACAGCGCCTCGCCCGCCGGGACCTCGCTCAGCGCCTGGATGCGGGGCAGGGCGAGGAAGTCGAAGCGGCGGGCGTCGCTCTGCCGCTCCTGCACGTCCCGCAGCCAGGACACCACCGGCCCGTCCGGGACGCGGATCCGGGTGGGCACGGTGTTGATGAACAGGCCGACCATCGCCTCCACGCCCGGCAGCTCGGCCGGGCGGCCGGAGACGGTCGTGCCGAACACGACGTCGTCGCGTCCACCGTGGCGGGCCAGCAGCAGCGCCCAGGCGCCCTCGATCACGGTGTTCACCGTCAGCCCGGCCCGGGCCGCGCTCTCCCGCAGCCGCGCCGAGACCCGCTCGTCGAGGTACCGGTGCACGGTGGCGGCGGCGCGGGCCCGGTGCGCCTCGGCCGGGGTGCGGTCGTACGGCAGCGGGGTGCGGGCCGGGAAGCCGGCGAGGACGCCGGTCCAGTGCGCCTCGGCCGCCTGCTCGTCCTGGTCGTGCAGCCAGCGCACGAAGTCGGCGAACGGGCGCCGGACCGGGACCGGGGCCTCGCGCCCGCCGGTGAGCGCGGCGTAGCGCTCGCAGACCTCGGTGAGCAGCTGCCCGGTGCTCCAGCCGTCCAGGATCAGGTGGTGGGAGGACCACAGCAGCAGGATCTCGTCGCCGGGCAGTGCGGCCAGGGTGACGCGGGTGAGGGGTGCGGTGGTGAGGTCCATGCCGGCCGTGCGGTCGGCGGCCAGCAGGTCCTCGGTCTCCCTCGCCCGCCGCTCGGGGGTCAGGTGCCGCCAGTCGAGGTGGGTGACGGGCAGTTCCACGCGGTGGTGGACGACCTGGACCGGGTGCGGCAGACCCTGCCAGTGCACGCTGGTGCGCAGGGCCTCGGTGCGGTCGGCGACCTGCTGCCAGGCCGTGGCGAAGGCGCGTGGGTCGCTCACCCCGGACAGCCGGACGGCCGTCCGGTCGAAGTAGGCGCCGGCGGTGTCCACCAGGCCGTGGAAGAGCATGCCGGCCTGCAGGGGCGTCAGCGGCAGGATGTCCGCGACGTGCCGGCCGTCGCCGACGAGGCGGTCGAGTTCCCGCTGCCCGAGCCCGGCGAGCGGGTGGTCCGACGGGGTGCGGCCGCCCGCGTCCGGGCGGGCGCAGTGGGCCGCGATGTCGCGCAGTGCCGCGCACATCTCGTCGGCGAGGGCGCGGACGGTGGACTCGTCGTAGACGGCCGGCGGGTACGTCCAGCCGAGTTCGAGCCTGCCGTCCTGGACGACGCCGGTGAGGTCGAGCAGGTAGGGGCGGGGCGCGTCGGGGTCGGTGTCGGAGCCGGCCGGGGGCAGGGCGGCACGGTACAGACCGCCGCCGTCGCCGCCGGTGTCCCACTGGCCGTGGTAGTTGAAGCCGACCCGCGGTGCGGGGGTGCCGGTGAGCGGGCTGTCGGGCAGCAGGTGGCGCAGCGCGCCGTGGCTCAGGCCGTGCAGGGGGACCGCGCGCAGCTGTTCCTTCACCGAGCGCAGGGTGTCGTGCCAGCCGGCGTCGGGCGCGACCGTCAGGGCGAGGGGGTACTCGGCCGTGAACCAGCCGACCGTGCGGGAGAGGTCCAGGTCGTCGAAGAGGTCCTCGCGGCCGTGGCCCTCCACGCCGATCAGCACGGTCTCGCGGCCGCACCAGCGGGCCAGGGTACGGCCGAGGGCGCTGAGCAGGACGTCGTTGACCTGGGTGCGGTAGACCTCCGGGACGCGGCGCAGCAGGGCGTCGGTCGTCTCCGGGTCCAGTTCCACGGTGACCGTGGCGGCGGTGCCGTGGGTGTTGGGGCCGGGCCGTCCGGCGGGCAGGCCGGCCGGGGCCGCGGCGGTGCGCTGCCAGTGGGCGAGGTCGCCGTCCAGGGCGCCGGAGCGGGTGTGCGCCTCCAGCCGGGCCGCCCAGTGCCCGTAGGCGGTGGTGGCCGGGGGCAGGTCGACGGGGTGTCCGTCCGACGCCTGGCGGTGGGCGGTCTCCAGGTCGGCCAGCAGGATCCGCCAGGAGACGCCGTCGACCACCAAGTGGTGGACGATGAAGAGGAGTTGGGCAGGCAGTCCGGGGCCGCGGTCGAAGAGCAGGACGCGCGCCACCCGGCCCTCGTCCGGGTCGAGGCGGTCCCGGGCCGCGTCCGCCGCACGCCGCACCTCGGCCTCCAGCGCGGAGCCGTGCAGGCGGGTCACGTCGTGGTGGTCGAGGATGCCTTCCGGGGCGTCCGGCAGGACGTCCTGGCGCCGGCCGTCCGCGGTGGGGCGAAAACGGGTGCGCAGGGCCGGGTGGTGGCGGACGAGGGCGTCGACGGCCGGGCGCAGGGCGGACAGATCGGTGCCGGGGGCGAGTTCGAGCCGCTGGGACATGGTGAAGCGCAGCGGGTCGCCGGGTCGGCGGCCGTCGAGGTACCACCGCTGGATGGGCGTGAGCGGTGCCTCGGCGGGCGGCTCCGTGTGCGCCTGCGTCGGGGCCGCCTCGGTGACGTGGAGGGCGAGTTCGGCCACGGTCCGGTGGCGGAAGACGTCCTTGGTGGTCAGCGCCAGTCCCGCCCGGCGGGCCCGGGAGACGATCTGGATGCTGAGGATGGAGTCGCCGCCGAGCGCGAAGAAGTCGTCCCGCGCGCCCACCCGGTCGACCCGCAGGACGTCCGCCCAGATGGCGGCCAGCGTCTGCTCGGTGCCGGGGCGCGGTGCCGCGTACGCCGTGGCGGGGTCGGGCTGGGCGGGCGGGGCGGGCAGGGCGCGCCGGTCGGTCTTGCCGGTGCCGGTGCGCGGGATCCGCGCGAGGGGCACGAACGCCGCGGGCACCATGTGGTCGGGCAGGGTGCGCCGCAGCGCGCCGCGCAGGGTGTCGGCGGCCGGGACGGCGCCCGGCGCGGGGACGACGTAGGCGACGAGCATGAGCCGGCCCGCGTGTTCGCGTGCCGTCACGACGGCCTCGGCCACGTCCGGGTGGGCCTGCAACGCGGCCTCGACCTCGCCGGGTTCGATGCGGAACCCGCGGATCTTGATCTGCTCGTCGGCGCGGCCCAGGAACTCCAGCAGTCCCCGCTCGTTCCAGCGGGCGCGGTCGCCGGTGCGGTACATCCGCTCGCCCGGCGCGCCGAACGGGTCGGCGAGGAAGCGGGAGGCGGTCAGGCCGGGGCGGCCGAGGTAGCCGCGGGCCACCTGCGCGCCGGCGAGGTACAGCTCGCCGGGCACGCCGGGCGGCACCGGGCGCAGGGCTCCGTCGAGGACGTCGGCGCGCAGGTTGCGGCCGGGGCGGCCGATGACCGGCCGGTCCGGGTGGTCGGCGCAGCGCGCGTAGGTGGCGTCGACGGTGCACTCGGTGGGCCCGTACATGTTGTACGCGGTGACGCCGAGGCGGGTGGCGGCGCACAGCTCGCGCCAGGTGCCGGGGCCGGTCGCCTCGCCGCCGACCAGCAGGACGCGCGGATGGTGGCGGCCGGGTGCGAGGAGTCCGGCGGCGGTGAGTTCGCGCAGGAAGGACGGGGTGACGTTCACCAGGTCCAGGCGGCCTTCGGCGACCTGGGCGCAGAACGCGTCGGGGTCCAGGCGCACGTCCTCGTCGACGAGGTGGACCTCCTGCCCGAGGGCGAGGAGCAGCGGCCCCTCCCAGGAGGTGTCGAAGGAGAACGACGCGCTCAGCGCGGCGCGCAGCCGGTGCCCGTCGGCGGTGTGCGGGGCGACGAGTCCTTCCCGGTGGTCGTGGCAGAGGTTGACCAGGTGGCGGTGTTCGACGACGACGCCCTTGGGGCGGCCGGTGGAGCCGGAGGTGTAGACGATGTAGGCCGCGTGGTCCGGGAGCAGTGGGGCCGGGCGGTCGTGGTCGGTGGGGTCGTGGGCGGGCAGACGCTCCCACGGTGTGTCGCGCAGTGTCCCGGCGCTCAGCACGGTGTGCGGGGCCGCGTCGGCGAGGAGGTGGGCGGCGCGCTCCTCGGGCAGGCCGGGGTCGAGGCAGAGCAGGGTGCCGCCCGCCTTGGCGACGGCGAGCACCGCCACCATCAGGTCGGAGGTGCGCGGCAGGCGTACGGCGACCACCCGTTCGGGGGCGACGCCCTGGGCGAGGAGGTGGTGGGCGAGCCGGTTCGCGCGCTCGTTGAGGGCGGCGAAGTCGAGCGTGGCGTCCCGTGCCACCAGGGCGGTGGCGTGCGGGGTGCGCGCGGCCTGTGCCTCGAAGAGGGCGGGGAAGGTGGTCTCCGGCACGGCGAGGCGCGGGCCCTGCCAGTCGTGGCGGACGTGGTGCCGCTCGGCCGCGGTCATCAGCTCCAGGGCCCGGACGTCCCGGTCGGGGTCCTGGGCCGCCGCCCGGAGCAGCAGCCGCAGGCGGTCGGCCAGGCGGCGGACGGTGTCCTCGTCGAACAGGCCGGTGGCGTACTCCAGATGGCCGGTGACGCCCCCGTCGCTCTCCACGAAGTCGAAGGCCAGGTCGAACGTGGCGTTCCGGACCGGTGGCAGGACCGGCTCGACGTCCAGGCCGGGGAGCGCGGGTGCCTCGGCGCCCAGGTTGTGCAGGGCGACCATGGCCTGGAACAGGGGGGTGCGGCTGGTGTCCCGCTCGGGCTGGAGGGCGTCCACCAGCCGTTCGAAGGGCACGTCCTGGTGGGCGAAGGCGTCGAGGACGGTGCCGCGGACCTGTTCCAGCAGCGCGCGGAAGGTGGTGCCGGGGCGTACCGGGTTGCGCAGCACCAGGGTGTTCACGAACATGCCCACCACGTCGTGCAGTTCGGGGCGTTCGCGGCCGGCCGTGACGGTGCCGACGGCGAAGTCGTCCTGGTCGGCCCAGCGGGACAGCAGGGCCGTGCAGGCGGTCAGCAGCGTCATGTACAGGGTGGCGTCGGCCTCCCGGCCCAACGCGCGCAGCCGGTCGGTCAGTCCGGCGGGCAGGGTGAAGGTCACCAGGGCGCCGTCCCGGGTCCGTACGGCGGGGCGCGGCCGGTCGGTCGGCGGCTCCAGCGGGGGCACCCCCGCCAGCCGTTCGCGCCAGTGGGCGAGTTGCCGTTCGACGTGGTCGGCGCGGGCGCGCTGCCAGGTGGCGTGGTCGGCGTACCGGACGGGCAGGTCCGGCAGTTCGGGCCGGCGGCCCTCGTGCGCGGCGGTGTACAGCTCGCCCAGGTCCCGGCCGAGGACGCCGAGCGACCAGCCGTCGGTGGCGATGTGGTGCACGGCGAGGACGAGGACGTGCTCGTCGGCGGCCGTGCGGGCCAGCCGGGCGCGCAGCAGCGGCCCGGCCGCCAGGTCGAACGGGGTGGCGGCCTCGCGCTCCAGCAGCGCGTCCAGCGCCGCCCGCGCGTCCGGTGCGGTGCTGAGGTCGTCCACGGGCAGGTCGACCCGGTGCGGCGGGCCGACCACCTGGAGCGCCTGTCCGTCCCGCTCGGTGAACGTGGTGCGCAGCGCCTCGTGCCGGGTGACGAGGCCGTCGAGCGCGGTGCGCAGGGCGTTCCGGTCGAGCGGTCCGCGCAGCCGGAGCACGGACAGCGTCGTGTACTCGGTGCTGCCGGGCTCGAACCGGTCGAGGAACCACAGGCGTTGCTGGGCGTACGACAGCGGCGCCGGGGTCCTCGGGGCCGTCGCCGGTATCGCGTCGGCCTCGGCGGCGGCCGTGTCGCCCGCCGGTTCGCCGAGTTCGGCGGCCAGGGCGGCGACCGTGGGACGGGTGAACAGCAGCCTCGGCGAGACGCCGGGGCCGAACGCGGCGCGCAGGCGGGCGGTGACCCGGACGGCGAGGATGGAGTCGCCGCCGAGCGCGAAGAAGTCGTCGCCGGCGTGCACCTCCTCGATGCCCAGCACGTCCGCCCAGGCGGCGGCGACCAGCCGTTCTGCGGGCGTGCGCGGCGGGGTCCGGTCGGTGCCGGCGGCGTAGCCGTCCGGTCCGGGCGCGGGCAGCGCGCGCCGGTCGAGCTTGCCGTTGACGGTGAGCGGCAGCGCGTCCATCGGCACGTAGGCGGCGGGGACCATGTGGGCGGGCAGCAGGCGCTCCACGTGGGCGCGCAGTCCGGCCGCCGCGGGGGCCGCGCCGCCGGAGCCGACGACGTGGGCGACGAGCCGGCGGGTGCCGGAGGCGTCCTCGAAGACGCCGACCGCGGCGTCGGCGACGCCGGGGTGGGTGTGCAGGGCGGCCTCGATCTCGCCGGGTTCGATGCGGTAGCCGCGGATCTTGACCTGGGCGTCGGCGCGGCCCAGGTACTCCAGGGTGCCGTCGGCCCGCCACCTCGCCCGGTCCCCCGTGCGGTACATGCGGCTGCCGGGCCGGCCGAAGGGGTCGGCGAGGAAGCGGGTGGCGGTCAGGCCGGGGCGGCCCAGGTAGCCGCGGGCCGGCCCCTCCCCCGCCACGTACAGTTCGCCGGTCGCGCCGGGCGGCACCGGCACCAGGTCCGCGTCGAGCACGTACACCCGCAGGTCCGGGATGGCCGTGCCGATGGGGCTCGCGGGGCCGTCGGCGGCGGTGGCGGGGTCGAGCGGGGCGTACGTGACGTGCACGGTGGTCTCGGTGATGCCGTACATGTTCACCAGCCGCGGGGCGGCGGCCGGGTGGCGGGTCCACCAGCCGGTGAGCCGGCCGGTGTCCAGGGCCTCGCCGCCGAAGACCACCGTGCGCAGCGCGAGGCGGGCGCTGACGTCCGGGTGGTCGGCGTCGGCGCGGATCAGCGGGTAGAACGCGGACGGCGTCTGGTTGAGGACGGTCACCCGCTCGTCCGCGAGCAGGCGCAGGAAGTCCTCCGGGGAGCGGGCGGTCTCGTCGGGCACGACCACGAGCCGGCCGCCGTGCAGCAGCGGGCCCCACAGCTCCCACACGGAGAAGTCGAAGGCGTAGGAGTGGAACATCGTCCACACGTCGTCCGGGCCGAAGCCGAACCAGTGGCGGGTGCGGGTGAACAGCCGGACCACGTTGGCGTGCGGGATCACCACGCCCTTGGGGCGGCCGGTGGAGCCGGAGGTGTAGATGGCGTAGGCGGGGCTCTCCGGCAGCGGGCGGCGCGCCGGGGACGGGCCGGTGGCCGGGCGGCGGGCGAGGTCGGCCCGGGTGTCCGGGTCGTCGAGGAGGAGGACGTCCAGCCCGGTGCCGTCGGTCCGGGCGGCGGTGCCGCTCGTGGTCACCAGGGCCACCGGGGCGGCGTCGGCGAGGAGGTGGCCGACGCGTTCGGCGGGTGAGGCCGGGTCGATCGGCAGGTAGGCCGCGCCGGTCTTCAGCACGGCGAGGATCGCCACGACCTGGTCGGCGGAGCGGGGCAGGGCGAGGGCGACGAACCGCTCGGGTGCGGCGCCGAGTTCGGCGAGCCGGTGGGCGAGCCGGCCGGCGCGGGCGTCGAGCGTGGCGTAGTCCAGGTGCTCGCCGCCGCAGGTGACGGCGACGGCGGTGGGCGTGCGGGCGGCCTGCTCCTCGAAGAGGTCCACCAGGGTCCGGTCGGGGCGGCCGTGTCCGGTGCCGTTCCAGTCGGTGAGCATCCGCCGCCGTTCCTCGGCCGTCGGCCGGGCCAGGGCGCGCAGCGGCCGGTCGGGGCCGTCGGCCAGCTCGGTGAGCAGCCGGCACAGCCGGTCGGCGAGGGAGCGGACGGTCGCCGCGTCGAACAGGGCGGGGTCGTAGGCGAGGTCGAAGCCGAGCCGTTCGCCGTGGTGGGCGCGGAGCACGAGGGGGTAGTTGGTGGCGTCGCGGGAGGTCACCCCGGCCAGGCGCACCCCGGAGCCGGCGGTGCGGGCCTCGTCGAAGGGGTAGTTCTCGAAGGCGACCATGCTGTGGAACAGCGGGCTGCCGGAGGGCACCTCGCTGAGCTGGGTCAGCTCGGCCAGGGACACCGCCGCGAACCGCCTGGACTCGGCCTGCGCGTCCTGCAGTTCGCGCAGCCAGGCACGGGCCGTACGTGCGGCGTCGACGCGTACCCGGGTGGGCACGGTGTTGATGAACATGCCCACCATCGACTCGACGCCGGGCAGGTCGTCGGGGCGGCCGGAGACGGTGGTGCCGAACACGACGTCGTCCTCGGCGCCGTGACGGGCGAGCAGCAGCGCCCAGGCGCCCTGCACGACCGTGTTGAGGGTGAGGCCGGCCTCGCGTGCGGTGCGCGCCAGCCGGGCCGACGCCGCGTCGTCCAGGCCGGCCGTGTGCAGGCCGGCGGAGCGGGCCAGGTGGGCGTCGCGCAGGGGGCGGTCGGTGGGCAGCGGGGTGGGGGTGGTGAAGCCGGCGAGGACGCCCTGCCAGTGCGCGCGGGCGGCGGCCGGGTCCTGCTCGGCGAGCCAGCGCACGTAGTCGCCGAAGGGGCGCCGTACCGGCGGCCGGGACTCGGCCCCGGCGGTGAGCGCCGCGTACTCCTCGCACACCTCGGTGAGCACCTGGGCGAGGCTCCAGCCGTCGAGGATCAGGTGGTGGGAGGTCCACAGCAGGTGCAGCCGCGCGCCGGGCAGCCGGACCAGGGTCAGCCGCATCAGCGGCGCCGTGGCGAGGTCGATGCCGCGGGCCAGGTCGTCCGTGCGCAGCCGGGCCAGGCGCTCGGCCCGCTCCGGCTCGTCCAGGTCCCGCCAGTCGAGGTGGGTGACCGGCACCGTCACGTCCCGGCGGACGACCTGGAGGGGCACGGGGACGTCCTCCCAGACCACGCCGGTGCGCAGGGCGGGCGTGCGCTCGGTGACGCGCTGCCAGGCCGCGGCGAAGGCGTGCGGGTCGGTGACGCCGTCCAGCAGCAGCGCCGCCTGGTCCACGTAGACGTCGTCGTCGCCGCCGACCAGCCGGTGGAAGAGCATGCCCTCCTGGAGCGGGGTCAGCGGCAGGATGTCCTCCACGTCCCGTCCGTCGCCGGCCAGCCGGTCCAGGCGGTCCTGGCCGAGGCGGGCCAGCGGGAAGTCGGAGGGGGTGCGGCCGCCCGCGCCGGGGCGGGCGCAGTGCTCGGCGATGGCGGCGAGCGCGCGGGTCATGCCGTCGGCCAGGGCGCGGACGGTGTCCTCGTCGTGCACCTGGTCGCTGTAGTGCCAGGTGATCTCCAGTTCGCCGCCGGCGACCACGGCGGAGACGTCCAGCAGGTGGTCCAGCGGTTCGCCGGCCGCCATGTCCCGGCCGGGCACCTCGCCCGCCGGGGTGAAGTCCCGTCCGTCGCCGGCCTCCCACTGGCCGTGGTAGTTGAAGCAGACCTGCGGCAGCGGGAGGTCCCGCAGGGCGCGGGCGGCCGGGTCGGGCGAGCCGAGGCGGGCCAGGGCCTCGTAGCCGAGGCCGTGCCGGGGCACGGCCCGCAGCCGCTCCTTCACCGCCTTCAGGGTGGCGCCCCAGTCGGGTGCGCCGGACGGCCCCGCGGGCGTGAGGGTGACGGGGTACTGGGTGGTGAACCAGCCCACCGTGCGGGACAGGTCGAGCGTGTCGTCCTCGCGGCCGTGGCCCTCCAGGGCGACGGTCACGCGCCCGCCGCCGGTCCAGTCGGCGAGGACCCGGCTCAGCGCGCTCAGCAGCACGTCGTTGACCTGCGTGCGGTAGACCGCGGGCACCTGGCGCAGCAGGGCGCCGGTGGTGGCGCGGTCCACGCGGGTGCGCAGGGTGCGCACCGAGCCGGCGAGCGGGGTGCCGGGACGGTCGACGGGCAGCGGGGTGCGGGCCTCGGCGGCCTCGGCCGTCCAGTGCGACAGGTCGGCGTCGAGCTCGCCGGCGCGCACCCGGCGGGACAGGTGCGCGGCCCAGTCGGCGAACGGCGTGGCGACGGGGTCCGGTTCGGCCGGATCACCCTGGGCCGCTCGGTGGTACGCCTGGGCGAGGTCGGCGAGGAGGATGCGCCAGGAGACGCTGTCCACCGCCAGGTGGTGGGCGGTGAGGAACAGCCGGGGGCGCTCACCGGGGCAGGTCAGCAGGGCCGCCCGCAGCAGGGCGCCGGCCTGCGGGTCCAGGGCGGCGCGGGCCGCCTCGGCGGCCTCCTCGCGGGCGGTCGCCGGGTCGGCGGCGCGGGACAGGTCGTGCCGGGTGAGCAGGCCGGTGCGCGGGCCCTCGCCGGGGTGCTGGCGCCAGGTGTCCCCCGAGCGCGCGAAGCGGGTGCGCAGCGCCGGGTGGTGGGCGGCCAGCGCCTCCAGGGCGCGCTCCAGGGCCCGCTCGTCCAGGTCGTGGGGCAGGTCCAGCAGCATCGACATGGTGAAGTGGCGCAGCGGGCCGTGCGCGGCGAAGAACCACTCCTGGATCGGCGTCAGCGGCGCCGGGCCCTCCTCGCGCGGCCGCCGGGGCGCGGGCACGGCGGCGGTGCGCGCCGACGCGGCGGCGGCGAGGTCGGCGACGGTCTGGTGGCGGAAGACGTCCCGCGAGGTCAGGTGCAGGCCGGCCGCGCGGGCGCGGGAGACGGCCTGGATGCTGAGGATGGAGTCGCCGCCCAGCTCGAAGAAGTTGTCCGTGACGCCGACCCGGCGCACGCCCAGCACCTCGGTCCAGATACGGGCGAGGGTCTCCTCCTCGGGGGTGCGCGGGGCGACGAACTCCCTCTCCTGCTCACCGCCGTCGAGGTCGGGTGCGGGCAGGGCCCGCCGGTCGACCTTGCCGCTGACGGTCGTCGGCAGGGCGTCCAGGACGGTGAAGGAGGACGGCACCATGTGGTCGGGCAGCACGCGCCGGCAGGCCGCCCGCACGTCGCCCGCGACGAGCCGTGTGCCGCGGTCCGCGGGGACGAGGTAGGCGGCCAGCCGGAGGTGGCCGTGCGGGTCGGCGACGGCGACGACCGCTGCGGCCGCCACCCCGGGCAGGTCCGTCAGGGCCGCCTCCACCTCGCCGGGCTCGATGCGGTGGCCGCGCACCTTGACCTGGTCGTCGGCGCGCCCCAGGTAGTCCAGGCGGCCGTCGCCGGTCCAGCGGGCCAGGTCGCCGGTGCGGTACATGCGGGCGCCGGGCGGCCCGAACGGATCGGGCAGGAAGCGTGCGGCGGTCAGCCCCGGCCGGCCCGCGTAGCCGCGCGCCAACTGCACGCCGGCCAGGTACAGTTCGCCGCCCACACCGGGCGGCACCGGCTGGAGCCGGTCGTCGAGGACGTAGGCGCGCACGTTGGCGAGCGGACGGCCCACGGTCGGGCGGTCGTCGCCCTCGATGCGGCAGGCCAGGGCGTCGACCGTGCACTCGGTGGGCCCGTAGAAGTTGTACGCGGCCACGTCCGGCCGCCCGGCCAGCTCCCGCCACAGGCCGGGGCCGACGGCCTCGCCGCCCAGCATCAGCACCCGGGGACGGTGGCGGGGGTCGGTGAGCAGCCCGGCGGGCAGCAGCTGGCGCAGGTAGGTGGGGGTCAGGTCGAGGAAGTCGATGCGGTGTTCGACGACGTACTCGACGAGCGCGGCGGCGTCCAGCCGGGTCGTCTCGTCGACCAGGTGCAGCGGGTGGCCGTCGGCCATCAGCAGCACGCCCTCCAGCGAGGTGTCGAAGGAGAACGACGCGGTCAGGGCCACCCGCAGCGGCCCGCCGCCCGCCTCGGCGACGAAGCCCTCACGGTGGCTCGCCAGGAGGTTGGCCAGGGACCGGTGGGCCACGGCGACGCCCTTGGGGCGGCCGGTGGAGCCGGAGGTGTAGATGACGTAGGCGGTGGTGCCGGGCTCCGGCGGGGCGAGGCGGCCGTGGGGCGCTTCGGGGGCGGTGCCGGGCACGTCCCGCAGCGCGGCCTCGTCCAGGACGAGCGCAGGGCGCGCGTCGTCCAGCAGGAACCGCACCCGGTCCTCGGGCAGCGCGGGGTCCAGGGGCAGGTAGCCGGCGCCCGCCTTCCAGACGGCGAGGATCGCCACGATCATGTCGGCGGTGCGCGGCAGCCGGAGGGCGACCAGCCGCTCGGGGCCCGCGCCGCGCGCGGAGAGGTGGCGGGCCAGGCGGTCGGCGCGGGCGTCGAGTTCCGCGTAGTCCAGGGTCACGTCCCCGGCGACCAGGGCGGTGGCGTGCGGGGTGCGGGCGGCCTGTCGCGCGAACAGCTCGGGCAGGGTCTCCCGGGGTACGGGCCGCGCGGTCGCGTTCCAGTCCCGCGTCACCTGCCGTGTCTGCCGGGGCGAGAGCAGGGGCAGGGCTCCGAGCGGCCGGTCGGGATCGGCGGCGGCGCCGTCCAGCGTGCGCAGCAGCTGGTCGGCCATGCGCTCGGCGGTGGCCGCGTCGAACAGGTCGGTGCGGTACTCCAGCAGGCCCGTCAGCCCGTCCCCGTCCGGGACGAACTCCACGCTCAGGTCGAAGGTGGCGGCCCGCCGGGGCACGGCGACCGGCGCGGTGGCCAGGCCGTGCGGGTCGGGTGCGGCGGGCGGCGCCGGGTGCAGCAGGACCATCACGTCGAACAGGGGGTTGCGGCCCGGCTCCCGGGTCGCGCCGACCGCCTCCACCAGCCGCTCGAACGGCGTGTCGCCGTGGGCGAAGGCGTCGTTGACGGTGTCGGCGGCGGCGGTGAGCAGTTCGCGGAAGGAACCGGTGGTCTCCACGCGGGTGCGCAGCGCCACGGTGTTGACGAAGAAGCCGACGGCCCGTCCCAGGTCGGTGCGGCCGCGGCCGGGGGTCAGCGAGCCGACGGTGCAGTCGTCCTGCCCGGACCAGCGGGCCAGCAGGGCCTGGCAGGCGGCGACCAGGGCGGTGAACAGCGTGGTGTGCTGCCCGGCCGCGAGCCGCCTGAGCCGGGCCGTGGTGGCCGCGGGGACGGTGAAGGTGTGCACCGCGCCGGCGCCGGACTCCTCGCCGCCGCGCGGCCGGTCCAGTGGCAGTGCGGGCGCCACCGCCCCCGACAACCGCTCCTTCCAGTGCGCCAGTTCACGCTCCAGCCGGGCCCCGGACAGTTGCTCGCGCTGCCAGACCGCGAAGTCCGGGTACTGCGTGGCGACCGGCTCCGGCGTGGGCCGCTCCCCGCGGGCGAGCGCGTCGTAGGCGGCGCACAGCTCCTGCAGCACCACGCCCATCGACCAGCCGTCGGTGACGATGTGATGGGCCGTCAGCAGCAGCACGTGCGCGTCGGGCGCCTCGCGCAGCAGCAGGGCGCGCAGCAACGGCCCGGTCTCCAGGTCGAAGGGGCGCTCGTACTCGGCCAGGAGCACGGCGTCCAGGCCGGCCGGCCGCTCGCCGGGAGCCGTCAGGTCCCGTACGGGCAGCGGGACCGGCCCGGCGGGGTGCACGCGCTGCACGGGTCTGCCGTCGGTCTCCCGGAACGTGGTGCGCAGCGCCTCGTGCCGGGAGACCACGTGCTCCAGCGCGCCGGACAGGGCGGTGCGGTCGAGGGCCCCGGTGAAACGCACCGCGACGGCGCTGTTGTAGCGCGCGTCGCCGGGGCGCAGCCGGTCGAGGAACCACAGGCGCTGCTGGGCGAAGGACAGCGGCAGCGGGCGGGTGCGGTCCGCCCGCGGGACGGCCCGCGGCGCGGGGGCGTCCGGGGTGCCGGCGGCCCGTCCGGCGAGCCGGCGGCGGAGCACTTCCTGGAGGTCCTGGGGCAGGGCCTCGGCGCGGTTTCGCTTCGAAGACGTCATGGTCGTCCGGTCCTCACCGTTCTTCGTGGTCGCTGTCGCCGCGTGCGGCGTCTTCGAGTTCGCTCAGCACCTGTTCCTCCACCAGGTCCGCCAGGGCGGCGACGGTGCGGTTGACCAGGACGTCGCGGGGGGTGAGCGTCACGCCGAAGAGGTCGTTGGCGCGGGAGGCGATCTGCAGGGCGCGCAGGGAGTCGCCGCCCAGGTCGAAGAAGTCGTCCTCGGCGCCCACGGCGGTCTCCAGGGCCTCCTCCCACAGGGCGGCGACGGCCTCCTCGGTGGGGGTGCGGGGCGGCACGTGCCCGGCGGCCGGCTCCTCCGCCAGCGGGCCGGGCGCGGGGAGCGCCGCCCGGTCCGTCTTGCCGTTCTCCGTGAGCGGGAAGCGGTCCAGCGTGACGAACGCCGAGGGCACCATGGGGCCGGGCAGGGTGCGGGCGGCGAAGGCCCTCAGCTGAGCCGCGGAGGGCGGCTCGGCGCCGGGCGCCACGAGCAGGTGGGCCACCAGGCGCGGCAGCCCCGGCTCGTCCTCGCGCACGCTCACCACGGCGTCCAGCACCGCCGGGTGGCGCACCAGGGTCGCCTCCACCTCGCCGGCCTCGATGCGGTGGCCGCGCAGCTTGAGCTGGTGGTCGGTGCGGCCGAGGTAGTGCAGTTCGCCGCGGGCGTCGCGCCGGACGAGGTCGCCGGTGCGGTACATGCGGGTGCCGGGCGGTCCGAACGGGTCGGCGGTGAAGCGGGTCGCCGTCAGTCCGGGGCGGCCCAGGTAGCCGCGGGCCAGGGCCGGGCCGGCGAGCCACAGTTCGCCGGGCACGCCGTCCGGGACGGGGCGCAGGCGCGCGTCGAGGACGTAGGCGCCGGTGGCGGGCAGCGCGCGGCCGATGGGCGGCGCGCCGCCGTCCGGTACCAGCGGGTCCGACCAGGTGGCGACGACGGTCGC
The DNA here is from genome assembly GCF_000444875.1 of Streptomyces collinus Tu 365. Lineage (NCBI taxonomy): Bacteria > Bacillati > Actinomycetota > Actinomycetes > Kitasatosporales > Streptomycetaceae > Streptomyces > Streptomyces collinus. The sequence goes on along the minus strand of NC_021985.1, from coordinate 7,575,307 downwards.
CTCGGTGGGGCCGTAGGAGTTGACCATGCGGTGGTGCGGTGCCCACCGGGCGGCCAGTTCGGCCCGGCAGGCGTCCGCGCCGACGATCAGGGTGCGCAGGTCCGGCAGGGTGCCGGGGGTGTCCGGCGGGAGCGTGGCGAGCGCCGCGGGCGGCAGCAGGGTGTGCGTGATGCGCCCCGTGCGCAGGAAGCCGGCCAGGTCGGCGCCGAGAAGCGGGCCGGGCGGCGGCACGACGAGGGCCGCGCCGCTCGGCCACGCCATGCACAGCTCCAGCACGGAGGCGTCGAAGCTGGGCGTGGCGAAGGCCAGGACGCGGTCGCCCGCGCTGACCCGGTAGTGCGCGGCCTCGGCGGCGGCGAAGCCGGCCAGCCCGCGGTGGGTGACGACGACGCCCTTGGGGGTGCCAGTGGAGCCGGAGGTGTAGATGACGTACGCCGGGTCGTCGAGCTGGAGCGGGCGGACCCGGTCGGCGTCGGTGGGCCGGTGGGCGGGCGTGCCGTCGGGCGGCGCGGCGAGCAGGCCGGCGACCTCCTCGGCGGTGAGGGTGACGGCGGGGTCCGCGTCGCGCAGCATCAGCGCGACCCGCTCGGCCGGGTAGCCGGGGTCCACCGGGACGAAGGCGGCGCCCGCCTTGGTGACGGCGAGCTGGGCGAGGGCCATGTCCGCCGAGCGGGCCAGGACCAGCGCGACGAGGTCGCCGGGCCCGGCGCCACGCGCGAGGAGGCGGTGCGCCAGCCGGTTGGCGTGGGCCTCCGCCTCGCCGAAGGTCAGCGTCGACTCCCCCGTGTCGAGGGCCGTCCTGTCGGGCCACCGGTCGGCCGCCGTCTCGAACAGCGCGGGCAGCGTCGCCGGGGGCACCGGCGGCAGGTGCGGGCGTGCGGGGCCGTGCAGCAGCCGGTGGCGCTCCGCGGGCGGCAGCACGTCGACGGTGTACAGCGGCGCCCGGTCGCCGGACGCGGCGAGCGCGGTCAGGGTGTGCGTCAGCCGGGCGGCCAGGGCCTCGGCCGTCGCCTCGTCGAAGTACCGGGGGTCGTAGCCGAGTTCCACGCTCAGCTCGTCGCCGGGCGAGATCACCACGGTGAGCGGGTAGTTGGTCGCCTCGCGGGCGTCGAGGTCCCGGATCCGCACCCCGTGCGCGCCGGCGGTGGCGTCGCCCACGGGGTAGTTCTCGAAGACCAGCAGGCTGTCGAACAGGGAGGTGCCGGGCGGCAGTTCGCTCCACTGGTGGAGGTCGGTCAGCGGCACGTGGTCGAAGCGCCGGTCCTCCGCGCGGGCGGCCTGGAGTTCGCGCAGCCAGGCCGCGCACGGCGTGGACTCGTCCACGGTGATCCGCGCGGGCAGGGTGGTGATGAACAGGCCGGTGATCGTGTCCGCGCCCGCCAGGTCGGCGGGCCGGCCGGAGACGGTGGTGCCGAAGCACACCTCACGCTCGCCGCCGGCGCGGGCGAGCAGCAGCGCCCAGGCGCCCTGGACCAGGGTGTTGAGGGTGAGCCGGTGACGGCGGGCGAAGTCCGTCAGCCGGGCGGTGCCGTCGGCGCCGAGCCGCCGGGACAGCCAGGTTCCCGACCGGGCGGCGGCGCCCGGCGCGGGCCTGCGGTCGTACGGCAGCGCGGTGGGCGCGGCGTACCCGGCCAGCGCGGTCTTCCAGTGTTCCTCGGCGGCGGCCGCGTCCCGGCCGGCCAGCCAGGCGGCGTAGTCGGCGAAGGGCCGCCGCGGCGGCAGTTCCGGCTCGCCGCCGGCGGCGAGCGCGGCGTGTGCGGCCATCACGTCCGACAGGACGTGGAAGACGCTCCAGCCGTCCAGCAGGACGTGGTGGAAGGTCCACACCACGCGCACCTCGTCGGGACCGAGGCGGATCAGGGTGACGCGCAGCAGCGGGGGGTGGTCGAGGGCGAGGCCGCGGGCGCGGTCCTCGTCGAGCAGCCGCTCGAGCGCCGTCCGCCGCCGCGCCGGGTCCAGGCCGCTCCAGTCGAGCTCGGTGACGGGCAGGGTGACGTGGCGGTGCACGGTCTGCAGCGGGACCGGCAGCTCGCCCAGGGCCACGGCGGTGCGCAGCACGGGGGTGCGGTCGACGACGTGCTGCCAGGCGGCCGCGAGCAGCCGGGGCTCGCGCACGCCGTCCGCGACGAAGGTGATCTGCTCGACGTAGAGGCCCTCGCCGGGCTCGTCCATGCCGTGCACGACCATGCCGGTCTGGGTGGGGGTGAGGGGGTAGACGTCCGTGACGTCGCGCCCGTCGCCGGCCAGCCGGTCCACGGCCCGCTGGTCCAGCGCGGCCAGCGGGAAGTCCGACGGGGTGCGGCCGCCGGCGCCGGGTGCGGAGCAGTGCCGGACGATCTCCCGCAGTTCCTGGGCGGTCTCCCGAGCGAGGCGTGCGACGGTGTCGTGCCGGTGTGCCCGCCGGGAGTACGACCAGGTGAACTCCAGTCGCCCGCCGCTGACCCGGCCGAGGACGTCGAGGAGGTGCGGGCGGTCGGCCGAGGGGTCCATGCCGCCGGTCAGTCCGTCGTGGGGGGCTCGCAGCAGGCCGTCGGCGGGCCCGGTCCGGTCCTGCTGCCCCAGGTAGTTGAAGCCGACCTGCGGCAGACCGGGCAGTGCGCGTCCCGCCGTGGGGTGCAGATGCCGCAGCGCGCCGTAGCCCACTCCCCCGCGGGGTACGCCGCGGAGGTTCTCCTTGACCGTCTTCAGCGCGGTGGCGAGGTCGGCGTCCCGCGGCACGTCGAGGCCGACCGGGAACATGGTGGTGAACCAGCCGACGGTGCGGGAGAGGTCGACGTCGTCGAAGAGGTCCTCGCGGCCGTGGCCCTCCAGCGCGAGCACCACCCGGTCCTGCCCCGTCCACCGGGCCAGGACCCGGCCGACGGCGCACAGCAGGACGTCGTTGACGCGGGTGCGGTAGGCGTCCGGCACCTCCTGCAGCAGCCGGCGGGTGTCCTCCTCGCCGAGGCTCACCGTCACGGTCTCCTCGTCGGCGCCGGCGTTGCCGCCGTCGAGGTCGGTGGGCAGGGCGGTGGGGCGCAGTGCGCTCCAGTGCGCGAGCTCGTCGTCGAAGCCGCCGTCCGCGGTGTATGCGGCCAGGCGCCGGGCCCAGGTGCGGAAGGACGTGGTCTTGGCCCCGAGGGCGGGCGTGGCACCGGCGCGCAGGGCCCGGTGGGCGGTGTCCAGGTCCTCCAGGAGCACGCGCCAGGACACGGCGTCGACGACCAGGTGGTGGGCGGCCAGCACGAGGACGGGCGGGCGGTGGCCGTCGGGGCGGCACAGGGCGGCCTTGAGGAGCGGCCCCTTCGCCAGGTCGAACCCGGCGCACAGACCGGCGGCCACGGCGGCCGGCTCCTTGGGCGTGTCGTGCACGTCGAGGTGCGGCGCGGCGCCGGGCGGCGTGCCGTACTGGCGCCACCGTCCGTCGGCGTCCTGTTCGCAGCGCATGCGCAGCGCGTCGTGCCGCTCCAGCACCGCCGCCAGGGCGGCGCGCAGCAGCGGCACGTCGGTGCCGGGTGCCAGCTCGTAGGAGACCGCCTGGGTGAGGCGGGCCGGGTCGCCGCCGAGGGTGTCGAACAGCCAGTGCTGGACCGGCGTGAGGGGGACGTCCCCGGTGACCGGGCCCTGTTCGGCGTCGGCCGTCGCGGCCGGGGCCTCCTCGACCGCCGCGGCCAGTTCGGCGACGGTCTGGTGCCGGAAGAGGTGCCGGGGCGTCAGCGCGAGACCGGCCCGGCGGGCCGCGGAGACGATCTGGATGCCGAGGATGGAGTCGCCGCCGAGCGCGAAGTAGTTGTCCGTCGCGCCCACGTCGGCCACGCCCAGCACCTCGGACCAGATCGCGGCGAGCGTCCGCTCGCCGTCGGTGCGCGGCGGCCGGCCGCCCTCCGCGGCGGGGGCCGACCAGACCGGTTCGGGCAGGGCCCGGCGGTCCAGCTTGCCGGTGGCGCCCAGCGGCAGCCGCTCCAGCGGCACCACGACCGCCGGGACCAGGTGGTCGGGCAGCGTCCGGGCGAGGAAGGCGCGCAGGTCGGCCGGTGCGGGGGTGTCGCCGCCGCGGGGCACGGCGTAGCCCACGAGGCGCTTGTGGCCCTCGTGTTCCACGACCCGGGCGGCGGCCGCGGCCACCTCGGGGTGCCCGGCCAGCACGGCCTCCACCTCGCCGAGTTCGATGCGGAAGCCGCGCACCTTGACCTGGTCGTCGGTCCGGCCGAGGTACACCAGGTCGCCGTCGGCCGTCCAGCGCACCAGGTCGCCGGTGCGGTACATGCGGCCGCCGGGCGGGCCGAAGGGGTCGGCGAGGAAGCGGGACGCGGTCAGGCCGGGCCGGTTCAGGTAGCCGCGGGCGACGCCGGTCCCGGCGAGGTACAGCTCGCCGGGCGCCCCGGTGGGCACGGGCCGCAGACGGGCGTCGAGGACGTAGGCGCGGGCGCCGCCGACGGGCCGGCCGATGGGCGGGTCCCGGTCCGGGTCGGCCGGGTCGCAGGTGAAGGCGGTGGCGTAGACGGTGGCCTCGGTGGGGCCGTAGATGTTCATGACCCGGCAGCCGGGGATCGCCGCGTGCACCTGACGCACCGCGCGGGCGGGCAGCGCCTCGCCGGCCAGGACGACGGTGCCCGCGGTGACGCGCACGGTGTCCTCGGCCAGCAGGCGGCCCAGGGCGGAGGGGACCGCGCTGAGCAGTCCGGCGTGCCACGGGCCGGGCCGTTCGGCGAGGGCGAGCACGTCGCGGACCAGCTCCACGTGGCCGCCGGCCAGCAGCGGCGAGAGGATCTCGAACACGGACACGTCGAAGTTGAGCGACGTGGAGGCCACGACGTGGTCGAGTCCCCGGCCGGTGAACTCGGCGGCGGCCCAGTCGGTCAGCGCCACCACCGAGGCGTGGGAGACGACCACACCCTTGGGGCGGCCGGTGGAGCCGGAGGTGTGGATGACGTAGGCGGGGTGCTCCGGCAGCAGCGCGCTCCGCCGCTCGCCGTCGCTCACCGGCGCGGCGGACCCGGCGGCGAGACGCGCGGCGCAGGCCGCGTCGTCCAGCGCGATGCGTGTGTACGGGCCCTCCGGCAGCCGTGCGGAGGTCTCCGCGCAGGTGATCACCGCGTCGGGCCGGACGTCCTCGAAGAGGAACGCGATGCGGTCCGCCGGGTGGCCGGGATCGACCGGGAGGTAGGCGGCGCCGCTCTTGAGGACCGCGAGGAGCGCCACGATCAGGTCGGCTCCGCGGGGCAGGGCCAGCGCGACGAACCGCTCCGGTCCGGCCCCCGCCTCGATGAGGAGGCGGGCCAACCGGTCGGCGCGCTCGTTCAGCTGCCGATACGTCAGGTGTTCCGCACCGGCGGTCACGGCCGGGGCGTCGGGGGTGCGGGCCGCCTGGTCCGCGAAGACGTCCGGCAGCGTGCGGTGCGGCGGCTCCGCCACCGGTCCCGCGAGCCGGTCCAGCAGGCGGCGGCCGTCGTCCGGCGCGAGGACCGGAAGGTCGGCCAGGCGGTGGCCGGCTCCGTCGGCCATCGAGGTCAGCAGGGTGCGCAGGGCGGCGCCGAGCCCTTCGACGGTGGCGGCGTCGAAGCCTTGCGGGTCGTAGTCGAGGGACACCGTCACGTCGTCGCCGGGGGCGACGACCACGCTGAGCGGGTAGTTGGTCGGCTCCAGGTCGCGTTCCTGCTCCACGGCGAGCCCGTGCCGGGCCAGGGCGCCCGCGTCGAAGGGGTAGTTCTCGAAGACGACGATGCTGTCGAACAGGTTGGTGCCGCCGGGGACCTCGCTCCAGCCCTGGACCTGGGCGAGGGACACGAAGTCGTGGCCGCGCGCCTCGGACTGGGCGGTCTGCACCTCGCGCAGCCACTCCAGCAGGGGGCGGCGGCCGTCGATCCGCAGCCGGGTGGGCACGGTGTTGATGAACAGGCCCACCATGGAGGTCACACCGGGCAGTTCGGCCGGGCGGCCGGACACGGTCGTGCCGAAGACGACGTCGTCGCCGCCGCCGAAGTGGTGCAGCAGCAGGCCCCAGGCGCCCTGGAGCATCGTGTTGACGGTCAGCCCGGCCCGCTGCGCGGTCTCCTTCAGCCTGGCCGACACCTCCGGTCCGAGGGCCACCCGGACCGTGCCCGAGGACGACGTGCGGTGGGCGTCGGCGGGGCGCCGGTCGCGCGGCAGCGCGGTGGGCGCGGTGAAGCCGGCCAGCGTCCCGCGCCAGTAGCGCTCCGCGCGGCCGGTGTCGCGGCCGGCCAGCCACCGCAGGTAGTCGGCGAAGGGTGCCCGGCCGGGCACCTGCGGGCGGCGTCCGGCGGTCAGCGCCGCGTACCGCTCGCACACCTCGTCGAACACCTGGGCCGCGCTCCAGCCGTCGAGCAGGACGTGGTGGAACGTCCACACCATGCGCACCCGGTCCGGGGCCAGGCGGATCAGTGCGAGCCGCGTGAGCGGGGCCGCGGCCAGGTCGATCCCGGCCCGCCGGTCCGCGTCGAGCAGCGCCTCCATGTCCCGCGCGCACTCCTCGGCGGACCGCCCGCTCCAGTCGTGGTGGGTGACGGGCAGGACGGCCCGCCGCTGCACCACCTGGAGGGGTTCGGCGGTCTCCTGCCACACCAGGCGGGTGCGCAGGATCGCGGTGGCGTCCGCCGTGTGCCGCCACGCCTCGGCGAGCGCGTGCGGGTCGGTGACGCCGTGCAGCACCACCTGCACCTGGTTCACGTAGGTGCGGGCGCCGGCGTCCATCAGGCTGTGGAACAGCATGCCCGCCTGCATCGGCGTGAGCGGGTACACGTCCTCCACGGTGCGTCCGTCGCCCGCGATCCGGTCGACGGCGCCCTGGTCGAGCCGGGCCAGCGGGAAGTCCGAGGGCGTGCGGCCGCCGGCGTCCGGGGCGGCGCAGTGCGCGACGATCTCCTCCAGTGACCGCAGCATGCCCGCGGCGAGGGCATGCACCGTCTCCTCGCGGTGGCGTCCGCCGCTGTAGTGCCAGGTGATCTCCAGCTCGTCGTCCTCCACCCGGGCCACCACGTCCAGCAGGTGCGGCCGCGGCGCCCCGGGGTCCTCCGCGCCGCCCAGGCCGCCGGGGACCGACCCGACCAGCGCGCCGCCGTCGGCCGACCAGTCGAACCGGCCCAGGTAGTTGAAGCTGATGCCGGGCAGCGGTGCGGCGGCGAGCGCCTCGTCGCCCGCGAGGTGGCGCAGCGCGCCGTAGCCGACGCCCCGGTCGGGCACGGCCCGCAGCTGCTCCTTGACGGACTTCAGAGCGGCCCCCCAGTCCCCCTCGGGCAGTCGCAGGGCGACCGGGAAGAGGCTGGTGAACCAGCCGACCGTGCGGGACAGGTCCAGGTCGTCGAAGAGCTGGTCCTCGCGGCCGTGCCCCTCGAGGCCCACGGCGACGGTGCCGCGGCCGGTCCAGTCGGTCAGCACGCGGCCGAGCGCGGTCAGCAGGACGTCGTCGATCCGGGTGCGGTAGACGCCGGGGACCCGGCGCAGCAGGTCGTCGGTCCGCCGGCGGTCCAGGCGTACGGTCACGGCGCACAGGTCGCCGGCGGTGTTGCCGCCGTCGAGGTCCACCGGCAGCGGTGCGGCGCAGTGCCGTGAGACGGCCTCCCAGTGGGCGCGCTGGGCCGCGAACTCCCCTGCGCGGGTACGCCGGGTGAGCCTCTGCACCCAGGTGCGCGCGGACGTCGTGCGCCCCGGCAGCCGGATCGGCTCGCCGGCCCGGGCCTGGCCGTAGGCGGTCTCCAGGTCCTCCAGCAGGACGCGCCAGGAGACACCGTCGACGATCAGGTGGTGGGCGGCCAGCAGCAGCCGCGCCGGCCCGTCCGCGCGGGTGAACAGCCGGGCGGCGACCAGCGGGCCCGTGTCCAGCCGGAAGCCGGTGTGCGCCTCGTGGGAGAGGTGCTCCTCGGCCTGTGCGGCGGCCTCGGCGTCGAGGGCGTGCAGGTCGTGGACGTCCAGCAGGCGGGGCGCCCCGGTGTCCGCCGCGGTGATCTCCTGGTGCCAGGTGCCGTCCGCGGCGCGGGTGAAGCGGGCGCGCAGGGCGTCGTGGTGGGCCCACAGCGCGGCCAGGGCGGCGGCCAGCGCGTCGGTGTCCACGGCCCCGGCCGTCTCGACGAGCACGGACTGGTTGAAGTACTCCGGGCGCGGCGGCTCGGCGTCGAGGAACCAGTGCTGGATCGGGGTGAGCCCGGCCTCGCCGCTGACCGGAGCGGTGCCCGCGACGGTCGCGGTCGCGCCGGTGGCGGCGGTGGCCAGGGCGGCGAGCGTGGGGTGCCGGAACACGTCCCGCGGGGTCAGCGCCAGTCCCGCGGTGCGGGCGCGGGAGACGACCTGGATGCTGACGATCGAGTCGCCGCCCAGCATGAAGAAGTTGTCGTCGGCGCCGGCCCGTTCCACGCCGAGGAGTTCGGCCCAGATCCCGGCGAGCACCCGCTCGGCCTCGGTGCGCGGTGCGCGGTAGGCGGTGTCGGCCGCCGCCGACAGGTCGGGTGCCGGCAGCCGCCGCCGGTCGACCTTGCCGTTCGCGGTCAGGGGCAGCTCGGCCACGGTGACGAACGCGGCGGGGATCATGTAGTCGGGCAGGTCACCGGAGAGCCGGTCGCGCAGCTCCGCCGCCGCCGGCACCGCCGCGCCGGGGGCGGGCACCAGGTGGGCGACCAGGCGCTTGCGGCCCGCGTGCCGTGAGACCGACACCACGGCCTCGGCGATCGCCGGGTGCCCGGTGATCCGGGCCTCGATCTCGGCGGGTTCCACCCGGAAGCCGCGGATCTTGATCTGGTCGTCGGCGCGTCCCACGAAGTGCAGTTCGCCGTCGGCGCTCCAGCGCACGATGTCGCCGGTGCGGTACATCCGGCCACCGGGCGGACCGAACGGGTCGGCCAGGTAGCGGGCCGCCGTCGCGCCCGGGCGTCCGGTGTAGCCGCGGGCGAGTCCGGCGCCCGCGACGTACAACTCGCCGGGAATGCCCGGTGGTTGCGGCTGCAGCGCGCCGTCCAGGACGTACACCCGGGTGTCGTCGAGGGGGCGGCCGATGGGCAGCGTCGCGGGCAGCGCGTCGCCGGCGCGGAAGACCCGCCGGGTGGCGAAGGTGGTGGTCTCGGTCGGGCCGTACACGTCGACGACGGTCAGGCCCGGGCAGGCGTCCAGGACGCGCCGCACGGCTGAGCCGGGCACGGCCTCGCCGCCGGTCCACACCTCGCGCGCCCCTGACAGGCAGGCGGGGTCCTCCTGGGCGAGCAGACGGAACAGGCCGATCGTCAGGAACAGGCAGCTCACACCCTGTTCGGTGATCGCGCGGCGTACGACGGCGGCCTCCAGGTCCCCGGGCGGGGCGAGTACGGCCGTGCCGCCGCGCAGCAGCGGCACCCACAGCTCGTAGGTGGAGGCGTCGAACGCGTGCGGGGAGTGGACGAGGACCCGGTCGTGGCCGGTGAAGGCGCGGTCGAGGGCGAGCGCGGTCACGTCCCGCTGCCGTACCGCCACGCCCTTGGGGGCGCCGGTGGAGCCGGACGTGAACATCAGGTACTGGACGTTGTCGGGGTGGACGCGGGGCGCGGCCGCCGGTTCCGCGGGCGCGGCGCCCGCGTCGTCCGGCCGCAGCACGTGCTCCGCCGGGAGGAGGGCCGTGGCCGTCTCCTCCCAGGCCCCGTCCGTGAGGAGCAGGCCGGCGCCGGCTTCGGCCAGCATGGTGCGCAGCCGCTCCCGCGGCGCTCTGCCGTCGAGGGGGACGTACACGCCGCCGAGGCGGGCGAGGGCGACCTGGGTGACGACGAGGCCGGCCGAGCGGTCCATCAGGACGCCGACGGGGACCTCCGGGCGGACCCCGCGCGCGGCGAGCCGGGCGGCCAGTGCCGCCGCCCGGTCGTCCAGTTCGCGGTAGGTGAGCCGCTCGTCGCCGGCCAGCAGCGCGACGGCGTCGGGGGTGCGCCGCACCTGCGCGGCGAACAGGTCCGCGGTGGTCGCCGCGGGGGCGTCGGTGGCGGTGTCGTTCCACGTGTGGAGCACCTGCTCGCGCCGGGCGGCCGTCAGCAGGGGCAGCCGGGCGGGCGTGCTTCCCGGCGCGGTGGCGAGGCCGTCCAGCAGGACGGTGAGGTACTCGGCCATCCGCTCCACGGTGGCGGCGTCGAAGAGGTCCGGGTCGTAGCCGAGGCGCAGGGTGAGTTCCGGGCCGGGGTAGGCGACGAGGCTGAGCGGGTAGTTGGTGGTCTCGATGCCGTCCAGGCCGGTGAGCCGCAGCCCGTGCGCGGCGGCGAGCGCGTCGTCGACCGGGTAGTTCTCGAACACCACGATGCTGTCGAACAGGGCGGCGCGCTCGGGCAGCCGGGTGAACGCCCTCATGCGGTGCAGCGGCACGTGGTCGTGGCGGCGGTCCTCGCTCTGCTCCTGCTGGAGCCGGGCCAGCCAGGTGAGCAGCGGCTCGTCCCGCGGCACGGTCACACGCGTGGGCAGGGTGGCGATGAACAGACCGGTCATGGCGTCGGCCCCCGGCAGCTCGGGCGGCCGTCCCGAGACGGTGGTGCCGAAGACCACCTCGTCGGTCGCCGCCTGGCGGCCGAGGAGCACGGCCCAGGCGCCCTGCACGAGGGTGTTCATGGTCAGGCCCGCCGTCCTGGCCAGGCGCCGCAGGGCCCGGGTGGTGGCCTCGGGCACGGTGACGCGCACCGCCCGCGTGGACTCCGCGCGGTGGCTCTCGCGGGGCTCGCGGTCGAAGGGCAGCGCGGTGGTCCCGTCCAGGCCGTCCAGGCGGCTGTGCCAGTGCCGTTCGGCCTCGGCCCGGTCGGCGCGGTCCCGCAGCCAGGCGACGTAGTCGCGGAAGGGGCGGCGGTCGGGCAGCGGTGCGTCCGCCGTGCCCGTCAGGCCGGCGTGGCAGGCGAAGACGTCGGAGAGGACCTGGAAGAGGCTCCAGCCGTCCAGGATCAGGTGGTCGAAGGACCACACGACGCGGACCGCGCGGTCGGAGACCCGGGCCAGCACCAGGCGCTGGAGCGGCGCGCGGCTCAGGTCGACACCGCGGGCGCGGTCCTGGTCGAGGAGTGCGCGCAGCCGCTCGTCGCACTCGGCGTCGGACAGGCCGCGCCAGTCGGGCCGCTCCACCGGCACCGCTGCCCGGCGCTGCACCACCAGGAGCGGCTCGGTCACGTCCTGCCACACCACGCGGGCGCGCAGCACCGGTGTGCGGTCCGTGACCCGCTGCCAGGCCTCCGCCAGCACGGCCGGGTCCGCGACGCCGTCGAGGACGAAGGTCAGTTGCTGGAAGTACACGCCGCGGTCGTCCTGCGAGAGCCGGTGGAAGAGCATGCCGGCCTGCGTGGGCGTGAGGGGGTGGACGTCCTCCACGTCCGCGGGGTGCTCGCCCGCGATGCGGTCGACGTGCGTCTGGTCGAGCCGGGCGAGCGGGAAGTCCGAGGGTGTGCGTCCGGCGGCGCCGGGCCGGGACGCGTGGCGGGCGAGGCCGGCCAGCGCGTCGGCGTACCGCCCGGCGAGGTCCTCGACGGTCTCCGGCCGGTGCAGCTCGTCGGAGTAGAACCAGGTGAACTCCAGGCCGTCGCCGTCCAGCCGGCCCACCACCTCAAGGGCGTGCGGGCGGGACGCCGAGGGGTCCGCGTCCAGCTCCAGCGGGCGGAACAGGCCGCCGTACAGCCCCTCAGAGGTCCCGGAGAGCCCGAAGCGGCCCAGGTAGTTGAAGCTGATCTGCGCGGGGGTCGCCGGCAGCGGTGCGGTGTCCCGGCCCGGCCGGATCAGGAGGCCGTGGCCGAGGCCGTGGTGGGGCACCGCGCGCAGCTGTTCCTTGACCTGCTTGAGCACGGCGTCCCAGTCCGCCTCGGGCGGGACGGCGAGGGCGACGGGGTGGCGGGTGGTGAACCAGCCGACGGTGCGGCTGGTGTCGACGTCGGCGAACAGGTCCTCGCGGCCGTGGCCCTCGACGTCCACCAGCACCCGGTCGTGCCCGGTCCAGCCGCACAGCACCCGGCCGAGGGCGGCGAGCAGGACGTCGTTGGCCCGGGTCCGGTAGGTCTCGGGCAGGGTGCGCAGGAGCGCCTCGGTGGCGTGCGGGTCGAGGCGTACCGTCACCGAGCGCTGGGAGGCGTAGGTGTTGGTGCCCGTGCGGTCCGACGGCAGGCCGGACCGGGCGCCGTCGGTCGCCCGCGTCCAGTACTCCCGCTCGTCGTCGAAGCCGCCGGCGGCGGCGTGCGCGGCGAGGCGCTCGGCCCACTGCCGCAGCGGGGACGACTTCTGGGGCAGCGCGACCGCTCCGTCCCCGCCGGTGCCGCGGGCGCGGTAGGCGAGGTCGAGGTCGTCCAGCAGCAGACGCCAGGACACTCCGTCGACGACCAGGTGGTGGACGGCCAGGTGCAGGACGGGCGGCCGTCCTGAGCCCCGGTCGTGCAGGACGGCACGCAGCATCGGTCCGCCGGGCAGGTCGTGCGGGCCGAGGTGCGGGGTGTCGGTGTCCGGGCCGGTGTGGCGGGCCAGGCGGAAGGGGGCGGCCGGGCCGTCGATCAGCCACCGTACGGCCGTCCCGTCGGCGGGGAACCGGGAGCGCAGGGCGTCGTGGTGGGCGACGACGTCGCCGAGGGCGGCCTCCAGGGCCGCCGCGTCGACGTCGGCGCGCAGTTCCACCGAGAGGGTCTGGGCGAAGTGCCCGGCCCGCTCGGCGGCGCTGTCGAAGAGCCAGCGCTGGATGGGGGTCAGCGGCGCGGAGCCCGTCGCCGGGACGGGTGCGGGCGCGGCGGCGGGCCCCCGGCTGCCCGCCTCGTCGGCGCGGCGGGCCAGCGCGGCCACCGTCTGGTGCCGGTACACGTCCCGCGAGGTGATCGTCAGCCCCGCCTGCCGGGCCTGGGCGACGACCTGGATGCTGAGGATGGAGTCGCCGCCCAGCGCGAAGAAGTTGTCGTCCGCTCCCACCCGCTCCACGTGCAGCACGTCGGCCCAGATGGCGGCGAGGGTCCGTTCGGTGGGGGTGCGGGGGGTGACGTGGCGTACGGCCGTCTCGGCGGGCGCGGGCTCGGGGAGCCGGCCTCGGTCCAGTTTCCCGTTGGCGTTGAGCGGCAGGGCGGGCAGCACCACGACGGCCGCGGGGACCATGTAGTCGGGCAGGGTGCGCCCGAGTTCACGGCGCACCGCCTCCGGGTCCACGCGGGCGCCCGGGGCGGCGACGACGTATCCGGCCAGGCGGCGGTGGCCGTCGCCGTCGCCGTCGCGGACGGTCGCGGCGGCCTCGGTGACACCGGCGCAGTGGCGCAGCGCCTCCTCCACCTCGCCCAGTTCGATGCGGAAGCCGCGCACCTTGACCTGCTGGTCGATGCGGCCGAGGTACTCGAGGCTGCCGTCGGCGCTCCAGCGCACCAGGTCGCCGGTGCGGTACATGCGGTCGCCGGGGGCGCCGAACGGGTCGGCGACGAAGCGGGCCGCGGTCAGCCCCGGGCGCCGCAGGTAGCCGCGGGCCAGTCCGCCGCCGCCGAGGTACAACTCGCCCGTGACGCCCGGGGGCTGGGGGCGCAGGAGGCGGTCCAGCACGTAGGCGCGGGTGTGCGCCACGGGGCGGCCGATGGGCGGGGCCTGGTCGGGGACGGTGCCGTGGGCGAACCAGGCGGTGGCGTACACGGTGGCCTCGGTCGGGCCGTAGAGGTTCGCCACCTGGGCCGCGGGCATGACGTCCGCGATGTCCCGTACGGTCCGGGCGGGCAGGGCCTCCCCGGCCAGGACGACGGTGTCGGCCTCGACGGCGCCGCCGGAGCCGAGCACGCGGGAGAGCACGGACGGGACACCGCTGAGGAGACCCACCTTGCGCGGTCCGGGAGCATCGACGAGGGACGGGAGGTCGGCGACCACCTCGACGCCGCCGCCGGCCAGGAGCGGGCACAGCAGCTCGAAGACGGACACGTCGAAGTTGAGGGAGGTGGACGCGACGACGTGCGCCAGCCCCTGAGCGCCGAAGGTCTCCCGCGCCCAGGCGGCCAGCGCGGCCACGCTGCGGTGGGTGACCACCACGCCCTTGGGGCGGCCGGTGGAGCCGGAGGTGTAGATGACGTACGCGGGGTGGGACGGGTGCAGCGGCCGGATCCGGTCGGCGTCGGTCGGGTCCGCCTCACCGTCGCCGGACGGCTCGGCGTCCTCCAGGAGCAGCGGCTCGCAGTCGCCGGGGAGCGCGTGGGCGGTCGCACGGGTGGCGACGACGAGGGCGGGGGCCGCGTCGTCGAGCATGTGACGGATCCGCTCGGCGGGGTAGCCGGGGTCGACGGGCAGATAGCCGGCGCCCGACTTCAGGACGGCCCACAGCACCGGCAGCAGGTCGGCGGAGCGCGGCAGGCAGAGTGCCACCAGGGACTCCGGGCCCGCGCCGCGCGCCGTCAGCATCCGGGCGAGCCGGTTGGCGCGCCGGTTCAGCGCGGCGTAGTCCAGCCGGGTCCCGCCGCAGGTCACGGCGGTCCGGTCGGGGGTGCGGCGCACCTGGGCCTCGAACAGCGCGGGAAGCGTGGCGCCGTCGGCGGGGTCGCCGGCCGGCGCGGGCGGGTTCCAGGAGTCGAGGAGTGTGCGCCGCTCGTCGTCCGACAGCAGCGGCAGTTCGGCCACCGTCCGGTGCGGGCCGTCCACCATGCCTTCCAGCAGGCGGTGCAGCTGCCGGCTCATGCGGGCCGCGGTCGCCGCGTCGTACAGGCCGGTGCTGTACTCGACGGTCAGCCCGCAGCCGCCGTCGGCACGCGGCGCGAACTCGAACACCAGGTCGAAACGGGCGGCCGGGCGGGGCAGCGGGTGCTCCTCGATCCGCACCCCGGCCGCCGCCGGGGGGCGCTCGGGCGCCGTCTGCTGCACCACCAGCACCTGCACCAGGGGGGTGCGGCTGGGGTCCCTCGGCGGGGCCAGTTCCTCGACCACCCGGTCGAAGGGGACGCCGTCGTGCGCGAAGGCGTCCAGGACGGTCGCGCGCATGGACTCCACGAACCGGTCGACGGTGAGGGCGTCGTCGACCTCGCCGCGCAGCACCACGGTGTTGGCGAAGAAGCCGGTCACGTCCTCCAGTTCGCGGCGGTCGCGCCCGGTGGTGACGGTCCCGAACGCCACGTCCCGCTGCCCGGAGCAGCGGGAGAACAGCACGGCCGCCGCCCCGGCGAACAGGGTGAAGACGGTCGTGCCGCGACCCTGGGCCAGCCGGCGCAGCCGGTCCACCAGGTGCGCGGGGAGGTCGTGGCGGTGGGCCGCGCCCTCGGTGGTGCGCACCGCCGGCCGGGGGCGGTCGGTGGGCAGTTCCAGGTGCGGCAGGCCGGCCAGCCGGCGCTTCCAGTAGCCGAGGTCGTCGGCGTCCGTGTCACCGGCGCGTCGCGCGCGTTCCCACAGCACGAAGTCCGGGTACTGCACGCCCGGCCGGGGCAGGCCGTCCGGTTCGCCACGGGTCTCGGCGTGGTAGAGCGCGGCGAGGTCCCGGGTCAGCACGCCGACCGACCAGCCGTCGGTGACGATGTGGTGCTGGGCCAGCAGCAGGACGTGGTCCTCGGCGCCGCGGCGGACGAGCAGCGCCCGGGTGAGGGGGCCGGTCGTCAGGTCGTGGGGGCGGCGCAGTTCCTCGGTCAGCAGCCGCTCGACGGCGTCGTCCCGCCGGTCGTCGGGCAGGTGCCCGGCGTCGGCGGTGCGCAGCGGCAGCACCGCTTCGGCGGCGACCAGCTGGACGCCCTGGCCGTCGACGGTGGCGAAGGTGGTGCGCAGGGAGTCGTGCCGGGCGGCGAGCCGGCGCAGGGCGCGTCGCAGGGCCGGCGTGTCGAGCGGGCCGCGCAGCCGCAGCGCCACGCCGGTGTTGTACTCGGCTCCGCCGCCGGCGAGGTCGTCGAGGAACCACAGGCGCCGCTGGGCGCTGGAGAGCGGGACGGGCCCGGTGCGCGGGGCCGGGGTGATCGGGTCCGGCGGCGCGGCGGCGGACGGCTCGGCGGTCAGCGGGGCGAGGGCGGCGACGGTCCGTGCGGTGAACACGTCGCGCAGCGAGAGCCGGACGCCGAGGGACTCCCGGATCCTGGTGAGGGTGCGGGCGGCGAGGATCGAGTCGCCGCCGAGGTCGAAGAAGTCGTCGGTGACGCCGACGGTGTGGACGCCGAGGACGTCGGCCCAGATTCCGGCCAGGGTCCGCTCGTCGTCGGTGCGCGGCTCGACGTGCCCCTCGGCCGGTACGCCGCCGGGGGCGGGCAGCGCCCGCAGGTCCGTCTTGTGCTGCGGGGTGAGGGGTATCGCGTCGAGGACGACCACGGCGGAGGGCACCATGTGGGCGGGCAGGACGGTGGCGAGGGCGGCGCGCAGCCGGG
The DNA here is from genome assembly GCF_000444875.1 of Streptomyces collinus Tu 365. Taxonomy (NCBI): domain Bacteria; kingdom Bacillati; phylum Actinomycetota; class Actinomycetes; order Kitasatosporales; family Streptomycetaceae; genus Streptomyces; species Streptomyces collinus. The sequence continues at coordinate 7,559,069 of NC_021985.1, read as the reverse complement.
CGGGCTCGGGTCTGCGGGCCGGGTCGGCGGGCGTGACGTAGCCGACGAGCCGGCCGCGGGCGGGCTCCTCGTCGCGGACCACGACGACGGCCTCGCGGACGCCGGGGTCGCGGGTCAGCGCGGTCTCGATCTCGCCGGGCTCGATGCGGAAGCCGCGCACCTTCACCTGCCGGTCGGCCCGGCCGAGGAACTCCAGCTCGCCGTCCGCCCGCCGCCGCACCCGGTCGCCGGTGCGGTAGAGGCGGGCGCCGGGCGGTCCGAAGGGGTGGGCGACGAACCGGGTCGCGGTCAGGCCGGGGCGGCCGAGGTAGCCGCGGGCCAGTCCGTCGCCGCCCACGTACAGCTCACCCTCGGTCCCGGCCGGCACCGGGCGCATCGCCGCGTCCAGGACGTGGGCCTCGGTGCCGGGCAGCGGGCTGCCGATGGCCGGTGTCCCGGTCCCGGCGGTCAGCGGTCCGGTCCAGGTCGCGACGACGGTGGCCTCGGTCGGTCCGTACGAGTTGATCATGCGCCGGCCGGGCGCCCACCGGTCGACGAGCGCGGCCGGGCAGGCCTCCGCCCCGACGATCAGGGTGCGCAGGTGCGGCGCGCCGCCGGTGTCCGCGGGGTCGGGCAGGGTGGCGAGGGCGGCGGGCGGGATGAGGGCGTGGGTGATGCGGTGCTCGTCCAGCACGGCGGCCAGCTCGTCGCCCAGCCAGGGCCCGTCCGGCGGGACGACGAGCAGGGCGCCGGACAGGACGGAGACGCACAGCTCCAGTACGGAGGCGTCGAAGCTGGGTGAGGAGAACTGCAGCACACGGTCTCCCGGGCCGGCGGCGTAGCGCTCGGCTGCGGCCGCGGCGAAGCCGCCGATGCCGCGGTGGGTGACGGTGACCCCCTTGGGGGTGCCGGTGGAGCCGGAGGTGTAGATGACGTACGCCGCGTGGTCCGGGAGCACGTGGCTCTCGGGCGCCTTCGGATCCTGCTTCCCTGAGTCCATCAGCGCGCGGAGCAGGTCCGGGTCGTCCAGCACGACGGCGGGCGCGGCGTCGGCGAGCATCAGCGCGCGGCGTTCGGCCGGATAGCCCGGGTCGACGGGCAGGAAGGCGGCGCCGGCCAGGGCCACGGCCAGTTCGGCGGCTATCAGTTCCATCGAGCGCGGCAGGACCAGTGCCACCGTCCGCTCCGGTCCGGCGCCGCTCGCCACGAGGTGGGAGGCGAGCCGGGCGGCCCGCCGCGCGAGTTCCCCGTACGTCCAGGTGCGCCGGCCGTCGGTCAACGCGGGAGCGTGCGGGTCGCGCGTCACCCACCGGGTGAACTGCTCACCGAGCGGGACGTGACGGGTGGCGTGCTGCGCGCGGGCCGGCGGCGGGACGGCCGGTGGGCGGGCGGGCGCGGCGGGTGGCTGGGCGTGCAGGTCCGTCATCGGGGTGCAGTCCTCCGGGCGTGGGGCGGCGCGCGGACCCGGCGCGGCGGTCGCGGGCAGCCCGCGGGCACACCGAAGCGGTGCGGGGTCCTTGCGTACGGGGCGGGTGCGTGACGCGGGTCTCGGTCAGACGGTGCCGGTGCGGCGCGCGGTGCGTCCGGATATCTGCAGCCGGTCGATGGTCCCGGTGGCGGGGTCGCGGTGGAAGCGGCCGCCCGGCTCGTGCCGGCCCGTGGCCGGGTCGACGAGGTCGCAGGACAGGTCCGGGTAGCACACCAGCGGGATCGGGCAGTCGCCGTCCACGGACAGCGTCGGCGTGCCGTCCCCGTCGAGCTTGACCGCGTACTCCGTGCTCCCGTTGCGGTAGCTGCCGGCGCACCCCGGCAGCGGTACGGCGCGGCCGCGGCGGGCGGGGGCCGGCGCGGCCGGCACGCGGATGCCGGTGAGCCGGGCGAGGTCGGCGGCGAGGTCCCGCCACAGGGCGGTGGCGCCGCCGGAGTTGCCGGTGAAGGCGACGACGACGCCGCTGTCCGGCTCGGCCCGCAGGTGGCAGGAGGTGCCCTGGGCGTTCCCGTCGTGGCCGCACCACAGGCGGCCGTCCTGCTCGAAGAGCGCGAGGCCCGGACCCCAGGAGTCGGCCAGCGCACCCGGGTCGGCGGCCGGTTCGGGGCGGCGCATCCGGGCGGCGGCGGACGCGGGCAGGACGGTGGACCGGCCGACGAGCGCCCTGCCCAGGGCCACGAGGTCCTCGGCGCCGGCCAGCAGGGCTCCGGCCGGGGCCTCCACCGGGGCGAGGTTCTGGTGGGCCGGGCGCACCAGGCCGGTGGCGGTGTTGAGCGCGTGGCCGGTGGCGACCGGCCGCGCGGGAGCGGCGTCGCCGAGGAAGGCGGGGACGATGCCCAGGGGTTCCAGGAGGAGCGCGCGCAGCGCTTCCTGCCAGGTCATGCCGGTCACTTCGGACACGAGCCGGCCGGCGGCGACGTAGCCGGCGTTGGAGTAGGAGAAGGCCGTTCCCGGTGGGAACAGGGCGTTCCGCGCGGTGCAGACCGCCGAGAGGTAGCGCGCGGCGGTGGTGCCGGCGGCGCTGTCGGAGTCGGGTCCGGTCGGCAGGCCGGCGGTGTGGCTGAGCAGATGCCGCGCGGACACCCTGGGTAACGGCCGCAGTTCCGGCACGAGTCCGGCGGCGGGCTCGTCGAGGTCGAGGTCGCCGTCGTCGGCGAGGAGCAGCACGACGGCGGCCGTGCCGATCTTGGTGACCGAGCCCAGGGGTACGGCCGTGTCCGCGGTGAAGGGGGCTCCCGTCGCGGCGTCGGCCGTGCCGGTGTGCACGCTCAGGGTGTGCGTGCCGGTGTGGACGGCCAGTTGGGCACCGGGCACACGGTGGGCGCGGGCGAGGGTGTCGAGGCGGCTCTGCAGCTCGTCGCGCAGGGGGGACGGTGGCCGCTCGGCGACCGGGGCAGCGCTGGGGTACGGCATGGGCAGGGGACTCCTCGTGAGAGCGGATGCGGGGAGGGAACGCGGCCGGTCCGCGGGTGAGCGGTGCGGAGCCTGCGCGCGCCGGCGCGTCAGGGCCTGGTGACGGCGACCGGTAGGTGCCGTACGCCGACGAGGACGGCCGGATTCTGGTACGTGACGTCGTCGTAGGAGGGGATCGTGAGCGCGGGGAAACGTTCCATCAGCATGTGCAGCGCGATCCGCGCTTCCAGCCGGGCCAGTGGTGCGCCGAAGCAGAAGTGGATGCCGTGGCCGAAGGTCAGATGGGGATTCGGACTGCGGGCCACGTCGAAGACGTCCGGACGGGTGAAGCGGGAGGGATCGCGGTTGGCGGCACCCAGGTGCACCATCAGCAGGGTGTCGGCCGGGATCTCCTGGCCGCCGAGCACCACCGGTCTGGTGGTGCGCCGTCCCAGCTCGGGGAAGGGCGGCAGCCAGCGCAGCACTTCCTCGACCGCGTCCGGCAGCCGGCCGGGGTCCTCGCGCAGCGCGGGGAAGGTGCCCGGGTGGCCGTCGAAGGTGACCACGGCGTTGCCGAGCAGCGCGGTGGTCGTGATGTGCCCGGCCACCAGCAGCAGGGCGACGAATCCGACGATCTCCTCGTCCGCGAGGCGCGTTCCGTCCACCTCCGCGGCCAGGAGCCGGCTGGTGAGGTCGTCCCCGGGGCGGGCCCGGCGGCGCCGGATGTGGTCCAGCACGTACCCGTTCATCTCGCGCACGGTCGGGGCGATGGCCTCCAGCGCCCGCTCCAGGTCGGCCATGTCCAGGCTGTCACCGAGCTGGTCGCCGCCGAAGAGGGTACTGGCCCACTCCTGGAAGAGTCTGTGGTCGTCGGCGGGGATGCCGAGGAGTTCGGCGATCACGATGATGGGCAGCGGGTAGGCCAGGGTGTCGACCAGGTCGAACCGGTCGCGGTCGGCGACACCGTCGAGGAGGCGCGCGCAGACGTCCTCGATGCGCGGTTCGAGCCCCTGGACCACCCTGGGGGTGAAGGCCTGGCTCACCAGGGTGCGCAGTTTGCGGTGTTCCGGCGGGTCCATGCCGACGAAGTTCCCCTGCCGGAAGGTCTCGAAGTCCTCCTGGGTGGGGGTGATCGGCGTGAGGTCGGAGGAGTACGTCGCGGGGTCGGCGAGCACGGCGGAGACCCCCTGGTGGTCCACGACGCGCCACTGGCCCTGTGCTTCGTCGTAGGTCACGGGGCCCGCCTCGCGTAAGGACCGCCACCGGTCGGGTAACGCGTCCAAGGGCGATTCGGCCCTCGTCGGTCGGGTGCTTGTCACCGGTTCTCCTTGGGTGAGGACGCGCGGGTCCGGCGTGCGCCGTCCACGGTGGTGAGGGTGCGCCGGGCGGGTGGCCCTTGCCGCGACGGACGTGGTCGACAGCTCCGGACCACGGGTGCGGCTCTCGCTGCGCGCCGGACGACCGACGCGCGGTCAGGGGGTGCGACCGGCCGCTCGGACGTCAGCCCGTACGTCCCGTCGCGGCATGCGGCCCGGTGCCCCGCAGGGCGTCAGCAGGCCCGGGGCCGGGTTCCGTCCGGCAGGACGCCGGCTCCGGGCGATCCGGAGATCCGCCGTACGGCCGGCGGGTTCGCGCGTCCACAGCCTGGCAGCGCGCGCCTCGGGCACCCAGCAGACATCTCCACATCCCCCAGTGACTCTGCCCGCGCAGCGAGTCGCGCGAGACCCCTCCGTGCCACGAATCTGGTGCTTGGTATGCATGAAATACACTTCGACCCGATCCGTCCGGGTCGAAGGGCGCTCACAGTTTTCACGTCGGGTGACGGAATGGCAACCCCCCGAAGTGGATGGGGGCGGCTCACCGGCGCCGACCCGGCGCTACGAGCGTGTATCCCTTCGCGCCATCCTCAAACTCCTTGCGGCGCCGAGGATTTGACCCTCCTGCCGACGCGCGGGCAGCAGCCGGCGCCACCTGCGGTTGTACGACACGGAGGTGCGGAGGCGTGCGCCGGGTCCCACCCGATGATTCAAGCCACCACGGGGCGCCGGCCGACGTGAAGGCTGTGCGGCCCGGGCCCCGGCGGCGGGCACCGCACACGGGGAACCCGGCGCCACGCCACGGGAGTTACCGGCACGCGCGATTCCGGGCCGCGCGCCCGTGCCCCGACCGGACAACGGCAGTACAGACCGGGTTCCGTGCGCCGCGGACGCGTTGCCCGTCGGCGTCGGTCCACGCCCTCACACGTCGGCGCACTCGGCGACCAGCCGCACGAAGGTGTCCGGCTGGTCCGACAGGTAGAAGTGCTCTCCAGGGAGGATTTCCAGCCGGAAACCGGCGCTCGTGTGACTCTTCCAGGCCGCGGCCTCGTCCGGCGCGACCCGAGGGTCCCGATCCCCTGTCAGGCACAGGACGGGCGTGTCCACGACCAGGTCGGGGGCCGGCCGGTACCAGGTGACCGCCCGGTAATCATTGCGCAGGGCGGGCAGCACCAGGTCCATCAGATCCGGATCGCGGATGACCGCCGCGTCGGTGCCGCCGAGACCGGCGATGTTGTCGAGGATCTCCTCGTCAGTGTCGCAGGCGGGTGTCTCGCGGGGCCTGGAGGGAGCGCTCCGCCCGGAGACGACGAGACGACAGTGCGCCGTCGCCCCTTCGCGCCCGAGCCCGAGCACCGTTTCGAAGGCGACGGACGCGCCCATGCTGTGGCCGACGAGCACGAGCGGGACGGGCCCCGCGGCCCACCGCCGCAGGGACGGCACCACCTGGGCGGCGAGCCCTTCGACGGTCGTCACGAAGGGCTCGCCGAAGCGCTCCTGCCGCCCCGGGTACTGGACGGCCGCCACGTCGTACCCCTGGGGAAACCGGCGCGCGAACGGAGCGTAGAACGAGGCGGCGCCACCGGCGTGCGGAAAGAAGAGCACGCGCGCGCGTGGCTCCGCGGCACCGCGCAGTGGCCTGATCCAAGGGTCCTCGCCCTTCACGGCGCCCCCCACCCTTCCTCTCGCGGCCGGTTCCTACGCCCCGGCCGACCCGGTGTGACCACCGCGTACCGTACGGTAACGCCTCCCCCGCCGTCGACGGGTTCCGTCCGCCGGCCCCGTCATTCAGCGCCCGGATCCGGCCGACGGGGTGCACAGGGGCATACATGGGGAGCGCGCCGTCACCGCGCGCGCCGGTTCCGGGGGCATGAGCACGGCCGCCCGGGGTATCCGTGCGCACCCCGGGCGGCGCCGCTCCCCCGCAGGTGAGCACCGCCGGCCGGGAAGCGGTCCGAGGCGCTCGCCGTGCGCCGCGCTCCCCCGCGAGGCAGCCTTGTCCCCGGGAAGCGAGGCGACGCGCGGCCGTGTGAGGAGGTGGTCGGCGTGTCCGACGGGCCAGGGCCGACACGGGCACCGGCGGACGCCGGCGCACCGGCCGGTGAGCCGCTGCTGTCGCTCGCGCTCGCCTCGATGCTCGACGGGGTGCACGCGCACGCCGGGGCGGTGTACCTGCTCCACCCCGACGAGCCGGTCCTGGAGATGGCGGTGATGGCGGGCATGCCCCGGGCGTTCGCGGCGCCCTGGGAGCGGGTCGGGCTGAGCGCGCCGATCCCGGTCGCGGACGCGGTGCGCCTGCGGCGCCTGGTGTGGGTGGGCGGCGAGGAGGAGATGGCCCGCAGCTACCCGCGCATCGCGGTGGTGCTGCCGTATCCCTTCGCACTGGCCGCGCTGCCGGTGGCGACGGCGGACACCGTGTACGGAGCCGTGTTCCTCACCTGGCCCGGCGCGCACGCGCACGAGCTGTCCGACGGGGAGCGCGAGCACCTGACGGCGGCCTGCGCGCGGCTGGCCCTGCGGCTGGAGCGGGCCGCAGCGGAGAACCGGCTGCCGGGTCCCGAGCGCGACCTGCTGGCCACGCCCGTCTCCGGGGTGGTGGGAACGCTCGGTTCGGTCGAAGCGGCACGCATGGTGTCCCGGCTGCCCTACGGACTGGTGTCGCTGGATCTGCACGGCCGGATCTGCTTCGCCAACGCGGCCGCCACCGAGATGCTCGGCCGGCCCGCCGGCGAACTGCTCGGCACCCTGCCCTGGGTGTCGGTGCCGTGGCTGAACGACCCGATGTACGAGGACCGTTACCGGGCCGCGCTGATGAGCCAGCAGGCCACCTCGTTCGTCGCGCTGCGCCCGCCGGGCGAGTGGCTGTCGTTCCGGATGTACCCGAGCACCACCGGGCTGAGCGTGCGGATCAGCCGGGCCCGGGCGGTGGCGGACATGGCGCGCACCGCGCCGCCGACGGAGCGGGGGCACCCGAGGCTGGTGACCATCTCCCAGGTGCTGAGCCTGGCCGGGGCGCTGACCGAGGCGGTGAGCGTGCAGGACGTGGTGCAGCTGGTCTGGGACGAGGTAGCCCCGTCGGTGGGCAGCCAGGCGCTGGTGATCCTGGGCTCGGAGGCCGGGCGGCTGCACGTGCTGGGCCACCGCGGCTACCCGGACCCGCACGTCGTCGAGCGGTTCGCCGGGCTGCCGCTGAGCGAGCGCGCCCCGGGCACCCAGGCTCTGAACAGCGGGGTGCCGGCGTTCTTCGACTCGCGGGAGCACCTGGAGCGGCTGTACCCGAACCGGCACGAGACCCCGGACGGGTTCGCGGCCTGGGCCTATCTGCCGCTCATCGCGTCCGGGCGGCCGGTCGGCACCTGCGTGCTGGCGTACGCCGAACCGCACGGCTTCCCCGCCGACGAGCGGGCGGTCCTGACCAGCCTGGGCGGTCTGATCGCGCAGGCCCTGGAACGCGCCCTGCTCTACGACGCCAAGCACCGGCTCGCGCAGGGTCTGCAGCAGTCGCTGCTGCCGCACTCGCTCGTCCGGCTGCCGGGCATCGAGGCGGCGGCCCGCTATCTGCCGGCCACCCTGGGCATGGAGATCGGCGGCGACTTCTACGACCTCGTGCCCGCCCGGCCGCTGGCGGCCGCCGTGATCGGGGACGTGCAGGGCCACAACGTGACGGCGGCGGCGCTGATGGGACAGATCCGCACCGGGGTGCGGGCCTACACGACGGTGGGCCAGCCGCCCCAGGAGGTGATGCGCAGCACCAACCAGCTGCTGGTCGACCTCGGCGCCGAACTCTTCGCCAGCTGCCTCTACCTGCGGCTCGACCCGGCGCGCGGCAAGGCCGTGATGGCCCGCGCCGGGCATCCCCCGCCCCTGCTCAGACGCCCGGACGGACGGGTGCGGGTGCTGGACCTGGCCGGCGGCCCGCTGCTCGGGATCGACGCGTCGGCGACGTATCCGACGACCGAGGTGTCCCTGGCGCCCGGATCGGTCCTGGTCCTGTACACGGACGGCCTGGTGGAGTCGCCCGGGGTCGACATCGAGGACTCCCTGGTCGAGCTGGGCGCGCTGCTCGCGGAGGTCGGCGACCAGCCGCTGGAGCACCTGGCCGACGAACTGGTACGGCACAGCGCGGCCGCCCGGGAACGGGCGGACGACGTGGCGGTACTGCTGCTGCGGGCCGGCGAGGCCGGCTGATCGGCCGGTCCCGGTGACCGAGGCCGGTTCGCCGGGCCCGGTTCCCGGGGGCCGGTTCGCCGGTCCCGGTGGCCCAGGCCGGTTCGCCGGGCCCGGTAACCGGGGTCCGTCCGCCGAGCCCGAGGGCCGTAGTCCGTTCGCCGAGCCGGACGGCCGTGGCCCGCCCGCCGAGCCCGACAGCCGCGGCCCATTCGCCGAGCCCGACGGCCGTACTCTGCCCGCCGGGCCCGACAGCCGTGGCCCGTTCGCCGGGCCCGGCAGCCGTGGTCCGGCCCTCCCGCCGGAGGGCCGGACCGTCCCCGCCGGCCGGAACCGCTCTGGCCGGACGGGGAGTTGTGCGGGGGCGTTCCCGCGGCTTCCGCCCTCCCGTGGTTACCGGCGAGGTCGTCGTCGCTCGCGCGGGACGCCTCGGGGACGTGAGCGGGTCACGAGGACGGGGTCAGCGTCAGGACGACCCGCCGTGGCCCGAGCCGGCGCCGGACCGGTGACCGGTTCCCGCGTTCGCGCCGCTCTGGTCGCCGGTGCCGCTCTGGTCGGCCGCACCGCTCTGGTCGGCGCCGCTCTGGTCGCCGGCCGTGGCGGACGGGTCGGCGCCGCCGCCGATCTGGTCGCCGCCGGCCTGGTCACCGGCACCGGCCTGGTCGCCGGCCGACGCCGAGGGGTCGGCGGTGCCGGCCTGGTCACCCGCGCCCGCCTGGTCACCGGCACCGGCACCGGCACCGGCACCGGCCTGGTCACCGGCCGACGCCGAGGGGTCGGCGGTGCCGGCCTGGTCGCCCGCGCCGGCACCCGCGCCGTTGCCGCCGTCGCCGAGGGTGGCGCCCGTGGCCTGGAGGGCGGCGGTGACCGGCTGGAAGAAGGTCTCGCCACCGCTCTTGCAGTCGCCGCTGCCGCCGGAGGTGAGGCCGACGGCGCCGCCGTCCTGGGTGAACAGCGAGCCGCCGCTGTCGCCGGCCTCGGCGCAGACATTGGTCTGGATGAGGCCGTTGACGGTGTCGACGCCGTTCGGGTCGGTCTCGCTCTGGAAGTTGACGGTGGCGTCGAGACCGGTCACCTGGCCGTTGTGCAGCCCGGTGGTGGAGCCCATCCGGAAGACGGTCGAACCGACGGTGGCGTCCGCGGCCTGCTTGATCTGCACGGTCTGGCCGTTGCCGACGTTGACTTCGCTGGGCGCCTGGGTGGCGGCGTCGTTGTACTTCACCAGCGAGAAGTCGTTGCCCGGGAAGGTGGCCTGGTCGACGGTGGCGACGGGCTGGCCGTTCTGGGAGTCGGACCAGTCCTTGGCGGCGACACCGCAGTGACCGGCCGTCAGGAAGGCGGGGCTGCCGTCGGACGCGGTGACGTTGAAGCCGAGGGAGCAGCGGACCTGACCGCCCTGCACCTGGGAGAAGATGGCGTCGCCGCCGGAGACGAAGGTCTTGAAGGTGCCGGCCGACTTCTTCAGGGTGGCCATGTCCGCGCCGAGACCGCGCACGGTCGACTCGAGCCGGTCCCACTTGGCGCCGGTGACGGTGGAGTCGGCGGTGACGACGACCTTGTCGGTGCGCGCGTCGACGGCCCAGGCGGTGCCCGGCATGGTCGCCTTGGTCTTCAGGGTCCGCGCGGCCGCCTTGAGTTCGGCCGTGCTGTTGGCGACCTGGCGGACGGCGGCGCCCGCCTTCTGCGCCTGCACGACGACGTTCTTGTCGCCGTTGACGACGTTCACGACGAGCTGCTGCTTGCCGCTGTCGTAGTAGGCCCCCGCGAGGGCGTCACCGAGCGCCTTCTGGAGCTGGGCCGCGAGGTTCGAGGCGTCCGCCGCCTTCAGCGTCTTCGCGGTGCCGGCGGCGCCCGAGGCCTGGTCGTTGCCCTGGGATGCGTTGGCGTTGGGCAGCAGGAGTGCTGCCGCTCCGAGCGCCGCGACACCGCCCACCGCTATCGCGGCCTTGCGCTTGGGCATTCGCTTGTGACTCAACTTCTCGACCTCCTGGGGACGGGGGTCTGCCGCTGTCGGGCAGTCGTTGGGGGGCGCCTGGATGGCTCTAGGTACGGGCGGGTCACACGGTGCGTTCAATTCCGTTTGCCAACAGGCGTGCCACGGGGGTGAATCGGCCAGGTGCCGCGTGCCGCGCCGGACGGCCGGGAAGAATCGCCCGCATGACGATGACCACCGCCGAGGCCGGCGAGATCCTCTCCGCCAACTTCGCCCCCTGGGTGCTCGAACTGGGGCTGTCCGTCGAGGCGGTGGGCGAGGACCGGGCGGTCCTGCGGCTGCCCTGGTCGGACCGGCTCGCCCGGGAGGGCGGCGGGCTCTCGGGCCAGGCGCTGATGGCGGCCGCGGACACGGCGACGGTGATCGCGGTGTCGGCCGCGCGGGGCGGATTCGTGCCGATGACGACCGTTCAGCAGTCGACGTCGTTCCAGCGCGCGGTGACCGGTGCGGATGTCCTGATCGAGGCGGTCCTCACCAAGCTCGGCCGGCGGATGGCGTTCGCGGACATCACGCTGAGCGACGCCGGTTCGGGTGCGCTGGCGGCCCGGGCGAGCACGGTCTACGCCCTGATGGGCTGACACGCTCGGCCACCGGTCGGTAGCGCTCCGTTGAGGACACGTACCGGAATCCCTGCTTCAGGGAATCTGCACATTGAATGCTCAACCGAATCACGGACGTCGCCGCTTCTGCACATCCGCACGCCCCCCTGGGTGCCATTGGCGCCGAGTGCCGGATTCCCCGGCCCTCGGGCAAGGGTCTGGCGGCGCCGATGCCGTGCGGCATGTGAAGGACTCATCGACATGCCGTGCCCGCGCCTGCACGTATACGCCCGACCGTGCGCCAAGTTCGCAGGTGAGAGCCCTGGTTGATTGGAAGCGCGAGCGGCGCGCGTGCTTTGATCCATCGCATCGCGGGGGTCCCCCGGGCTTCCGGAGACGGGCGCCCGACGCCCCGCGGACGCGGCCGTCCTGTCCCCAGAGGGGGCCGCTTCCCCCTTGTGAATATCCATATGAAGGGAAGTTCCCACCATGAACTCCACCCCCCAGGTCGAGACCGTCGAGATCTCGGACGCCGAGCTGGACAACGTCTCCGGCGGTCTTTCCGTGAACGCCCTGAACACCGCCACCGGCGCCCTGAACGGCATCGCCCCGGTCTCCGGCCTGGTGGACACCGCTGTCGGCACCGTCGAGGGCGTCACCGGCCTGAACACCCAGCCGCTGACCAACCTGGTCGCCGGTCTCTGATCGCACCCCGGTGTCACCGAAGTCCCGGAGCCGTCCCCAGGCTCCGGGACTCTCGGGTGCCCCGGAACGCACCCTGACGACGTCCTTTCTGGGGTGAGGAAGTTCCGTGCAGTTCCGCCAACAGGCCCTCGCCAAGCTCCAGTCGCCGGAGGAGCTCGACCTCCCGGTGCGGCTGGCCCGCCCCCAGGGCTGGCTCGCGCTCGGCGTCACCGTCGTCGTCATGGCGGCCGCCTCCGTGTGGGCGGTGACCGGTTCGGTCGCCTCCACCGTGAGCGCGCAGGCCGTCCTCACCCACGGGCAGGGCAGCTACCTGCTGCAGAGCCCCGTGACCGGCCAGGTGACCGCCGTCCTCGCCAAGGAGGGCGAACGGCTGCCGGCCGGCGCCCCCGTGCTCAGGGTCCGCACGGCACAGGGCGACGCGACGGTCCGCGCGGTCGCGGCAGGCCGCGTCACCGCGCTCGCCGCCACCATCGGCCAGATCATCAGGACCGGCACCGACGTGGCCGCCGTCGAGAAGGTCGCGCACGCCTCCGACCCGCTCTACGCCACCGTGTACGTCCCCGCCGAGAACGCCGCCGCCATCCCCGCGCACGCCCCGGTCGACCTGACCGTGTCCTCCGTGCCGACCGAGCGCTACGGCGTACTGCGCGGACACGTGAGGTCCGTGGACCGCGCCGCCCAGTCCCCGCAGTCGATCGCCGCCTTCCTCGGCGACAGCCAGCTCGGCGAGCAGTTCACCCGTAAGGGACGCCCGGTGGCCGTCCTCGTGGCCCTGGACCGGTCGTCCGCCACCCGCAGCGGCTACCGGTGGTCCACCGGCGACGGGCCGCCCTACCGCCTCGACTCCATGACCCTCGCCTCCGGCTCCGTCCGGCTCGCCGACCAGCGCCCCCTCGATTGGCTGCTCCCGTGACCACCACGCAGGAATCCCGCGGCCGCAGACGGGCCGCGCCGGCCAGGCGGCCGGTGCCCAAGCCCAGCGGCGGCACGGTCCGTACGCCCACCGTGCTCCAGATGGAGGCCGTGGAGTGCGGTGCCGCCTCCCTCGCCATGGTGCTCGGCCACTACGGCCGGCACGTGCCGCTGGAGGAGCTGCGCATCGCCTGCGGCGTCTCCCGCGACGGCTCGCGCGCCAGCAACCTGCTGAAGGCGGCCCGCGGTTACGGCCTGACGGCCAAGGGCATGCAGATGGACCTGGCCGCGCTCGCCGAGGTGCGGGCCCCGGCCGTGCTGTTCTGGGAGTTCAACCACTACGTCGTCTACGACGGCATGGGCCGCCGCCTCGGCCGGCGCGGCGTGTACATCAACGACCCCGCCAAGGGCCGCCGGTTCGTGCCCATGGAGGAGTTCGACGGCAGCTTCACCGGTGTGGTGCTGGTGATGGAGCCCGGCGACGGCTTCACCCGGGGCGGCCGCAGGCCGGGCGTGCTCGGCGCGATGCCGGCCCGGCTGCGCGGCACCGCGGGCGCGCTGCCCGCCGCCGTGCTGGCCAGCCTGCTGCTGGTGGCGGTGGGCGCGGCCGTGCCCGCGCTCAGCCGCACCTACATCGACATGTTCCTCATCGGCCATCAGACCTCGCTACTGGGCGTGCTGTTCGCGTCGATGGCGACCTGCGTGCTGCTCACGCTGGTGCTGACCTGGCTGCAGCAGGCCAACCTGCTGCACGGCCGGATCATCTCCTCCACCCTCTCCAGCGCCCGCTTCCTGCGCCATCTGCTGCGGCTGCCGGTGACCTTCTTCGCCCAGCGCTCCCCCGCCGACCTGGTGCAGCGGCTGCAGTCCAACGACCAGGTCGCCGAGACGCTGGCCCGCGACCTCGCGGCGGCGGGCGTCGACGCGATCGTGGTCGTGCTGTACGCGGTCCTGCTCTACACCTACGACCCGCAGCTGACCTTCCTCGGGATCGGCGTGGCGCTGCTCAACGTGGTGGCGATGCGGCTGGTCGTACGGCTGCGGGCCACCCGGACGGCGAAGCTGCGCGCGGACACCGCGCGGCTCACCACCACCTCGTACACCGGACTGCAGCTGATCGAGACGATGAAGGCGACCGGCGGCGAGGACGGCTACTTCCGCAAGTGGGCCGGGCAGCACGCCACCACCCTGGAGGAGCAGCAGCGGCTCGGTGTGCCCAGCGCCTGGCTGGGGGTGGTCGCGCCGACGCTGGCCACCGTCAACAGCGCGCTGATCCTGTGGATCGGCGGCCTGCGGGCGGTCGAGGGGCACATCTCGGTCGGCCTGCTGGTCGCCTTCCAGGCGCTGGTCACGCGTTTCACCGCGCCGCTGACCCGGCTCAACGGCGTGGCGGGCCGCATCCAGGACTTCGCCGCCGACGTGGCCCGGCTCAAGGACGTGGAGAACTTCCGGGCCGACCCGCTCTACGCCCGCCCCGGCGGGAGCGACTCCACCCGCCGGCTGCACGGGCACGTCGAACTGGAGAACGTCACCTTCGGTTACAGCCCGCTGGACCGGCCGCTGCTGAGCGGTTTCGACCTGACGGTGGGTCCGGGCCGGCAGGTGGCGCTGGTGGGCGGCTCGGGCAGCGGCAAGTCGACCGTGTCCCGGCTGATCTCGGGCCTGTACACGCCCTGGGACGGGGTGATCCGCATCGACGGCCGCCGTCTGGAGGACATCCCGCGCGGCGCGCTCGCCGCCTCGGTGTCCTTCGTCGACCAGGACGTCTTCCTCTTCGAGGGCTCGGTCCGCGACAACGTGGCGCTGTGGGACCCGTCGGTGCCGGACGAGGCCGTGGTGGAGGCGCTGCAGGACGCGGCCCTGTACGACGTGGTGACGCGCCGCCCCGGCGGCATCCACAGCGCCGTCGAGCAGGACGGCCGCAACTTCTCCGGCGGGCAGCGCCAGCGCCTCGAGATCGCGCGGGCGCTGGTGCGCCGGCCCAGCATCCTCGTGCTGGACGAGGTGACCAGCGCGCTGGACGCGGAGACCGAGCAGGTCGTGATGGACAACCTGCGCCGTCGCGGCTGCGCCTGCGTGGTGATCGCCCACCGGCTGAGCACGGTCCGCGACAGCGACGAGATCGTCGTGCTCCAGCACGGCACGGTCGTGGAGCGCGGACGGCACGAGGAGCTGGTGGCGCGCGGCGGCGCGTACGCCGCGCTGGTCAGGGAGCGGTGAGATGACGACGGTTCGGCAGGAGCAGGAGCAGGAGGGGGACGAGGGCGACCTCGTCCTCGGCGCGCTGGGCACACTCGGCACCCGGGTCGACTGCGCCGGTCTCAACCGGCTGGACCTCCAGGGCCCGCAGGTGCTCTGGCTGGTGGCGGCCGGCGCCCTGGACCTCTTCGCCGTGGACGCCGCCGAGCAGGGCCACTGGCACCACCTCGGCCGGCTGGAGGCGGGCGCGCTGCTGCTCGGTCCGGTCGCGGGCGCGCAGCACACGCTCGTGGCGCGCCCGGCGCGGGACTGCGTGGTGCACCGCGTCGGCCTGCGCGAGCTGTACCAGCCCGCGCACACCCAGACCTGGTCCTACGACGCGTACGGCAACCCCCAGTACGTGCCGCCCACGTCGAGCCCGCTGGAGTACGCGCTCGCCCTCGGCGTGGGCCGCGGACTGTCCGTCCTGTTCCAGGCGCCGATGGCCGAGGAGCGGACGGCCGCCCATGGGGGTGCACCCGCGGGAGCTCCTTCGAGCGCGGGGGACGACGACGTATTCTGGATGCAGGTGCCGCCGGGCAGCGTGCAGTACGGGTCGCTGTACGGCGCGGAGGCCGCCGCCGACCTGCTGATGGACCCGGCGCTGTGGCAGAGCATGGTGGACCAGCAGTACCGGCTGCTGACCGCGCTCGACCGGTGGATCGAGCAGCTGGAGCGCACCCACGAGACGCGGACGGCCGCCGGCATCAAGGCCGGTGAGGCGGTCCGCGCCCAGGCCGACCAGACCCTGCTGGCCGCCATCGGCAGGCGCTCGGCCCGCCGCACCACGGCCGCCGACGCGGACGCGACGTACGCGGCCTGCCGGCTGGTCGCCGAGGCGGCCGGGATAGAGCTGGCCGGACCGGCGCAGGGCGGCACCGAGAGCGACCGCCTCGACCCGGTCGAACGGGTCGCCCTCGCCTCCCGGGTGCGCACCCGGGCGGTGCGCCTCGACGGGCGCTGGTGGCGGGAGAACGTGGGCCCGCTGGTCGGGCACCGGGCGCTGTCCGGGGCGCCGGTCGCGCTGCTGTGGCGGCGCGGCGGCTACGCGGCCGTCCACCCGGGCACCGGCCGGGAGACCCCGGTCGAGAAGGCGAACGCGGCGGAGTTCGAGCCGCGCGCGGTGATGTTCTACCGGCCGCTGCCCGAGCGCCGCCTCACCCCGGCGGCCCTGCTCCGGTTCTGTCTGCGGGGCACCCGCGGCGACCTGCTCCACCTGGGGCTGGCCGGGCTGGTGACGGTGGCGATCGGCGCCCTGGTACCCGTCGCCACGGGCAAGGTGCTCGGCGAGTACGTGCCGAGGGCGCAGGAGGACCTGATCGCCCAGGTCTGTCTCGCCGTGCTGCTGAGCGGGGTGGTGTCGGCCGCGTTCACGCTGCTGGAGAACCTGACCATCCTGCGTCTGGAGGGCCGCATCGAGGCGGCGCTGCAACCGGCCGTCTGGGACCGGCTGCTGCGGCTGCCGACCCGGTTCTTCACCCAGCGCTCCACCGGCGAACTGGCCAGCGCGGCCATGGGGATCAGCGCGATCCGCCGGCTGCTGGCGGGCGTCGGTCCGGTGGTCGCGCAGTCCGTGACGGTCGGGGCGATGAACCTGGGGCTGCTGTTCTGGTTCAGCGTGCCGATGGCGCTGGCGGCGATCGGCATGCTCGTCGTCATCGCCGCCGTGTTCCTCGGTCTCGGGCTGTGGCAGGTGCGCTGGCAGCGGCGCCTCGTGGTGCTCGGCAACAAGCTGAACAACCAGGCGTTCCAGACCCTCAGGGGCCTGCCGAAGCTGCGGGTGGCGGCGGCCGAGAACTACGCGTACGCCGCCTGGGCCGGTGAGTTCGCGCGCAGCCGGGAGCTCCAGCAGAAGGTGGGCCGGATCAAGAACCTCACCACGGTGCTGGGCGCGGTCTACCTGCCGGTGTGCACCCTGCTGATGTTCATGCTGCTGGCGGGCCCGGCCAGGGGTGCGATGTCGGCGGCGGCGTTCCTCACCTTCAACACGTCGGTGACGATGCTGCTGACCTCGGTCACCCAGCTCACCGGGTCCTTCGTCTCCGCGGTGGCCGCGCTGCCCCTGTTCGAGGAGATCAGGCCGGTCCTGGACGCCACCCCCGAGGTGCGCTCCGGGAGCACCCGGCCGGGTCCGCTGTCCGGCGCGGTGGAGGCCCGCCGGCTCTCCTTCCGGTACGCCGACGACGGGCCGCTCGTACTGGACGACGTGTCGTTCGCGGTGCGCCCCGGGGAGTTCGTGGCGATCGTCGGGCCCAGCGGCTGCGGCAAGTCCACCCTGCTCCGGCTGCTCATCGGCTTCGACCGGCCGGTCTCGGGCAGTGTGCTCTACGACGGCCAGGACCTGGCCGCCCTGGACCCCTCCGCGGTGCGCCGCCAGTGCGGTGTCGTGCTCCAGCACGCCCAGCCGTTCACGGGGTCGATCCTCGACGTCATCTGCGGGACCGAGCCGTACACGCCGGAGGAGGCGATGGCCGCGGCGGAGCTGGCGGGTCTCGCGGCGGACATCGAGCGGATGCCGATGGGCCTGCACACGATCGTCGCGGGCAACGGCGCGATCTCCGGCGGGCAGCGGCAGCGCCTGATGATCGCCCAGGCGCTGATCCGGCGCCCGCGCATCCTGTTCTTCGACGAGGCGACCAGCGCCCTGGACAACGACACCCAGCGCGTCGTCATCGAGAGCACCCGCAAGCTCAACGCCACCCGTGTCGTCATCGCCCACCGTCTGTCGACGGTGCTGGACGCGGACCGGGTGGTGGTCATGGAGGACGGCAAGGTCGTCCAGCAGGGCACGCCCGCCGACCTGCTCGCCGACACCGGGGGCCGGCTGCACGAGCTGGTACGCAGGCAGCTCGCCTAGGGCCCTGCCGAAGGCCCCCGGGCCCGGCGTCACCGGCCGCGGTGTCCTCGGCGGCGAGGACACCGCGGCCGGTGCGGTACCCGTCGCCCCCGCCCCCCCGCAAGCGAAACGTTGCCGTTTCGCTGAAACTGTTCTAGCCTCCACCTGTACGAAACGGTTTCGTTTACGCGTCTACGCGAGCTTCCCGGAGTGGTTCCCCATGCCCCAGAAGACTGTCGCCGACGGCACCCGTACGGGGGCCCTCGCGAAGGCCCCCACCCAGGCCCCGGCCAGGCGGTGGTGGATCCTCGCGGTCATCGCCGTCGCCCAGCTGATGGTGGTCCTCGACGCCACCATCGTGAACATCGCCCTGCCGTCCGCCCAGGCCGACCTCGGCTTCTCCGACGGCAACCGGCAGTGGATCGTGACCGCCTACGCGCTGGCCTTCGCCTCGCTGCTGCTGCTCGGCGGCCGCATCGCGGACCTGTTCGGCCGCAAGCCCGCCTTCCTCGTCGGCATCGTCGGCTTCGCCGCGGCCTCCGCGCTCGGCGGTGCCGCGAACGGCTTCACCCTGCTGGTCGTCGCCCGCGCCCTGCAGGGCGCCTTCGGCGCGCTGCTCGCGCCGGCCGCGCTGTCGCTGCTCAACACCACCTTCACCGACGCCCGTGAGCGGGCCCGCGCGTTCAGCGTGTACGGCGCCATCGCCGGCGCCGGCGGCGCGGTCGGCCTGCTGCTCGGCGGCGTGCTGACCGACGCGTTCGACTGGCGCTGGACCCTGTACGTCAACGTGGCCATCGCGGTGGTCGCCTTCGTCGGCGGCTGGGTGCTGCTGGGCAGCCACCGGGACGCGGCGGACGCCAGGCTGGACGTGCCGGGCACGATCCTGGTCGCCGCGGGTCTGTTCTCCGTGGTGTACGGCTTCTCCAACGCCGAGACGCACGACTGGGGCTCGCCGCTGACCTGGGGCTTCCTCATCGCGGGCGGCCTGCTGCTGGCGGCCTTCGCCTGGTGGCAGACCCGGGCCGCGCACCCGCTGCTGCCGCTGCGCATCCTGCTCGACCGCGACCGCGGCGCCTCGTTCGTCGCGGTGCTCCTGACCGGCGCCGGCATGTTCGGCGTGTTCCTCTTCCTGACCTACTACCTCCAGCTCAACCTCGGCTTCAGCCCGACGCGGACCGGTGTCGCCTTCCTGCCCATGGTCGGCGCGCTGATGGTGGCCGCGCAGCTCGGCACCACCGTCCTGCTGCCCCGGATCGGCCCGAAGGCGGTCATCCCGCTGGGCTTCGCGATCGCCACGGCCGGCATGGCCTGGCTGACCGGCATCGGCGTCGGCTCCTCCTACGCGAGCGCGGTGCTGCCCCAGGTGATCGTGATCGGTGTGGGCCTCGGCCTGGTCATGCCGCCCGCCATGCAGCTGGCCACCGGCGGGGTCGCGGCCGAGGACGCGGGGGTCGCCTCGGCCACCGTCAACGCCATGCAGCAGGTGGGCGGCTCGATCGGCACGGCCCTGCTGAACACGCTCGCCGCGAGCGCCGCCACCGACTACCTGGCGGCCCACAACCCGCCGAGCAGGCAGGTGCAGGCGCAGGCGACGATCGAGAGCTACACCACCGCCTTCTGGTGGTCCGCGGTCCTCTTCGGCGCGGGCACGGTCATCGCCTTCCTGCTCTACCGGCGCGGGGTGCCGAAGCAGGACGCGGACGCGGCACCGGTCGTCCACATGTGAGCCGCCGCCAGGCGTTCCGATCGCCGCGACCGCGCCGAGGGGCCGCCGTCACCACGACGGCGGCCCCCCGCAGGCTTGAGACGGCGTCTGCGGGTAACCCGAAAACGATCAGGACGACCCAGCCGCGCGGACCGCGGGACGCGTGGGACGCGGCGGCGGAAGGAGACCCCATGCCGGGCGGACACGACGACCACCACGAGCAGCGCGACGACCGGAAGGCACATCCCCGGACGGCCCTCGGCGAGGTGCTCCACGAGGCCGAGGACGCGGAGACGCACGTGCGCGACGGGCGCCGGGACGGCGAGGCCGCCGACGCCATCACGCCGAACACCGCGGCGCAGGAGCGGTCGGAGGGAGAGTGAGCCGCGAGCCGGGACGCGGTTGACCACCAGCGCCTTCGTGTAGTGCCTTCATGCCGGGCGGGTACCCGGCTGCCATGAACGACCACCTGCGAGGACCCCAGCTGCCCCCGGCCCGGGGGCAGCTCTCCGACGCCGTCGTCGCGTACCTGCGCGGCGCCGGCCGGCTGCCCCGGACCGTCACGGCCGACCCGTACGGCGACGATCTCCAGCTCGCCCTCTACCTCTGCTACGAGCTGCACTACCGCGGTTTCGCGGGCGTGGAGGCGCGCTACGAGTGGGACCCCGAACTGCTGCGGCTGCGGGGTGCGCTGGAGGACCGCTTCCTGACCGCGCTGCGCGCCGACACCCCGGGACACGACAGCCTCGACGACGCGCTCGGCGCCCTCCTGGTCGAACCGGCCGAGGGCACCGGGGTCTCCCATTTCCTGTGCGATGAGGGCGAGTTGTGGCACCTGCGCGAGTACGCGGCGCAGCGCTCCCTGTACCACCTGAAGGAGGCCGACCCGCACGCGTGGGTGCTGCCCAGGCTGTGGGGGCGGGCCAAGGCGGCGATGGCCGCGGTGGAGTTCGACGAGTTCGGCGGCGGGCGGGCCGACCGGGTGCACGCCCGGCTGTTCGCGGACCTGATGGCGGACCTCGGCCTGGACACCGGTTACGGCCACTACCTGGACGCGGGCTGCGCCGAGATGCTCGCCGTCGTCAACCTGATGTCGCTGTTCGGGCTGCACCGCGAGCTGCGCGCCGCGCTGGTGGGCCATTTCGCCGACGTGGAGATCACCTCATCGCCCGGGTCGCGCCGACTGGCCGAGGCGATGCGCCGCACGGGCGCCGGTCCGGCCGCCGAGTTCTTCTACGACGAGCACGTCGAGGCGGACGCGGTGCACGAGCAGGTGGTCCGCCACGACGTCATCGGGGGCCTGCTGGAGGAGGAACCGGAGTCGGCGTCCGACATCGCCTTCGGCATCGACGCGACCGAGTTCCTCGAGGGCCGGCTGGCGCGGCGGCTGCTCACCGAGTGGCGTGCGGGACGCTCGTCGCTCCGTGCACCCCTTGCCTCGGAAATGGCCCATACATCCTGAATGCCAGGGTACTCGCGCCCTGTGATCTCACTGGTACTCCCGGGCGTCTACGCCCCTCAGGACGACACGGCACTGCTGATCGAGGCCCTCCACGAGGAGGCACCCGCGCCGGGCGCGCACGTGCTCGACGTGGGCACCGGAAGCGGCGCGCTGGCTCTCGCGGCCGCCCGTCACGGCGCCGAGGTCACGGCGGTGGACGTGTCCCGGCGGGCGGTGTGGACGGCGCGGCTCAACGCGTGGCTGACCCGGCTGCCGGTGCGGATCAGGCGCGGCAACCTCTTCGGCCCGGTCCGCGGCCGGACGTACGACCTGGTACTCGCCAACCCGCCCTACGTGCCGGCGCCCGAGGAGCGGCGCCGGCCGCGCGGCCGGGCCGTCGCCTGGGACGCGGGCTACGACGGGCGGCTGCTGCTGGACCGGATCTGCCGGGACGGGCCCGGGCTGCTGCGCCCCGGGGGCGTCCTGCTCATCGTCCACTCCGCGCTCAGCGGACCGGAGCGGACGCTGGAACTGCTGCGCGGCGCGGGGCTGAAGGCCGCGGTGGTCCGGCGCCGCTGGATCGCGTTCGGTCCGGTGCTGCGCTCGCGGGAGGACTGGCTGCGCCGCAGCGGACTGCTCGCGGCGGCCGACGACAAGGAGGAGCTGGTGGTGATCCGTGCCGAACGACCGTGCTGACCGGCCCTGCCGGATCCGGGTGCAGCGGCCGGGGCCGCTGCTGGTGGAGGGCCCGGTGGAAGTCGAACTCGAGGACGGCACCACGGTCTCCTCGGACCGTTTCCGTGTCGCTCTGTGCACCTGCCGGCGCAGTCGCCGCTTCCCCTGGTGCGACACGAGTCACCGGCGCAAGGCATGACCAACGGTTGAAACAGGTGGTTTTTCGCCGCTCCCCGGGAGGCCCCCCACGGGCCTGCCCGGGGAGCGGCTGTGTGCCCGGGAGTCGACGGGACGGCCCCACTCCGCCCGTCGGCCCCGGTGCGAGATCGCAGGTTCCCCGTTCCAGGGGCCGCACTCCCCAGTTGCGGGCCTGATCCGGTGATACGGGGACCGTGCGATCCCGGCTCTAGAACGCGAAGACGCTGCTGTCGAGCGCGTCCTTCGCGCAGCTGTTGCCGAAGGTCCGTTCGTAGGAGACGCGTCGGCCCTGCCAGACGCCCTGCACCGTGACGACCACGGGGTCGTAGATCTTGGTGCACCGGACGTCGCCCCGGGCCTGGAGGGCCGCGAAGTCACCGTCGACCCCGCGCAGTTCCGCACAGGCCCGGCCGGCGGCCGGGTGGGTGCCCGAGGGCGTCGGGGCGCAGTTCAGGGTGACGGCGCGCTCCGGAGTCGCCGTGGCCGCGCTGTCGCCGTGGCCGGTGGTGAGCACCAGGGCCGAGGGGGCGTAGAGCGACGACGGGGCGGCGTCCGGTGCAGCGGCGGCGGCCCCCGTCAGGGGTCCGCAGACGGCGGCGGCCGTGAGGCCGAGGGCCGCTGCCCAGCGCGCGGTGTTCCGCATTGTGTGCATCCTTCCGCTCGGATGGAGGGTGCCGCGGCGCCGGCCGGGTGGGCCGGGGCGGCGAGCGCCACTCTGCCGAGTCCGTCGACGAAACACACATCGAACCCTCACGTTTCAGTAACCTTGCGTGTTGAATCAGTGGCGTGAAGTCACTAAAACTGACCGGCTCGACCGCTCAACCGAGCGGTTCTTGATCGGTCATGCTCGATGGATGGCCGAAAAACACCTCTTCGTTAATCGGCCTGAAACATTCCGGCGTGCCCCCCGGTGAACCCCGTCGTGACGCCTCGTGTTCACGGGCGCGTTCCGCAATCCCCGCCGGGATCCCGGCGGTTCCCCCCGGGCCCGCCGGCACCTACCCGCGGGTATCGTCGGCGCGGCGCAGGCCCGACGAGGAGAGGCGGACCCACGGATGGCGAAGCACTGGGCGGACTTCCAGTACGAGATCTACCTGAACGGGATGACGGGGGCCGTGCCCCGCCTCCCCACCGATCCGACCCGGCTCGAGGAACTCGCCGCACACCGCCTCGGCCCGGGCCCGGTGGGGTACGTGGCGGGCAGCGCGGGCGACGGCAGTACGGCGACGGCCAACCGGGCCGCGCTCGCCCGCCGCCGGATCGTGCCGCGCATGCTGCGGGACGTCCACGAGCGGGACCTGTCCGTGGAGGTGCTCGGCCGCGCGCTGCCCGCGCCGCTCGCCCTCGCTCCGGTCGGCGTGCTGTCGATCATGCATCCGGACGCCGAGCCGGCCGCCGCCCGGGCCGCCGCCGCGCAGGGGGTGCCGTACATCCTGTCGTCGGCGTCCAGCACGCCGCTGGAACAGGTGGCGGAGGCGATGGGGGACGCCGAGCGCTGGTTCCAGCTCTACTGGGGCGCCGACCGCGAGGTGACGCGCAGTTTCCTCGGCCGGGCCCGGGCGGCCGGCTACTCGGTGCTGGTGGTCACCCTGGACACGCCGCTGCTGGCGTGGCGGCCGCGCGACCTCGACCAGGCGTACCTGCCGTTCCTGCACGGGGTGGGCACCGCCAACTACTTCACCGACCCGGCCTTCGCCGCCGGGCTCGCCAAGCCCGTGCACGAGGACCCCACCGCGGCCGTCCGGCACTTCCTCGGCCTGTTCGGGGACGCGAGCCACACCTGGCCCGACCTGGCGTTCCTCCGGGAGCACTGGGACGGCCCGATCGTCCTGAAGGGCGTCCTGCACCCGGACGACGCGCGGCAGGCCGCCGACGCCGGGATGGACGGCGTGGTGGTCTCCAACCACGGCGGCCGCCAGGTGGCCGGCTCGGTCGCGGCGGCCGACGCGCTGCCCGGCGTCGCGGAGGCGGTGGGCGACCGGCTGACGGTCATGTTCGACAGCGGGGTGCGCACCGGCGACGACGTCTTCAAGGCCCTCGCCCTCGGCGCGCGGGCGGTACTGCTCGGCCGACCCTACGTCTACGGCCTCGGCCTGGACGGACAGCCCGGCGTCGAGCACGTGATCCGCTGCGTCCTCGCCGAACTCGACCTCACCCTGGCCCTCTCCGGCCACTCGACCCCGGCCACGGTCACCTCGGACGACGTCGTGGACACGAACGCCTGAACGGCCGGTCCCCGCCGCCGACGGCGGCGGGGAGCCCGGGCGCGGCTACGGCGCGTCGGGGCGCCAGCGTTGGCCCGCCGAGTGGTCGCGGACCTTGACGACGATGTCGGAGCCCGCGGTCTCGCCGGCCGGGGACAGGGCCAGGGTCTCGTCCCAGCGGGGCAGCAACTCGCCCTGCACGGTGAGGTGGTAGCGCACGTCGTCACCACGTCGTGCGCCCGCGTCCGCGCAGGTGCCGAGGATGACGACCCCCGCGTCCGCGTGCGAGTCCAGGCACAGGCCCGAGTCCGCGCCGCTGCGCAGCAGCCCGTCCGCGCCGTACGTCCACCGCTGCGTGGCCGCCGTCGAGCAGGCGGCGAGCACCGCGCTCGCGCCCGCCGCCGGGCGGCCCCTGACGTCCAGGCACAGGTCGGCGGCGGCGTTGTGCAGCCGGGTCGGCCGGCCGGCCGTGGGCAGACCCGCGGTGCCGGGCGGCGCCGCGGAGGACGGCGTCCGGGACCGTGCGTCGGTGCCGGCGCCCGCGGGGGCGACCGGGTCGACGCGGCCGCCGCCGTGCGGCCACACGGTCAGCACGAGGACGGTCGCGAGCAGCACGGCCGAGGCGACCCCGACCCCGCTGAGCAGCGTCCTGGCCGACAGGCCGGCCCCGGGCGCCCGCCGGTCGGCCGCGTCCGGCCGCGCCCCGGCGCGCCGGCGTCCCCCACCGGGCTCCGGAAGCCGGCCTGCCGGTCCGCCACGGCGGCCGCCGCCGGACCGGCGGGAGGTGCCACGGGTGCGAGCGGGGCCGGTACCACTGCGGCCGGGCCGCGACTCCAGGTACCGGTGGGCTCCCCAGCCGAGCACCGCCTCGGCGAGCAGGACACCGAGTCCGCCCTCGATCCGGCCCAGTTGCTCGGCCGCGTACCGGCAGTAGGGGCAGCCGTCGAGGTGCTGCCGGACGTCGGGCAGCAGGGCGCCACCGCGGCGGATCGGCACGTCGAGGAGGCGGTTGTAGTGGCGGCAGTCGGTGCTCGGCGCGAGTTCGCGGTGGGCGCGCACGCAGCCCTCCCGGAACTTCTCCCGGGCCTGTTCGAGCGCGACGGCCGCGCTGTCGCCGTCCAGTCCGAGCAGTCCCGCGGGGACCGCGAGCGGCTCGGCCTCGACCTCGGTGTGCCAGAGCAGGGCCTGTTCGAGCCGGGGCAGGCCGTGGAACGAGCGTTCGGAAAGGGCGCGGTTCTCCGGTATCAGGGTCTTCGCCATCCTGATCCCGCGGCCCCCGGCGGGCTTCTGGAGCCCCGGCAGCACCGCGGTGATCCGGTCGGTGGTGGCCCAGTTGAGGACGGTGTCCCGCACCGCCACCAGCAGCCGGGGCCGCAGCGCCTCGGCGGGCTCGCCGAGCGCGAGCCGGTCCAGGACCTGGTGGAAGGCGGTGGCGGTGACCATATGGGCGAGGGGGCCGGGCACGGCCAGGCAGACGACCGCGTAGTCCTGCGCCGGCCGCCAGTGGCGGGCCATCAGCAGGGCGGCAGAGCGGGCGGCCTCGGCGTCCGAGCCGGCCCGCAGCGGAGCCGCGAGCAACTCGTCGGACTCCCCCGGGTCTCCCCCTGGGGGCGGGTAGGGCGGACGGGGCGGGTGGGGGGTGGGCACTGAACGAATTCCTTTGTGCGTACGGAGCGTTGGTCCGGCTCTCCGGGGGACGCGGGCGGGGAGCGGGAATTTCACCGGCGCCTCGACGGTCCGGTGCCCCAACTGCCGGAAGAAGTCCGGCGATCACCCCCGCACGGGTGAGCAAACCCTTGCACACGTTCCACACACGCAACAAGGCGCGCGGACGACATGGGCGCCGTTGACAGAAAGTCGGAAAGCGGGTGCGGACACCGGACCGGTGCCGCGCCCTCTGCGGCCCCGCGCGCCCCGTGTGAAGGGCACGCACCCACCGGCTCCCCGCGCACGCTGCCGGGGTGCGCGGCCCGGTGCTGGACTGGGTTCCGGCCCCCTCGGAAGGCCCCGCGCGGAACGGCGGCTCTCCCGCGCGAAACCGGCCGCCGGCCCCGTTCCTCCCGCCCTCGGCCGGCGGCCCCGCCGCCCGCGGAACGCACCCCGGCCGACGGCCCTCGCGGCTTCCCCCGCCGGCCGGGGCCGCGTCAGATCTGCCAGGAGCGCAGCCGGTCGGCCGCGCCGTACACGTCGGTCTTGCCGGACATCAGGTCGCGGGCGAGGTCGACCAGGGCGCCGTAGGGCGCGTCGATGCCGGCGCCGCTGACGAACATGTAGGCGACGGCGGTGGCGCAGGCGAAGCGCGCGTTGGCCGCGGGCAGCGGCTTGAGCACGGCGAGGGTGTGCAGCAGGGCGGCGGCCCGCCAGGCGGGGTCGGAGTCCACACCGAGCCGGGGCGGGTCGACCCGGTGCCGGGCGACCGCGGCGACCAGCGCGGAGAAGTCGTCGACCGTGGGCTGGTCGGGCAGGACCTCCTCGTGCCGCTGGAGGAGCCAGGGGACGTCGATGTGCAGGGCGGGCGGCATCGGCTCAGGCGGCCTCGCCCCTGGCCGGGGACTCGTCGTCCGGGAACGCGGCCGCGAACTCCTCGGCGTGGGCGGTGAAGAAGCTCCGGAAGGCCTCCGCGCCCTCCTGCAGCGCCCGGTGCCGGGCGATGTCCGCCGCCGCGGCCTCGCGTACGAGGGCCTTCATCGACGTCCCGCGCTCCTTGGCGATCTGCCGCAGGTCCTCAAGCTCGCGTTCGCTGAACTCCACGTTGAGAGCTGGCATGCCCCTCACGGTACCGCGCGGGTACTCGGGCGTAAATATCACCTGTTCAGCCCCCCTTTCACCCGGTACCCGCGAGGGGGCTGCGGCCGGGTGCGCCGGACGAGGGCCCTGTCCGGTTCCCGCCGGTGCCCCGGCCGCCCGCGCGCCAGACTCGACGTCGCAACCCCCGTGGGACGCACGACGCGGCCCGTGGCGTCCCGGAGCGACCGGGACAGAAGCACCAGGAGCGACGATGACCACGCACGCCACCGGAAGCGACCCCGCCTCCGAAACCGCCCCCGCCCTCCCCCACGCCCCCGCCGCCCGCGCGGTCCGCGGCACCTGCCCGAGCCCGTTCGGCGACCTGCTGCTGACCGGCGTGCGGACCGGCGGCGGATGCGCCCTCACCTCGCTGTCCCTGCCGGGGCGGCCCGCCGCGCCCGCCGTCCCGGAGCCGGACCGCGCCGAGGAGGCGTTCGCGCAGGCGCGCCGTGAGCTGGACGCCTATTTCGCGGGCCGGCTGACCCGCTTCTCCCTGCCGCTCGCCCCCGCCGGCACCCCCTTCCAGCTCCGCGTGTGGCAGGCGCTGGACGAGGTCCCGTACGGCACCACGACCAGCTACGGCGAACTGGCCGCGCGCCTCGGCCTGTCCCGGGCGGAGACCCGCGCGGTGGGCCGGGCCCTCGGCGCCAACCCGCTGCTGCTGGTGCGCCCCTGCCACCGGGTGATCGGCGCGGACGGCTCGCTGCGCGGGTACGCGGGCGGCGTGGAGCGCAAGGCGTGGCTGCTCACGCACGAGGGCGCGCTGCCGCCCGCCCTGGTATGAGGGAGGCACGCTCATGGAGTTCACCGCGACCGCCCTGGAACAGGGGCACGGGCTGGTCTTCCACGACGCCGCCCGACGCCGTACGGGACGCGCCTCCCCCGACACCGACACCATCAGACGCGCCGCCGCAGGTCCCTCACATATCAGCGCAAAACGTGTCTTATTTCATTCATGCACACACCTTCGCGGCGTACCCTGCTCCGTGCCCCGCTCGCTGCCGCGGGCGCGGGATTCCTGGCTGCCTGCACCGACTCCGGCCCCCGCACCCGCTCCGGCCCCGAGGGCTCGGCGGCCGTCGAGGGGGACTTCGTGCCCTCAGGGCCCAAGGGATATGTCGACCCGTCGGGTCCGGAGGTGCATGCCGCCGAGCGCAAGCGCGGCTCCGGGCCGGTGCGCATGCTCAGGTTGACCGCCGCCGAGACCACGCTGGACCTGGGCGGCCGGCACGTGCACAGCTGGGCCTACCACGACACCGTGCCCGGGCCACTGGTGCGCGTGACGGCCGGTGACGTCCTCAGCCTCACCCTCGCCAACCGGCTGCCGGCCACCACCACGCTGCACTCGCACGGCGTCCGGATGCGCTGCGACATGGACGGCGTGCCGGACCTGACCCAGCGGGCCATCGCCCCGGGCGCGGACTTCACGTACCGGTTCACCGTCACCCACCCGGGCACGTACTTCCTGCACTCCCATGTCGGGCTGCAGCCCGACCGCGGTCTGTACGCCCCGCTGATCGTCGACGACCCCAGGGAGCCCCTGTCGTACGACAAGGAGTGGATCGTCCTGCTCGACGACTGGGTCGACGGCGTGGACGGCTCGACCCCCGACCAGGTGCTCGCGCAGCTCCTGCCGAAGGGCATGCAGGCGGGCATGGCCATGGGGTCCGAGGGCACCCCGGCGCCGCACGGATCGGCGCACCCGTCCGCGCACTCCGCGGCGTCGCACCCGCCGGCCGCGCACCGGTCCTCCGGCCCGAACCGGGTGCTGCACTCCTCGCGCAGCCGGCTGCTGCGCGGGGAGGCCGGCAGCGTCGACTACCCGCTCTACCTCGCCAACGGCCGGGTGCCCGCGAACCCCTCGACGTTCCGCTGCCGCCCCGGCGACCGCATCCGGCTGCGCATCATCAACGCCGGTTCGGAGACCGCCTTCCGGGTGGCGCTGGACGGCCACCGCATGACCGTCACGCACACCGACGGCTACCCGGTGCGGCACAAGGAGACCGACGCCCTGCTCATCGGCATGGCCGAGCGCTACGACGTCCTGGTGACCGCCAAGGACGGCGTCTTCCCGCTCGTCGCGCTCGCCGAGGGCAAGCGCGGCCAGGCGCTCGCCGTCCTGCGCACGGACAAGGGGAAGACGGTGCCCCCGGCCGACATCCGCCCGGACGAGCTCGACGGGGAGATCGTCCCGGCCCGCCGGCTCGAACCGCACGAGTCGGTGGTCCTGGCGGACCGCGAGCCCGACCGCGAGATGCGCATCAAGAGCACGGGCACCATGGGGAAGTACGACTGGGCCTTCGACCACCAGCCCTACTCGCCGCGCATGCGCCACCCCGTCCGCGCGGGCGAGCGGGTGCGGCTCACCCTCATCAACGCCACCGACATGTGGCACCCCCTGCACCTGCACGGCCACACGTTCGCCATGACCGGCCTGGACGCCGTCGGCGCGCGCAAGGACACGGCCATCGTCCTGCCCCACCGCAAGCTGGTGGTGGAGTTCGACGCCGACAACCCCGGCCTGTGGATGCTCCACTGCCACAACCAGTACCACTCGGAGAGCGGCATGATGACCGTCCTCGGCTACCGGAAGTCCTGACCTCACCCCGCCCGGTCCCGGACCACCGGCATCCGTCAACCGGGCGGACGGCGGACACCCGATCCGCTGCACCCGCGGGGGCGCAGGACACCCGCAAGGGATCGCCCGGGACGAGATTCTGACGTCCCGCCACACGACGCCCGCCGGGACCGGAGCCGCTGACCAGCGATGTCCGCCACATCGGCCGGAACTCCTCCTTGACGGACCGGGGCGGCCCCGCGGGTTCACCCGGGGACGCGGTCCGCGAACCCGCGCGACGCACTACGCTGGAACCCTGGTGATGCCACCTGTTCACTGTGAGTGTGCGCTTGGGAGCGGCGACGATGAGCCGGGTCTATCCCTTCGACGATGCGGCGACGGCCCGGGCCGTCATCGGCGCCGACGGGACGCTGGTGGAGTGGAACGAGGGCGCGCAGCGGCTGCTCGGCCACCCCGCCGACGCCGTCCTGGGCCGCCCCGCCGCCCGCCTGCTGGCCGGGGCCGGAGCACCGGCCGCACCCGGCGGCACCCGCTGGGCCGGCACGGTCGGACTGCGCCACCGTGACGGCCGTACGGTCTCCGTCTGGCTGCTCGCCCACCACCGGCCGCCGGGCGACGGGCACGGCGACGACTGGCTGGTGGTCAGCCCGCTCGGCGGACGGGACCCCGGCACCCCGGACGACCCGCTCGGCCGCGCGGGCCTGATCCAGTCCCCGTGCGCCCTGTCCGTGTTCGACGAGGCGCTGCGGCTGCGGCTGATGAACGACGCCATGGCCGAGGTCGTCGGGCTGCCCGTGGAGCGCCTGCGCGGCCTGCGGGTCTCGGAGATCGGCGGGAAGCCGCAGAGCGAGGAGCTGGAGCAGGGCCTGCTCCGGGTGCTCACCACCGGCCGGCCGGTGGACGTCGAGGCGTTCATGCGCGCCGGCGGCGAGGACCGGGCGCACGCCTGGCTGGCGCGCATGGCGCCGGTGACCGACGCCGCGGGCGTGGTGCGCGGGGTGTCCATGGCGCTCCACGACGTCACCGACAACCACCGGGCCCGGCAGCGGCTGCAGCTCGTCAACGAGGCGAGCGTGCGCATCGGCACCACCCTCGACGTCACCCGTACGGCACAGGAGCTCGCGGACGTGTGCGTGCCCGCGCTCGCCGACTTCGTCACCATCGACCTGCTGGACCCCGAGGAGTACGGCGGTGAGCCCCCGGCCCGCATCACGGCCC
Source organism: Streptomyces collinus Tu 365 (assembly GCF_000444875.1). Classification (NCBI taxonomy): domain Bacteria; kingdom Bacillati; phylum Actinomycetota; class Actinomycetes; order Kitasatosporales; family Streptomycetaceae; genus Streptomyces; species Streptomyces collinus. The sequence continues at coordinate 7,528,697 of NC_021985.1, read as the reverse complement.
CGGTGAACCTGCGCCGGTTCGCGCACCAGTCGGTGCTCAGCGGCGTCCCCGAGGCGGTGGCCAAGCCCGGGCTGGTCGAGGTGCACCCGTCCTTCTCCCCGCAGGCCCACGCGCTGACCGCGGGCCGCACCGTCCGGGTCCCGCTCACCGGGGGCGAGCTGGACCAGTGGCTGGCCTTCAACCCCGCGCGCGGCGACCGGGTGCGGGACTACGGCATCCACTCCTCGATGTCGGTGCCCATCCAGGCCCGCGGGCTGACCCTCGGGGTCGCCGTGCTGGCCCGGCATCGCAGGCCCGATGCGTTCACCGACGACGACATGCTGCTGGCCGAGGAGATCACCGCCCGGGCCGCCGTCTGCATCGACAACGCCCGCCGCTACTCCCGCGAGCGCGAGACCGCGCTGGCGCTGCAGCGCAGCCTGCTGCCCCGCACCCTCCCCCGCACGGCCGCACTGGAGGCGTCCTCCCGCTACCTCCCGGCGGCGCGCGCGGGCGTGGGCGGCGACTGGTTCGACGTGATCCCGCTGTCCGGGATGCGGGTGGCGATGGTCGTGGGGGACGTCGTCGGGCACGGCATCCAGGCGTCGGCCACCATGGGCCGGCTGCGCACCGCCGTCCGCACCCTCGCCGACATCGACCTGGCACCGGACGAGCTGCTCACCCACCTAGACGACCTGGTGGTGCGGCTGTCGGAGGAGTCCGGGGGCGACGGCAGCCCCGGCGAGGTGGGCGCCACCTGCCTGTACGCCGTCTACGACCCGGTGTCCCGGCGCTGCACGCTGGCCCGGGCCGGGCTGCCGCCGCCCGTGGTGCTGGAGCCGGGCGGCGTGCCCCGCCCGCTCGACCTGCCCGCCGGTCCCCCGCTGGGCCTGGGCGGCCTGCCCTTCGAGTCGGCCGAGGTGGAACTGGCCGAGGGCACCGTCCTCGCCCTGTACACGGATGGTCTGGTGCTGTCCCGGGAGCGCGCCGGCGACACCGGTCCGGAGCCGCTGGTCCGGGCCCTCGGGGCGTACGCGGACTCACTGGACGAGACCTGCGACCGCATCCTGCACGCGCTGCTGCCGCTGGGCGGCGCGCCCGACGACGTGGCCCTGCTGCTGGCCCGCACCCGGGGACTGCCCGCCTCCCAGGTGGCGACCTGGGACATCCCCGCCGACCCCGCGCTGGTCGCGCCGGTCCGCAAGCAGGTGGTGGACCAGCTGGAGCGCTGGTCGCTGACCGGGATCGCGTTCACGGCGGAGCTGGTGGTCAGCGAGCTGGTCACCAACGCCATCCGGTACGGCGCCCGCCCGATCCGGCTGCGGCTGATCCACGACGCGGCCACGCTGATCGTCGAGGTGTCCGACACCAGCCACACCGCCCCGCACCTCAGGCGGGCCAAGACCTTCGACGAGGGCGGCCGGGGTCTGCTGCTGGTCGCCCAGCTCACCCAGCGGTGGGGCAGCAGGCACACCGCCGAGGGCAAGACGATCTGGGCGGAGCTGGACGCGCTGGAGGCGGATCAGTAGCCCCGCAGCCAGGGCCGCACCTGTTTGCGCGCCTCGTGCAGCCGGGACTTGAGGGTGCCGAGCGGGATGCCGATCCGCTCGGCGACGTCGGCGTACTCCAGCTGGCAGATGTCCCGGTAGACCAGGGGCGCGACGAGGTGCGGGTGCTCGCGCTCCAGCCGGTCGAGGGCCTCCAGCAGGTCGACCCGGGAGCCGGCGATGACGCTGGTGGTGCGCGGGTCGACGGCCTCCGTGGGTGCGACGGCGAGGGGCTGTTCGGCGGCCCGCCGCTTCAGCTCGCGGTACTTCTGGCGGCAGCAGTTGGCGACGACGGTGTACAGCCAGGTACTGAAGCGGCTGCGGCCCTCGAAGCCGGAGATGTGCCGGGCCACCTGGAGCAGCACGTCCTGGGCGGCCTCCTCGGCGTCCTCCCGGCAGGGCAGGAAGCGCCCGCAGCGGCGCACGACCTCGGGCCGCAGCTCCGCCAGCAGCCGGTCGAGAGCGGCCCCGTCGCCCGCGGCGGCGCGCCGGGCGAGCTCTTCGGCGGTCACCGGGTCCTGCACGTCGGGGTCCCCCTCGAAGTCGATCTCAGGGCAGGCATGATAGTCGTATGCACTCCCTGGAGCGGATCGGCCGCTACCGTCTCGAACGGCGCCTGGGCTCCGGCGCCTTCGCCACGGTGTGGCTGGCCCACGACGACGAGCTGGACGCGCCGGTGGCGGTGAAGGTCCTCGCCGAGAACTGGGCCCACCGGCTCGACGTCCGGGAGCGCTTCCTGTCCGAGGCGAGGCTGCTGCGCCGGGCCGGCTCCAGCCGGGTGGTGCAGGTCTACGACATCGGTGAACTGCCGGACGGCAGACCCTACTTCGTGATGCAGTACGCCGACGCCGGCACCCTCGCCGACCTGCTCGCGGCGGGTCCGCTGCCGGTGCCGCGGGCGCTGGCGCTGACCGCCGAGGCCGCGCGCGGCGCCGCCGCGCTGCACGAGGCGGGCATCGTGCACCGCGACATCAAGCCGACCAACGTGCTGCTGCACACCGCGCCGGACGGCGAGCTGCTGCTGCTGGCCGACCTGGGGCTGGCCAAGAGCCTCGCGCAGGCCTCGGTGCTCACGCTCGCGGCCGGCTCGGCGGGCTACCAGCCGCCGGAGCAGGCCGAGCCCGGCGAGGGCATCGACGCCCGCGCCGACGTCTACAGCCTGGGCGCGGTCGGCTACGAGCTGGTCACCGGGACCGTGCCGGGACCGCCCGGCAAGGTGGTGCCGCCCGGCCGGCTCCGCCCCGACCTGGGCGAGGACGCCGAGCGGGCGCTGCTGCGCGCCCTGGAGCCGGACCGGGAGCGGCGCTGGCCCACGGCGCAGTCCTTCGCGGACGAGCTGGACCGGCTGGCGGCGGCCTCCGGCCCCCGGCCCGGCAGTCGGCTCGACGCCGTACGGGGCCGGATCGGCACCGCGACGCTGGTCGTGGCCGGGGTGCTCGCCGCCGCGGTCGCCGCCGTGACGGTGACGGTGGTGCTGAACCGGCCCACGGGTTCCGCCGGGGCGGTCACGGTGCGCGACGCCACCGGCCGGGTCGCGGTCCGGGTACCGGCGGGCTGGGCCCGCGAGCTGCGCGACTCGGGCTGGGACCCGCACACGCTCGGGCTGGCCACCGGGCACGAGCCGGGTCTGGTGGTCGCCGACCGCGTGGCGGACTGGTCCGACCTGGGTGCGGCGGTCGACGGGGTGTTCGTCGGGGTCGCCGGGCACGGTGACGTCACCGCCCGGGTGGACGCCCTCGCGCACTCCGGCTGCCACTACGCCGGCGCCCGCGCCTTCTCCGCGGGCGCCTGGCACGGCCGGGTGCGTACCTGGAACGACTGCCCGGACGGCGGTTCGGTGACCGAGTCCGCGCTCGGCCCGGCGGACGGCTCCGCCCGTCCGGAGGTGTACGTGCAGGTACGCCAGCGGGGTGACGCGGAAGCGACCGACAGCGTGCTGCGCTCCCTGCGGGTGACCTGACACTCCCCCCTGCGAAAGGCGTCGGCCGGTGGTCAAGGTGGGGAAAAGAACCCTGAGGAACCCGAACTCTTCCGGTGGCCCGCGCATCGTAGTCCGGTGACGGCGCACCCGGCGCCGCAGGCGCGCGGTTCCACCGCGCGCCCCGAGCATCCAGGAGTGTTGAGCGACATGGCGTACTCATCCCGGTCATCGCGGCGCGCGGCCCTGCTCGCGGGCGGGGTGGCCGTACTGGGCCTGCTGACCGCGTGCGGCAACGACGGCGCCGGCAGCGGCCCGCAGAAGGTGTCGGGCACGGCCGGTCCGGCGACCGAGACCGCCGCCGAGGACCCGGCCCCCTCCTCCCCGTCCGCCGGGGCGGCCACCACCGGCGGCTCGACGTCGGCCTCGGCCCCGGCGGCGGCCACCTCCTCGAAGGCCGGGACCGGCACCGGGACCGGCACCGGGTCGAGGACCCCGGCCGGCGGCCGCTGCCACACCTCCGAGCTGCGCGCCTCGGTGGGACGCAACGACCCGGGCGCCGGCCAGGAGAACTTCCCCGTGGTGCTGACCAACAAGTCGGCCCGCACCTGCACGCTGCACGGCTATCCGGGCGCCGCGTTCGTGAACGCCTCCGGCGGCCAGGTCGGCCCGGACCCCAGGCGTTCCTCGGGCTCGCCGGTCACGGTCACGCTGAAGCCCGGGCAGAGCGCGTGGGCGGGCCTGACCTTCTCCAACCCGGAGGTGAGCGGAGCGGACACGGCCACCCCGGCCGCGCTGCTGGTCACCCCGCCGGACGAGCGGGACCAGCTCAAGGTGGCGTGGACGGCCGGCCCGGTCCCCGTCTCCGGGAACTCCTCGTCGGCCTTCCTGTCCGTCTTCTCCCCCGGCACCGGCGCCTGACCGGACGCCCCGGCACACCCCGCGGTCCGCTCCCGGACCGCGGGGTTCGTCATGAACGCATCACAAATGTCACGGGACGGCAACACGTCGCGGACGCCGCGATCTTTCCCCCGCACCCGCGCATCGGACCCCCCGACCACACGGTGATCAGGCCCCGCCGGGGCCTCGACCAGGAAATCGGGGATGAACATGAGCGGCATCTCACGCAGGCGCGTGCTGACGGCGGGGGCGGCTGCGGGCTCCCTCGGGGCCCTGTCCGCCTGCTCCTCCGGCCTCGGCCTCTCCGCCGGCGACAAGGACCCGAAGTACGCCGGGGGCACCGGGCAGGCACGGCCGGCCAAACCCCTCGGGGACGGCTCGACCGCCGACACCGGCAAGCAGCCGCACCAGCCGGTGCCGGTACGGCTGAAGCCCGGTCAGAAGCCGCCGCAGTTCGTCGTCTTCTCCTGGGACGGCGCCGGCGAGCTGAGCAACAAGCTGTTCTCCAGGTTCCGCCGGGTCGCCGCCGAGCACGGATCGAGGATGACGTTCTTCCTCAGCGGCATCTACACCCTTCCCGAGTCCCGCAAGAACCTCTACCGGCCGCCGCGGCACGCGGTCGGCGCCTCCGCGATCGGCTACCTCGCCGACCGGCACATCCACGCGACGCTCCAGCAGGTGCGGGCCGCGTGGCTGGAGGGCCACGAGATCGGCACCCACTTCAACGGGCACTTCTGCGGCCCCAACGGCGTGCGCCGGTGGTCGCCCGCGGAGTGGCGCAGCGAGATCGAGCAGGCGATCGGTTTCGTCACCGGGTGGAGGACCAACACCGGCTTCACCGACCTCGAACCGCTGCCCTTCGACTACCGCAAGGAGCTGACCGGCGGCCGCACCCCCTGCCTGGAGGGCCAGGCGGCCCTGCTGCCCACGGCGGCCGCCCTCGGCTGGAAGTACGACGCCAGCTCACCCGGCGGCCTGCAGATCTGGCCGGGCAAGGTGCAGGGCGGCCGGCTCTGGGACTTCCCGCTGCAGTCCATACCGTTCGCCGGTCACTCCTTCCAGGTGCTGTCGATGGACTACAACATGATGTTCAACCAGTCCGGCGGCAACCCGCTGGGCGACCGCACCCGGTACGACGTCTGGCGCGCCCAGGCCCGGGACACCTATCTGGCGGGGTTCCGGCGCGCGTACGAGGGCAACCGCGCCCCCTTCTTCGTCGGCAACCACTTCGAACGCTGGAACGGCGGCATCTACATGGACGCCGTCGAGGAGGCGATCGGCCGGATGGCCGCGTACGACGACGTCAGGTTCGTATCGTTCAAGCAGCTGGTGGCCTGGCTGGAGGCGCAGGACGCGGGGGTGCTGCGCAAGCTGCGCACGCTCACGCCGGGCCAGGCCCCGGCGGGTGGCTGGGACGAGTTCCTGGGCGTGGCGGGTACACGCACGTCGTAGCCCGTCCGCCGGCGTCTGTTTTCATGGACGGGTCACATGATCGAACCGGAGGACCCGCCCTGAACACCGCCCTCGCCGAGGCCCTTTCCGCGGTACTGCTCGCCGCCGTGCTCGCCTGGGCCGTCGTACGGCCCTTCGGCTGGCCGGAGGCGGTGCTGGCCGTCCCGGCCGCCGGGGTCGCCGTCGCCACCGGGGCGATCTCACCGGCCCACGCCCAGGCCGAGGCCGTACGGCTCGGGCCGGTGGTCGGGTTCCTGGCGGCGGTGCTGGTGCTCGCCCACTTCTGCGACGTGGAGGGGCTGTTCCAGGCGTGCGGGGCATGGACCGCGCGCTGGTCGGGGGGCCGGCCGGTACGGCTGCTGACGGCGGTGTTCGCGCTGGCCTCGGTGATCACGGCGGTGCTCAGCCTGGACGCCACGGTGGTGCTGCTGACCCCGGTCGTCTTCGCGACGGCCGCGCGCACCGGCGTACGGCCGAAGCCGCACGTCTACGCCTGCACGCACCTGTCGAACACGGCGTCGCTGCTGCTGCCCGTGTCCAATCTGACCAACCTCCTCGCGTTCGCGGCGAGCGGGCTGACCTTCACCCGGTTCGCGGCGCTGATGGGCCTGCCGTGGCTGGTGGCGATCGGCGCCGAGTACCTGGTGTTCCGGAGGTTCTTCGCCCGGGACCTGACCGCGGCCGCACCCGGGGACGACGGGTCCGGCGAGGCACCGCCGCTGCCGCTGTTCGCACTGGTGACCGTGGGCTGCACGCTGGCCGGGTTCGTGGTGGCCTCGGCGTTCGGGGTGGAGCCGGCGTGGGTGGCGGCGGCCGGGGCGCTGGTGCTCGCCGGGCGGGCGCTGGTGCGGCGGCGGGCGGCCCCCGTGGATGTGCTGCGGGCCGCGGCGCCCTCCTTCCTGGCGTTCGTCCTGGCCCTGGGCATCGTGGTGCGCGCGGTGGTCGACAACGGGCTCGCCGACGCGCTCGGGCACGTCCTGCCCGGCGGCACCGGCCTCGCGGCGCTGCTCGGGACCGCCGCGCTGGCCGCCGTGCTGGCGAACCTCATCAACAACCTGCCCGCGGTCCTGGTGCTGCTGCCGCTCGCCGCCCCCACCGGACCCGGCGCGGTGCTCGCGGTGCTGCTCGGGGTGAACATCGGTCCGAACCTCACCTACGCGGGGTCGCTCGCCACGCTGCTGTGGCGGCGGATCGTGCACCAGCACGAGCACGACGTGGACCTCGGCGAGTTCACCCGGCTCGGTCTGCTCGCCGTGCCGTCGGCACTGGCCCTGTCCGTGGTGGCACTGTGGGGGTCGCTGCGGATTCTCTGAGGGTTCTCACACACCGAGGGAGACCGACCGGATGCGCGTGATCGCCTGGCTCGTCGAGGGCACCTGGCCCGCCTGCGTGGACGCCGTGCGCGCGCACGCCCCGCGGGACGCGGAGGTGGTGCTGCTGCACGTGACCGGTCCTGACGTGCCCGGGGTGGCGCACGGCGCGTTCGCCGGGCTGCTCGGCCGCGGCCATCCGGAGCGCGACCCGGGCGGCCGCCTGGAGGCGCTCTGCGGCGCTTCGGCGGCCGGCCTGCTGGACGCGGCGGCGCAGCGGCTGGGCGGTCCGTGCGTCCGCGAGGAGCGGGCGGGCCGGGTCGAGCGCGAGGTGGTGGCGGCCGCCGAGGGCGCCGATCTGCTGGTGCTGGCCCGGGACGGCGACCGCTCCCGGCTGGGGCCGCGCAGCCTGGGCCCGGCCGCCCGGTTCGCCGTCGACCACGCGCCCTGCCCGGTGCTGCTGGTGTGGCCGGAGCCGGCCCCCGGCCTGGGGACGATCCCGCCCCCGCCGCCGCACCACCCCTGAGTCCGAGGGCGGCACCGCTCAGCGGTGGTGGCGTCCGCCGCCGTAGCCGCCGTTGCCGCCGCCTTCGTGGCAGAGGAACGGATGGACCGTGCAGAAGTCGGGCGTGACGGTGGCCGACGGCGTCGCGCTGGTCCGGCCGGGCGTCGGGGCGGGGGTCTTCGGGACCTGGGGCGTGGCCTTGGCCGTCGAGGGGGACGGGGGCGGCAGCGGGACGTCGCCGGTGTCCCAGTCGACGATCTCCATCCGGAGGTCGGCCTTGGCGGCGTCGACGGTCCAGCGCTGGGCGGTGGCCGAGGCGCGGTTCTTGAGGACGAGGGCGCCGGAGCCGTCGGTCGCGGCGGGCGTCAGCACGAGGTCCTGGTCGGACCGCGGGACCAGGGCGCCCCGGCGGGTGAAGTCGTAGCGGATGTCCCGGGCGGCCCCGCCGGTGGCCGTGCAGGGGGCGAGCCGCACCGAGTAGCCGAGGTGGGAGTCGAGGCACAGGCCGGGGGCCGAGGTGCTGCGCAGCAGTCCGTCGGTCTCGTACGTCCACTGCTGGCTCGCCGTCGAGGAGCAGGTGGCCAGTTCGGTCTCGGCGCCTTCGACGGCCTTGCCGCCGACGACGTCCACGCACAGGCCGGAGGTGACGTTGCGCAGCCGGCCGCTCAGCGCGCCCTTGGCGCTCCCGCTCGCCCCGGCCCAGGACGGACCGGGGGTGGCCGAGTCCTTGCCGGGTGTTCCGGAGGGGGTGGCGCCGTGGGCGGGGGCGGCGCCGCCGCCCGAGCCGAGCACGGACCACAGCACCAGCGGGAGGACGACCAGGCCGCTGACCGTGACGACGGCCAGGGCGAGGTTGCGGCGGCGGGCGCGGCGGGCGACCCGGTGCGCCAGCCGGCCGCCGGCGGCACCGGGGCCGGTGGCCCCGGTGGTCCCGTAGGCGCCCGCGGCCCGGCTCTTCCTGCGTCGGGGTGCCGTATCCGCGCCCGCGGCTCCGGTGCCCGGCGCCGTGCCGCCGGCCGGGGGCTGCGGACCGGCGGGAGCGGTGCCGGCGAACGGGTCGCCGGTGCGGGCGGCGGCTCCGGAGAAGGCGGTACCGGAGGTGAAACCGGTGGAGGGGGCGGCGCTGGAGGGGACGCCCGGGGTGAAGCCGGTGGAGGGAGCTGCCGGGGTGAAGGGTTCGCCGCCCGCTGGGGCGGCCGGGGCCGGTGCGGGCGGCGGCTCGGGGGCGGGCTCCTGCCCGGTGCGGGCCGCCCGGGATTCCAGGTAGGCGCGGGCGCCCCAGCCGAGGACGGCCTCGGCGAGCGCGAGCCCGAGTCCGGTGTTGAAGCGGTCGAGCTGGTCGGCGGTCTGCCGGCAGTGCCGGCAGCCGGCCAGGTGCCCTTGCAGGTCCGGGTCGACGGCGACGCCGCCGCGCCGGTAGGTGACGTCCAGCATGCGCAGGTACTTCTGGCACTCGGCCTCGGGGGCGAGTTCGCGGTGGGCCTGGAGGCACTCCTCGCGCAGCCGCTCGTGGGCGCGGCGCAGTTCGATCCGGGTCTCCTCCTCGTCCAGGCCCAGCAGCGCGGCCGGGACGGCGAGGGGCTCGGTCTCCACCTCGGTGTGCCACAGCACGGCGCGGGCGGCCTGGGGCAGCCGCTGGAAGGCGCGGGACAGCAGCCGCCGTCCGGGCGGCGGGAGCATCCGGGCGGACGCGCGTTCCGCGCTGCCGGGCGCGGCCCGCAGGGCGGGGTGGAGCAGTTCCTGGCGGCCGTCGCCTTCCCACTCGGCGGCGATCCGGCGCACGGTGACCAGCAGGTGGGGCCGCCAGGCGGCGGACGGGCCCGCCTGCCGCAGGGACTCGCCGAACAGGCGGGTGAAGGCGGCGGTGGTGAGCATGCCGGCCGCGCGGGTTCCGTCGGTGCACAGCCGGGCGTAGGCGAAGGCGGCCTCCCAGTGCCGGTCCAGGAGTTCACCGACCGGGGAGAGCGCGGGTGCCGTGCCGGTCCACTGCTTCAACTCGGCGCTCAGTTCCTCGTCCGAGGCGTCGAACCAGCGGGCGCCTGGGGCGGACTCCGACGGGCCTGCGTCATTCACGGCTGCATTCCTCCGGGCGCGACACGGAAATAAGTCCAGACCAAGCCCGGCCAAGGGGGCGTGGATGTCCCCGGCATCCCGGACGTCCGCCTGGGCAGCTCTTTTGAAGCGTGAGGGGCGTACGGGAGCGGCCTGGTGCATGCAGCGGAAAATGTAATTGTCTGCACGCCGACAGCGCACACTTTTGCACAGCACGGCGCCACGGAACAAGAGATCTCTCGCCCTGGGACTTTGACTTCACGGAACCGGCCGTTTGACATTCTGTCAATGAAAGGCTTTGGCCCGGAAAAGGCCGTGGATTTCAAACCGTGGGCGCCGGTCCGTGCGGCGCGGCGTCGCACCGCACGGAACCGCCGGGCCGTCAGTGGCCGCTGACCGCACGCGGGGTGTAGTGCTGCTCCAGCTCCTCGCGCTCCTTGTCGCTCAGTTCCAGGTCCACGGCGGCGACCGCGTCCTCGATGTGCCCCGGCCGGGCCGCGCCGACGATCGGCGCGGCCACCGTGTCCTGGTGCAGCAGCCACGCCAGGGCCACCTGGGCGCGCGGGACACCGCGGTCCGCGGCGATCCGGGTGACGGCCTCGACGATCGAGCGGTCGCTGTCCAGGTAGAGGCGGCCGCCGAAGGCGTCGCCCGCGCTGCGCTCGGTCACCGTGCCCCACTCACGGGTGAGCCGGCCCCGGGCCAGCGGGCTCCACGGCAGGGTGCCGACGCCCTGGTCCGCGCAGAGCGGCAGCATCTCCCGCTCCTCCTCGCGGTAGAGCAGGTTGTAGTGGTTCTGCATGGACACGAACCGCGTCCAGCCGTTCAGGTCGGCGGTGTACTGCGCCTTGGAGAACTCCCACGCGTACATCGAACTCGCCCCGATGTAACGCACCTTGCCCGCCCGGACCAGGTCGTGCAGCGCCTCCATCGTCTCCTCGACGGGGGTCGCGTGGTCGTAGCGGTGGATCTGGTAGAGGTCGACGTAGTCGGTGCCGAGGCGGCGCAGGCTGTGGTCGATCTCGGTCATGATCGCCTTGCGGGACAGGCCGCCGCCGTTGGGACCCGGGCGCATCCGGCCGTGCACCTTGGTGGCCAGCACGATCTCGTCGCGGTTCGCGAAGTCGCGCAACGCCTTGCCGACGATCTCCTCGCTGGTGCCGTCGGAGTACACATTGGCCGTGTCGAAGAAGTTGATGCCCGCCTCCAGCGCCTGCCGGACGAGCGGACGAGACGCCTCCTCGTCGAGCGTCCACGCGTGCGTGCCGCGGTCGGGCAGTCCGTAGGTCATGCAGCCCAGACAGATCCGCGAGACGTCCAGACCGGTCGAACCGAGCTTCACGTACTGCATCGTTGCTGCTCCTGCCTTCAGGGGCGATGGTCACTCAGGAGCGTACGTGAGCGCCCCCGCGCCGATTTGACCGTGACCGGGCGCGGCCGATTGGATCGTGGGACGTGCCGCGCCGCCCGGCGGGGGCAGGACGGAGCGGAGCGGACGTGGCCAGGCAGGGAAGCCGCGCACCCGGGGGCGCGCAGGTCGAAGGTGCCCGGGCAGGGGGTGCCCGTGCCGGGAGGGCCGGCGCCGGGCTGCTCGCGCTGGCGCTCACCGTGACCGCGCTGGCCGGCTGCCGGGCGGGCGGCTCCGGCGGGACGTCCGCGAAGGAGCCCGCGAGGGCCACCGCCGTACGGCTGCCGCCGCGCCACGCCGGCTTCGACTACCAGATCGGCGGCGCCTACCCCCCGCCCGCCGGGGTCCGCATCGTCAGTCGTGACCGCGCCGCCGCCCCGGCGCCCGGCCTGTACAACATCTGCTACGTCAACGCCTTCCAGGCCCAGCCGCAGGAGCGCTCCGCCTGGCCCGCCGACCTGCTGCTGCGCGACGCGCACGGCAAGGAGGTCGTCGACGAGGACTGGGACGAGCCCCTGCTCGACCTGCGCACCCCCGAGCGGCGCGAGCGGGTGGCCGAACGGGTCGGCAGGTGGATCGACGGCTGCGCGGAGAAGGGCTACGACGCCGTCGAGCCGGACAACTACGACAGCTACACCCGCTCCCGCCATCTGCTCACGGCCGCCGACGCGACCGCGTTCATGCGCCTGCTCGTCCGGCACGCGCACGCCCGGCACCTGGCCGTCGGGCAGAAGAACACCTCCGAACTCGCGGGGCGGCGGCGGGACGTCGGGCTGGACTTCGCCGTGGCGGAGGAGTGCGGGCAGTACGACGAGTGCGAGGTGTACGCGAAGGCGTTCGACGACCGGGTGGTGGACATCGAGTACACCGACGGCGGGCTGCGCAAGGCGCTGGCCCGCTGGGGCGACCGGCTGAGCGTCGTCCGCCGGGACGTGGAGGTCTCCACGCCCGGCAGCCCCGGCTACGTCCGGCGCTCCGGCTGAGCGCTCAGCGGGTCTGGAGCAGGTCCAGCGCGCCGGCCCAGGGGAACGCGGCCCGCACCCCCCGCTCGTCGGGCATCCCGGAGTACGGCTCGCCGAACCGGACTCCCATCCCGCGCAGGCGGGCCAGGCTGTCCCGGTAGGCGGGGTGGGCGGCCAGCGCGTCGGCCACGCAGGGCAGGACGGCGATCGGCACGCCGAGACCGGCGGCCTCGCACAGCGTGCCGACGGCCAGCGTGTCGGCGAGTCCCGCCGCCCACTTGTTCACGGTGTTGAAGGTGGCGGGCGCCACCACGACGGCGTCCGGCGCCGGGAACGGCCGGGGGTCGGACGGCGAGCGCCACGCGGACCGCACCGGGCGTCCCGTCCGGGCCTCCACGGCCGCGCTGTCGAAGAAGCCGCCCATGGCGACCGGGGTGGCGATCACCCCGACCTCCCAGTTGCGTTCCTGGGCGGCGGCGATCAGCTCCCCCACCCCGGCGGCGATGCCGGCCGCGCAGACGACGACGTACAGGAAGGGCTTCTCGGCCGGTGCGTTCATCCGGGCACCCTACTGAAGCGGGAAGGACCGCCCTCCCATGGTTCGTCGCCGCGGGAACAAGGTGTCGCTCGCCCACACGGAGGAGTCCGTACGGCGCAATCGCGACACCTTCGTCACCGGCCGCGCCCGGCTCGTCGAGTCCCTCACCGCCACGTGGGGCCGCGAACCGGACTACGCGCCGCGCAAGGGGGGCCGCGGCGCACGGGATCCGTGCCGTGCGCCGCCGCGCCCCGGTGGCCTCCCCGGGCCGGGGTCAGCCGGACGCCGTCTCCGAGACGGTGATCGCCCCGACGGGGCAGGCGCGGGCCGCCTCGCGGACCATCGGGTCGCCCGAGCCGTCCTCGTGGCCGGGCACGAGCATGCTGTAGCCGTCGTCGTCCTGCGTGAACACGCGCGGCGCCGCCAGGGCGCACTGGCCCGCCCCGATGCAGACGTCCTTGTCGATGTCGATGTCGATGTGCATGGCCTGAGCCTCTTACCAGGTCACGGGGAGTTCCAGCATCCCCTGGATCGTGTCGCCGGGTTTGAAGGGGATCTCGTCGGCGGGTGCGGCCAGCCGCAGGCCGGGCAGCCGCCGCAGGAGGGTGCCGAGGGCGATCTCCAGTTCCGCGCGCGCCAGGTTCTGGCCGAGGCACTGGTGGATGCCGAAGCCGAAGGCCACGTGGTGGCGGGTGGAGCGGTGGAAGTCCAGCGTGTCGGGGTCCTCGTACTGGGACGTGTCGCGGTTGATGACCGAGGTGGAGAAGAGCACGCCCTCCCCGGCGCGGATGGTGGTGCCCGCGACCTCGATGTCCTCCAGGGCCACGCGCAGCAGGCCGTCCGCGATGGACAGCATCCGCATGAGTTCCTCGACGGCGGCGGGCAGCAGCGCCGGGTCCGCGCGCAGCTCGGCGAGGCGGTCGGGGTGGCGCAGCAGCGTGTAGGTGCCCAGGGAGATCATGTTGGCGGTCGTCTCGTGTCCGGCGACCAGCAGGATGACGGCCAGGGAGACGAGATCCGTCCGGTCCAGCTCGCCCGTGCGCAGCCGCTGGTGGACGAGGTCGTCCAGCACGCCGTCACCGGGTTCGCGCTGCCGGGCCTTGCGGTCGATCAGGTCGCCGAGGTAGCCCTCGAGCTCTGCGCGTGCCCGCTGGATGTCGTCGGCCGTGGGGCCGCGCAGCAGCCTGCGGGACCGCTCCTCGAAGAACTCGTGGTCGGCGTACGGCACCCCGAGCAGGTCGCAGATGACCGTGGACGGCACCGGCAGGGCGAAGGCCGAGACGAGTTCGGCCGGCGGGCCCTGTTCGATCATCGCGTCGAGCAGGTCGTCGACGATCCGCTGGATGGCCGGCCGCAGTTCGGTCGCGCGTTTCAGGGTGAACGACGGCACCATCATCCGCCGCTGGGTGCGGTGCTCGGGGTCGTCGAGGCCGAGCAGGGCGACCCGGCGGTCCCGGACGGCGGCGAAGCGCTCGGTGGGGGCGGGGAAGCCGGGGCGGGTGCGGTCGGTGGACAGACGGGGGTCGGCGAGCAGCGCGCGTGCGGTGGCGTGGCCGGTCACCATCCAGACCTGGCGGCCGTCGAAGAGGGTGGCGCGGGCGAGGGCCCGTCCGTCGCGCAGCGGGTCGTACGCCGTGGGCGGGTGGTAGGGGCAGGTGCGGTCCTGGGGAAAGGCGACGGGTTCGGCCGGGGTCGCCTGGCCGGTGATGTCCGTCAGTTCCGTCATCGAAAGACCTCGCAGACGAAGAGGTGCGTCGTGCCGATCTTCATTAGATGCCCGAGGCACCTATGGCACGACGGCAAGTTCGGCCACATCGGTGATCGGCGTGATCTGGCCGGACGGGGTGGTCGGCGGGGGCGGGAACGCGCCGAAATTCGCTTGCCGCCGAGGTGGCGGCCGCCCCAGGATCTGGCCATGTCTCCTACGCACTCCATTCTGCCGCCGACCGCCACCGCCGTCCTTCCGGAGCCGGTCCGGCAGCAGCCCGGCCGTCCCTGGAGGCCCGACGCCGCACGCCGGTGACGGCCGCGCTCCTGGCGGGGCTGCTCGCCGGCTACGGCATCGCCGTGCCGGTCGGCGCGGTCGGGACCTATCTGGTCTCCCTCACCGCCCGTACCTCGCTGCGCACCGGCGCCTGCGCCGCCCTCGGCGTCGCGACGGCCGACGGCGTCTACGCCCTGCTCGCCGCGGCCGGCGGCTCCGCCCTCGCCGCGGCGCTGCGGCCGGTGCTGGGTCCGCTGCGCTGGGCTTCCGCCCTGGTCCTGTGCGTGCTCGCGGTGTGGGGCGCGGCGGCCGCCCTGCGCCAGTACCGGGCCGCCCGGCTCGCCACCCGCCCCGAACGGCCGGTTCCGGGCGCTGCCCGGGCCTATCTCGGCCTTCTCGGGATCACCCTGCTCAACCCGGTCACGGTGGTCTACTTCGCCGCGCTGGTGCTCGGCACCAGTACCGCGGACGCGGTACGGCCACCGGAGCGCGCCGTGTTCGTCCTCGCGGCCTTCGCCGCCTCGGCGAGCTGGCAGCTCCTCCTGGCGGGCGGCGGCGCCCTCCTCGGCCGCGTTCTCACCGGCCGCCGCGGACGCCTGACGACGACCCTGCTGTCCAGCGGCGTGATCCTGCTGCTGGCGGCCCGGATGACCATGACCCCGGGCTGAGCCCTCCGGGGGTTGGGCAGGGGACGGCCGCCCCTTCCTGGGCAGGACGAGCGCCGCGCCCCGGCCCTCCGAGGTCTCGGGGCACCCGATGGCCGGCGACGCCGACCGCCCTCCGGGCCGTAGGGCCGCGCGGGCGCCCCGCTACCCGTCACCCGGGGCACTCGGCCACCGCCGGCTCACTCCCCGCGCACCTCGGTCTCCGTCGGCGCGGCCCTCGGGGCGCACGGCCGCCGTCGTGTCCCGGCCGGCCCGCCCGCTCAGGGCGAGCGTCGTGCCCCCGCCGCCGGGGCGAAGGCGCGGGCGACCGCGAGGCTGTCCTCGTAGACGTGGTGACGGACGACCTGGCCGTCGCGGACGGTGAGGTGGAGGGCGAAGCGGGCGGTGTAGGAGCGGCCGGTCGGTTCGGCCGTCTGGTGGATGACGCCGACCACCACCGCGTCGTCGCCGTCGACCAGGATGCGCTCGACCCGGGTGTCCGCCTTCTCCGGGACGTGGTGGGCGGCCAGCTCGCGGTAGTGGGCGACGGCGTCGGCACGCGTGCTGCGGTGCCGGATCCAGGGGGTGTCGGGGCGGCCGTGCTCGTCCTCGGGCCAGCTCAGCCGCCACTCGCCGTGCTCGGCGTACAGCTCGCCGATCCGCTCGGGGTCGCCCTCGCCGATCCTGCGGAGCAGTTCCTCCACGACGGAACGGGTCGGGAGGGTGTGACTGGGGAACACTGCGTTCCTGCCCCCTTGCTCGGCCGGATGCGTCGGACGGGTGGTGATCACCACGGGAACCACTGTGCCCGAGGGCCGCCGCGCTCCACGCCGACCCGCGCGGCGATCACCCGCCCGGGCGAACCCGCACGCGGTACGGATGATTCGGCGGGCGACAGGTGTTGCAGAGGGCGGCAGGTCAGTCGCTGGACCGACGAAGGAGACGTAATCCATGCCACTTGAGGGCGAGTACGAGCCGAGCCCGACGCAGTGGGTGCGCGAGCAGGTGGAGCTGTACGAGAGCTCCGGCGGGACGAAGGGCACGACGCTGCGGGACACCGGACTGCCGGTCATCGTCCTGACCACCCGGGGCGCGCGCAGCGGGAAGATCCGCAAGACGCCGCTGATGCGGGTGGAGCACGAGGGGAGGTACGCCGCGGTCGCCTCGATCGGCGGTGCCCCGAAGCACCCGGTCTGGTACTTCAACGTGAAGGCCGACCCGCGGGTGGAGCTCCAGGACGGCGCCCGGAAGCGGGACATGAGGGCCCGTGAGGTCACCGGCGAGGAGAAGGCGGAGTGGTGGGAGCGTGCCGTGGCCGCGTTCCCGCCGTACGCCGACTACCAGGCGAAGACCTCCCGGGTGATCCCGCTGTTCGTCCTGGAGCCCGTCGACGAGGACTGACACGGGACCCGGTCCGGGACCTGACACGAAGCCCGGCGCGGGAGCGGATTCGAGCCGGGCGACGGCTCCTTTCAGAAATATCTGTGCCCGCCCGGCATGAACGCGATTCCGTACGGGCACCCGCTCGTCAGGCCCCGCCGCGCTCCCCCGTCGCGGCGGGGCTCTGTCGTGCCTCCTCCGCCGGCCCGTCGGTCACGTCGAGGAAGATCTGGTCGGCGGCGGGGACGGTACGGGCGATGGACCGCTTGATGCGCATCGAGATTTCCTCGACCCGCTCGCTGTCGAGGCCCGGCACGAGGTCGATGCGGGCGGCCACCAGCATGGAGTCGAGGCCCATCTTCATCGTGAACAGCGCCTCCACGCTGTCGATTTCCGGCTGGGCCTCCAGCAGGGACCGGATCCGCCCGCTCAGTTCCGGCTCGGCGGCCTCGCCGATGAGCTGGTCGCGGGCGTCACGGCCGAGCCGGTAGGCGACGTACACCAGCAGTACGCCGATCGCCAGCGAGGCGGAGGCCTCCCACACGACCTGACCGGTCACCATGTGCAGGGCCATGCCGATGATGGCGAGGATCACGCCGATCACCGCCGTGCCGTCCTCGGCGACCACCGTGCGCAGCGCCGGGTCACGCAGACCGTTCTTGGCGCCGCCCTGCCGGTGCACCTGGTGCAGCGCACGGGCCAGGGACAGTCCCTCGGCCAGCAGCGCCACCCCCAGCACGATCAGGCCCGCCACATAGCCGCTGAACTTCTCCTCGGCGCCGTTGCGCAGCGCCTCGACGCCCTGGAAGAAGGAGAAGCAGCCGCCCATGACGAAAATCCCGACGGCCGCGAGCAGGGACCAGAAGAACCGCTCCTTGCCGTAGCCGAAGGGGTGCCGGCGGTCGGCCGGCCGGTTGCTGCGGTGCAGCGCGGCCAGCAGGAAGACCTCGTTGAGGCTGTCGGCGACCGAGTGCGCCGCCTCCGACAGCAGCGCGGGCGAGCCGGCGAGCACCCCGCCGACCGCCTTGGCGACGGCGATCACCAGATTGGCGCCCAGGGCCACCAGCACGGTGATCTTCGTGTGCCGGTCGCCTTTCGCCTCCCCGCCCCGGGGCGGGGACGAGGCGTCCCTACCGGAGTCCTTCCCCGTGCTGGGGTCCGCTGGTGCCGCGCGCTCGTCCGTGCTCCGCGCGGAGGTCCTGTCGTCGGCCGTCCGTGCGGCCGTGTTCCGTTCCGAAGGTGTCCCGCTCACACCCGGCCGACTGCCCCGGCCCCGGCGGATCACACCGTGCCGACCGCCGAAAACGGGGAACGCGTCTCCGGGGAGTGCCCCGCCGGGTGAGGAGGAGACATGGGCGAGGACGGCAACAGGGCGTACGGCCACAAGACGTTCAGCCGGTCGAGGAGCCACTTCGCCGACCGGATCACCGCCGACGGCCGGGACGGCTGGCCCGTGGCGGCCGGGCGGTACCGTCTGGTGGTCTCCCGTGCCTGTCCGTGGGCGAGCCGGGCGGTGGTGTCGCGCCGGCTGCTCGGCCTGGAGGAGGCGCTGCCGATGGCGGTGGCCGACCCGATCCAGGACGACCGCAGTTGGCGTTTCACGCTGGACCCGGACGGCCGCGACCCGGTGCTCGGCATCCGGTTCCTCGCCGAGGCCTACGACAAGCGGGAGACGGACTACCCGGGCGGGGTGAGCGTGCCCGCCGTCGTGGACGTGCCCACCGGGCGGCTGGTCACCAACGACTACCAGCAGCTCACCCTCGACCTCGCCACCGAGTGGACGGCGCTGCACCGCGAGGGCGCGCCCGACCTCTACCCGCGGGACCGGCGCGACGAGATCGACGCGGTGATGGCGGAGGTCTACGAGGACCTGAACAACGGGGTGTACCGGGCCGGGTTCGCCACCCACCAGGCGGAGTACGAGCGGGCGTGCACGGCCGTCTTCCGGCGGCTGGACGCGCTCGCCGAACGGCTGGCCGGGCAGCGCTACCTGGTCGGCGACACGATCACGGAGGCGGACATCCGGCTGTTCACCACGCTGGTCAGGTTCGACCCCGTCTACCACGGCCACTTCAAGTGCAACCGCTGGAAGCTGGCCGAGAACCCGGTGCTGTGGGCGTACGCCAGGGATCTGTTCCAGACACCGGGCTTCGGCGACACGGTCGACTTCGACCACATCAAGCGGCACTACTACCAGGTGCACTCGGGCATCAACCCCACCGGCGTCGTGCCCCTCGGCCCCGATCTGGCCGGCTGGACCTCCCCGCACCACCGGGAGGAGCTCGGCGGCCGGCCGTTCGGGGACGGGAAGCCGCCCGGTCCGGTGCCCGAGGGCGAAAAGGTGACACCGCGCGGCCGCCCCGCATGAGAGTCCCCTGACGAGGAAGGAGTTCAGCATGGCGAACAAGAACAAGAAGAGGAAACTGCCGCTGGCCTACCAGCCGGTCGGCTTCGTGCTCAGCTGGGCCGGCGGTGCGCTGGCCGGGATGGCGTTCCGCAAGGCGTGGATGGCGATACGGCACGAGGAGGACGCCCCCGACGCGCTGGACCCGGACCGCGGCTGGGGCGAGATCCTGCTGGCGGCGGCGGTCCAGGGCGCCATCTTCGCGGTGGTGCGCAGCGCCGTCGACCGCACCGGCGCCAAGGCCATCGAGCGGTCGACGGGCGTGTGGCCGGCCACCGACAAGGGCGGCCGGGACTGAGCCTGCGGAGCGGGGGCGCTCAGCCCTGCTTGGGCGCCAGGGGCCGGACGAGGCGCAGGGTGAAGGAGTGGCCGGCCGGATCGGAGTAGCCGCGCTCCTCGTACGGGCCCGGCGCGTCGCGCGCCTCCAGCGGCCGGCCGCCGAGCCCGACCACCCTGCGCTCGGCCTCGTCCAGGTCCTCCACCAGGAAATCCAGGTGCGCCTGGAGGGAGTTCTCCGGACGGGGCCAGCTCGGCGGGGTCGCGTTGGCGTCCCGCCGGAAGGCGATCCGGAAGCCGTCGACGCCCCTGATCTCCACCAGGTTGGCGCTCACGTCGGTCACCCGGCCGTCCAGCAACTCCTTGTAGAACTCGGCGAGTTTCTCTGGTTCGGCGCAGTCGAGCACCACGACGCCGGCGGTCACGAGGGACATGCTTCCTCCCGGGGATTCGTCTTTCCCCTGCGGATATCCCGGTCCGCCGGATTCAGTCGGCGACCAGCCACGCGCCGTCGCGCATCAACTCCCTTCCCTCCAGCTCGTTCGCCTCGCGCCACGCCTGGACGCGCCGCGGGAGCACGTAGAAGTACAGGTAGCGGGTGGTGAGCAGGCGCGGGTCGAAGCCGGTCTTGCCGGCGAACACCTCGGCGTCCTCCTCGGGCAGGTCCTCCGGGGTGACGGCCCGTGCGGTGCCCTCGATCAGGACGACGTCGCGGGTCGGTCCGATGCCCAGCCGGGCCCGGCCGGTGGCCACCAGGTTGCGGCCGGTGGGGCTCTCGGCGGCGGTGGCGATCAGCAGGGTGGCGCCGTCCCAGACGAACGACAGCGGGACCAGGTGCGGCGCGCCGCCGTCCGCGCCCGCGGTGGCGACCCAGGCGTCCACCTCGTGCTCCAGCCGGTGGAGGGTGTCCTTCTTGCGCTGACCCGCGGTGCGGGCGGGGGGCGGGGTCATGACGTACGGCCTCCTCGGGACGGGTTCCACGCGTATGACGTGCGGACGGCGTCCAGTGTGACCGTCAGCCTTCCGTCCGCGCACGGAAGGCGTCGAGGCGTGTCCGGGCGGCGGTCAGCAGCAGGTCGAGGGCGGCCGGGTAGGAGCTGTGGCGCATGGTGGCCACGAGGTGGCGGGCGGTGGCCGCGATGTGCGGATGGGTGGCGGCGGGCAGGTGGGCGTAGGTGGCCCGCCACACCTCGGTCTCGGCGTCCCGGGCGGACCGGGGCAGGGCGGTGCCGGCGGAGTCCAGGGCGCCGAAGGCGAGGGCCTGGTCGACGAAGGCGTGGTAGATCCGCACCGCCTCCGCGTCCGGAAACCCGGCTCCGCGCAGCGTGCCGATGATGTTCTCGACGGCCTGGATCTCGTGCTCCCGGCCGGTGACCCGGTGGGCGCTGAGCACCGCGGCCCGGGGGTGGGCGAGGGCGCCCGCGTGCATGCGCAGGCCGAGTTCGCGCAGGTCGGCGCACCAGTCGCCGGTGGGCCGCCATTCCCGCAGGGTGCGGCCGATCAGCTCGTCGGCGATGGCGAGCATCAGGTCGTCGGTGTGGCGGAAGTACCGGTAAAGGGAGCTGGGGTCGGCGCCGAGGGCGCGGCCGAGCCGCCGGACGGAGAGGGCGTCGGCGCCGTGCTCCTCGATCAGCCTGAGCGCGGTCTCGACGATCAGCTCCTCGGAGAGCACCACGCCCTGTTTGGTGGGCCGCCGGCGCCTGCGGTCACCGGCCGGCACGACGCGTTCGGTCATGGTGGGCCCTCCTCGGAGTGCGTCGGGGCGGGGCATTTCCCGGCGCCGGGTGTGCCGGAACCTTACGACAACACCGTTGACCTGTGAAGCGGCCGGGCGGTTTCATCTGCGGTCACCGGGGCCGACCAGGCCCCCCGGTGCGAGCGGAGAGCCGGTCATGAGCAACGTCCCCATCGGTGCGGATCCATCCGCGCGGCCCGAGCTGCGCAAGTCCCTCAGCGTGCTGGACGGCGTCGCCGTCGCCGCGTCCAGCACGGCCGCGACCACCAGCATCGGCATCGGTCTCGGTGTCACGGCGGGGGTGGTCGGCCTGCACCTGCCGGCCATCATGCTGCTGGCCTTCCTGCCGGTCCTCGGCATCGCCGGGGCCTACTCCCGGCTGAACCGGGTGGAGCCGAACGCGGGCAACGGCTATGTGTGGGTGGGCCGCTCGCTCAGCCCCTGGCTCGGCTTCACGGTGGGCTGGGTCAACTTCGTGGCGAGCCTCGCCTTCCTCGCGTACACCACGGCGGTCACCGGATCGGCGATGCTGCAGCTGGCCGGGGACGCGGGCCTGCACCGGATCGGCTCGCTCGTCCTGGACCCGGGCTCGACCGCGCAGACCACGGCCGTGGGCATCGCCGTGCTGGTCCTGGTCACCCTCACCGCCGTGACCGGCGTGCGCACGGCGGCCCGGCTGCAGACGTGGCTGCTGGTCTTCGAGTACGCCGTGCTGCTCGGCTTCTGCGGATACGGCATCGTCACCGGCCCGCACCCGTTCCGCCTGTCGTGGTTCGACCCGTTCGCGCTCCCGTCGGCGACCGCGCTGGCGCAGGGGCTGCTGCTGTCGGTGTTCTGCTACTGGGGCTTCGAGGCCGCGTTCACCGTCAACGAGGAGGTGCGCGAGCCGCGGGACGCCTCCCGCGCCGGGATGATCACCCTGGTCACCATGCTCGGGCTGTTCCTGCTCGGCTCGATCGCCTTCCAGCGGGTGCTGTCCGAGGGCGAGCTGGCCGGGCACGGGGCCGAGGGGCTGGCCTACTTCGGCGACCGGCTGGCCGCCCAGCCGCTGGCCGCCCTGCCCCTGGTGGCGCTGATGTTCTCCGCGGTGGCCTCGCTGCAGGCCGGGGTCATCCCGACGGCACGCGGCATGTTCGCCATGAGCCGGGACCGTACGCTCGGGCCGGTGTGGTCGAGGGTCAGTGCACGCTACGGAACGCCGGCGGCCGGGACGCTGCTGGTCGGGGGGCTGGCGACGGCGGTGGCGGTGCTCGCCCTGGTGATCCCCCGGCTGGCCGACATGATCATGGCGACGGTGAACGCGGTGGGCATCGTCGTCTCGCTGTCGTACGCGCTGACCGCGCTGGCCGCCGCCGTGCGGTTCCGCTCCCTGCTGCGCGAGGACTGGCGCCAGGGGGTGCGGGCGGTGGTCCTGCCCACGCTGAGCGCCGTCGCCCTGCTCGTCCTCGGCGGCTACCTCGGCTGGTCCTTCTACTCGTCCGCCGACCACTTCGAGGTGAGCGCGGACAACGGCTGGTTCCTGCTGCTCATGCCGGTGGTCATGATCGCGTCCGGGTTCGCCGTCGCCGCGTGGGCCAAGTACGTGCGCAGATCGCCGTACTTCCGCACCGGCGCCGGCACCGACGCCGACTCCCGGCAGCTCCTGACCACCTCCAACTGACCCTTCAGGAAAGGCATCATGCACGCTGATCTGCTCTTCACCGGCGGCCCCGTCCTCACGCCCGAGGGCCGCACGGCGACCGCGGTGGCCGTGACCGGGGACCGCGTCACCGCCGTCGGGCACGACGAACTGCGGGAGCTCGCCGGACCGCGCACCGAGGTGGTCGACCTGGCCGGACGGCTGCTGCTGCCGGGCTTCCAGGACGCGCACGTCCACCCCGTGCCGGCCGGGCTCGAACTGACCCAGTGCGACCTGTCCGGGCTCACCACGGCCGAGGAGACCGTGGCCGCGGTGCGCGCCTACGCCGAGGCCCACCCCGACCGGGCGTGGATCCTCGGCGGCGGCTGGTCGATGGAGGCGTTCGAGGGCGGTGTGCCGACGCGGGCGCTGCTGGACGCCGTGGTCCCCGACCGCCCCGTGTACCTGCCCAACCGGGACCACCACGGCGCCTGGGTCAACAGCCGGGCGCTGGAACTGGCCGGCATCGACCGGAATACGCCCGACCCGGCCGACGGGCGGATCGAGCGGGACGCCTCGGGCGCGCCGAGCGGCACCCTCCAGGAGGGCGCGATGCGGCTGGTCGGCGAGCTGGCCCCGGCGGCCACGGCGGCGGACCGGCTGGCCGCGCTGCTGCACGCCCAGCGGCACCTGCACGCGCTCGGCATCACCGCCTGGCAGGACGCGCTGGTCGGCGACTTCCTCGGCATGGACGACCCGGCCGGCGCGTACCTGACGGCGGCCCGGGACGGTTCGCTCACCGCGCGGGTGACCGGCGCCCTGTGGTGGGACCGGGACCGCGGGGCCGAGCAGATTCCCGAACTGGTCGCGAAGCGGGCCGAGTTCAGTCACGGCCGGTTCCGCGCGGGCACGGTCAAACTGATGCTGGACGGGGTCGCCGAGAACCACACCGCCGCGCTGCTCGACCCCTATCTGGACCGCTGCGGCTGCGCCACCGCCAACCGCGGCAAGAGCTTCATCCACCCGGAGCGGCTGCCGACGTACGTGACGGAACTGGACGCGCTCGGCTTCCAGTGCCACTTCCACGCCCTGGGCGACCGGGCGGTGCGGGACGCGCTGGACGCCGTCGAGGCGGCCCGGACCGCCAACGGTCCGAGCGACACCCGCCCGCACCTGGCGCATCTGCAGGTGGTGCACCCGGACGACGTGCCGCGCTTCGCCCGGCTCGGCGCCACCGCCAACATCCAGCCGCTGTGGGCCGCGCACGAGCCGCAGATGGACGAGCTGACGATCCCGTTCCTCGGTGCCGAACGGGCCGCGTGGCAGTACCCGTTCGGGGCCCTGCTGCGCTCCGGGGCGCGGCTCGCGGCGGGCAGCGACTGGCCGGTGAGCAGCCCGGACCCGCTGCACGGCGTCCATGTGGCGGTCAACCGGGTGGAACCGGGCGGCGGCGCGCCGGTGTTCCTGCCGGACGAGCGGCTGTCCCTGGCGGACGCGCTGACGGCGTACACGGCCGGGTCGGCGTACGTGAACCACCTGGACGACGGCGGCCGGGTGGCCGTCGGGGCGCTCGCCGACCTGGTGGTGCTGGACCGCGACCCGTTCGCCGGGCCCCCGGAGGAGATCGCCGGGACGCGGGTGGCGCTCACCTACGTGGGGGGCGAGCGGGTGCACGCGGCGGCCGACGCCTGACCTTCCCACCGACCTCCCCACCCCTGGACGACTTCCTGGACAGGTGTCCAGCTATGATGGACACCTGTCCAGGAAGGGCAGGAAGCGGGAGAACGGGGAGGGTACTGTGACGGGGACCGTGGCGAGCGTGCTGGTGGGTCTGGTGGCCGCGCTGCACGCGTACATCCTGGTGCTGGAGATGTTCCTCTGGCAGAAGGCGCCGGGGCGCGGGCTGCACGGGTTCGACCGGGAGACGGCCCGGCTGACCGCGCCGCTGGCCGCCAACCAGGGCCTCTACAACGGCTTTCTGGCCGCCGGTCTGGTGTGGGGGCTGGTCGCGGCCGATCCGACCGGGTTCCGGGTCCGGGTGTTCTTCCTGGCGTGCGTCGTGGTGGCGGGCGTGTTCGGTGCCGCCACCGCCAACCGCCGCATCCTGTTCGCCCAGGCGCTGCCCGGCGCGCTCGCCCTGGCCGCCGTCCTCGCGGCACGATGAGCAGGACCGAGCCGGCGGACCCGCGTGCCGCGCGGACCCGCGCCCGGCTGCGGGCCGCCCTGCTCGACGAGTGCGCGCTGCGCCCGCTGGCGGAGGTCGGGGTGGCCGCGCTGGTGCGCCGGGCCGGGGTCGGCCGGGCCACCTTCTACGTGCACTACGACGGCCTGGAGGCGCTGGCGGTCGACGCCTGCGCGGACGTCGTGCGGCAGGCGGTGGACGCGCTGCACGCCTGGCGCGGGCGGCCCGACCCGGTCGTGGCTCCGCCCGCGCTGCGGGAGTTCTTCACCGGCCTCGCGCCGCACGCGGCCCTGTACCGGTCGCTGCTCGCGCCGGGCGGCGGCGGGCCGCTCGGCCGGGTGCTGCACCGGGACCTGCGGGCCCGCAGCCTCGCCGAGCGCGAACTGGCCGGCGCGGCGGACGCCCCGCTGGT
Source organism: Streptomyces collinus Tu 365 (assembly GCF_000444875.1). Taxonomy (NCBI): domain Bacteria; kingdom Bacillati; phylum Actinomycetota; class Actinomycetes; order Kitasatosporales; family Streptomycetaceae; genus Streptomyces; species Streptomyces collinus. Next base: position 7,503,491 of record NC_021985.1, on the reverse strand, counting down.
CGCCTCGGCGGTGGCGGCGACCTTCGCGGGGGTGCTCGCGGACTGGCTGCACGGCCTGTTGCGGGCCGGTCCGGAGGAAGTGGCGGACCAGGTCTGGCAGTTGCTGGTCGCGCTGCACCGCAGCCGGTGACCGGTCACTTGCAGGCGATCGCCCGGTCGGCCCGCGGCCACGCCTCCACACCGGCGGGGGTGCGGACGTAGGCGGTGTCCCGGTCGGCGGTCAGCCACAGGTGCCGGCCGCCGCGATGGTAGCCGGTGTCCCGGGCGTCCGCGGGCATGCGCACGCGCCGCCGGTAGGGCGCGTCGAGCAGGCCGTCCCGGCCGAGGACGCCCTCCGGGTCGCGGACGTACGTGCGGTCGCCGAGGGTGAGGAAGTGGGCCGACTGCCAGTCGCAGTGCCCGGAGCCGGGGGAACCGCTGAGCCGCCGCACCGGCACCCGCTCCCCCGCGCGGTCCGTCCAGACCTCGTAGCCCAGGGCGTCCGCCCACCGGGCGGGCAGCTCGGCGGGATCGCAGGCCGCGTTCGTCTCGGGGCCCCAGCCCGGCCGGCCCTTCTGGTCCTTGGCCACCACGACGGCCACCTTGGTGCGGCCCCCGACGTCGAAGGAGTACAGCACCCGGTCGCTCTCCTCGCGCTCGGCCCGGTAGCCGTGGTCGGGCTGGCCGGGCTCGACCATGTCGAAGTAGAGGCGCAGTCCGTCCTCCGGTGTGTCACCGCCGTCCGACCGGCTCCAGCCGTCGGGACCGCCGCCCTCGAAGATCTGCCCGTCGCACTCCAGCGCCCGCCCGGCGGCACCGGAAGCCGGCCGCAGCGCACGCGGGCCGCTGTCGTCCTCGGGGCGGGTGGCGACGTGCAGGGGGCCGCGGTAGGGGATCGCGGGCGGCGTGCCCTCGACCACCGGAGAGGCTCCGCCGCCGTCGCACCCCACCGCGGCCAGAGCCACCGGCACCGCCATGGCCACGGCCACGAGTCCTCTGCGCATGTCCCACCCCTGTTCCCCGACTGCGGTTGCGCTCCTGCGACGCGGGAGGGGTCCGGAACGTTCAGGTGTTCGCCCGGCTTCCGGCTGCTGTCTTCCGTGTCACAGAGCGACACGCGGCACGAAACTCGAAGACATATGTCAATCGAACATGCTCAAATTCCTTCTGTCGAGGGTAACTTGACGGTCGAGAACGGTTTCCGGGCGGGCGTGGGAGGTGGTGCCGTCGTGCAGCAGGAGCCCCCGCCGCCCACCCGGCACCTGCGCGTCCGCGAGGACCGCGGGCACACGGTGCTGGAGCTGCGCGGTGAGATCGACATCGCCGCGGCGACGGAGATCGTGCCCGCGCTCGACCGGGCCACCGGGCAACCCGGCGCACGCGTCGTGATCGACCTGCGGTCCGTCGAGTTCTTCGACTGCTCGGGGCTGCGCCTGCTGTACCGGGCCCGCGGCCGGGTGCTGGAGCGGGGCGGGCGGCTGCACCTGGTGTGCACCCACCCGCTGACCCTGCGCGTCTTCCGGGTCACCGGTCTGTCCCGGCTGCTGCCGCCGCAGCCGACCGTGGAGGCGGCGCTCGCCCGGTCGGAGGCCGCGTCCGGCTCGGCGTGAGGACTCGCCGTCCGCCGTTGCGGGCGGATGCCGGCGTCAGGCGCCGCGCGGTTCCTCGAACAGGGCGCTGACGGACTCGCCGTTGTGGATCCGCCGCACCGCCTCGGCCAGCGCCGGGGCGATGGACAGCACACGCAGCTTGTCGGTGTGCTCGTCCTCCGGCACCGGCACCGTGTTGGTGCACACGATCTCCAGCACGTCGGGCTGCTCGCCCAGCCGTTTGAGGGCTCCGCCCGCGAACAGCCCGTGCGTGCACGCCACCCGGATCGAGCGCGGTCCCGACTCCCGCAGCCGCTCCAGGAGTTCGAGCACGGTGCTGCCCTTGGCGATCTCGTCGTCCAGCACGATCACGTCCCGGCCTGCGACGTCGCCGATGACCGCGCTGATGCTCACCCGGTCGTCCGCGAACCGCTGTTTGGCGCCGGCCGCGACCTGCGCGCCGATCAGCCGGGCGAAGGCGGCCGCCTCCTTGGCGTTGCCGAGGTCCGGGGAGACGACCGTGGTGCGCGTCAGGTCGTACTGCCGGAAGTGCGCGGCCAGTTCGTGCAGGGCGTGCAGATGGTCGACCGGCACCGAGAAGAAGCCGTGCACCTGCGGCGCGTGCAGGGTCATGGCGAGGACCCGGCTCGCGCCCGCCGCCACCATCAGGTCGGCGACCAGCCGTCCGCCGAGCGAGATGCGCGGCGCGTCCTTCTTGTCGGACCGGGCGTAGGAGTAGTGCGGCATCACGACGGTGATCCGGCCGGCGGAGGCGCCGCGGGCCGCGTCGCACATCAGCAGCAGCTCGACCAGGTGCTCCTGCACCGGTCTGACCAGCGGCTGGATCAGGAAGACGTCCCGTTCCCGGCAGTTGTCCTGGAGCTGGACCTCCAGGCAGTCGTTGGCGAACCGGCTGACCCGGGTCGGGCTGAGCGGCACGCCGAGGTGTGCGCACACCTCGTGGGCCAGGTCGGGATGAGCACTGCCACTGAAGACGGCGATGTCTCGCACGATCCGCTCCTCGCATGATCAGTCCGGGCCGGCGCCGGTCATGTTAGTGGTGGCACCGCTCCCACCAGCAGTTGTGCGGCGCGAGCCGGGCCGGGACTGGCCTGATCGCGCCGCGTTCGTCCGCGCCCGGCCGCGGTCAGCCGGGGGGCCGGTCCACCTCGCGGCCGGCGGCGGCTCGCAGGGCTGCCTCGGCCTCGAACCGGGCGTCGGGATCGGCCGGCAGAGCGCCGAACAGGCGGTGGACCTGGTGCAGGCGCCGGCGCGCGGTCTGCGGGTGGATACCCAGCCAGTCGGCCTCCGCGGCGGTGCGGCGCAGGGTGTCGGCGTCGAGGCCGCCGGTGACCAGGATGATCAGCAGGCGGTGCCTGCGGCGGTCCGCGGTGCCCGCGGCGTCGGCCTGGGCGCCCGCGCAGGCCTGCGCGGAGGCCGCCGCGATCTCGTCGATGTGCGTGAAGACGGCCTCCGCGAGCAGGGCGACCGACTCGTCAACGCACTGGACCCGGCGCACCTGCGTCCGGTGCGCTGCCGGGCGCTCCTGCCCCTGACCGGACCGGTCGGCCCGGTGGGCTGACGCCGCGCGCCGGGTCGGGCCGCATCGCGCCGAAGGCGCCGGGGGCCCGCCCGTGCGCCCGCGGCACCGGTGCCGTTCGGCCGTGCGCCCGCGTCATCGGTGCCACTCGGCCAACTTCCCGGTCTGGCAGGGCATTCGGCGGGCATCCGCTTGTGCAGGAAGGAGGGCCGTCCCCATGACGACTCCCGTCAGGAGCCCATCCCGGCGCATGCCCGCCTGGGCCAAGGTGGTGACCGCGGTCGTGTTGGTGCTCGTGGTGCTGTTCGCGGGCTTCGCCCTGGCCGTGGTACCGAGCGTGAAGGAGCTGTTCGGCACCGAGTCGCACGACCGTTCCGGCCCCACGCTGCTCAAGTCCATCCAGGACATGAGCCGTTACGACGCCGCGTCCGGCAACTTCCAGGTCGTCGTGGACCTGGAGAAGGACGCCAAGTTCCTGCCCGACGCGATCCGCGGCAGCCGCACCCTGTACGTCGGGGCGGGCACCGTGGACGCCTACGTCGATCTCGGCCGGATCGGCGAGAAGGACGTGAAGGTCAACGGCGACCGCACGTCGGCCACCCTCCGGCTGCCGCACGCGCAGCTCGGGCGGCCGGCCCTCGACCCCGACCACTCGTACGCCGTGTCCAAGCAGCGCGGGCTGCTCGACCGGCTCGGCGACCTGTTCTCGGACAACCCCAACAGCGAGCAGGCGGTGCAGAAGCTCGCCGTGCGGCACATCGGCCGGGCCGCGAAGGACAGCGGCCTGACCACCCGGGCCGAGACCAACACCACGGAGATGCTCCAGGGGCTGCTGCACTCCCTCGGTTTCCAGGAGGTGCACGTCTCCTACGGGTCCTGACCCGCGCCCGCCGGTCAGCCGCCCAGCACCCCCGGCAGGGCCAGCGCGCCCAGCGCGGTGGCGCCGAACAGCACCCAGGCCACGTAGTCGCCGACGTGGCCCGACTGCAGGCGGCGCAGCGGCACCGCCCAGCCGGGGACCCTGTTCACCCAGTTCGGGCGGGTCACGGCGAGCCCGGCCAGGCCCAGGGCGATCAGGGCGGAGAGCAGGCCCAGCAGGATGCCCGCCGCCGTCCACGCGGCGGCGGCGTGGGCGCCGCCCGAGCCGGCCTCGTTGACCGAGCGGGCCACCGTCCCGCCGAAGCCGGGGGCGACTCCGGCCGCGAAGGCGGCGCCGAGCAGCACGGCGGGCACGGCCGTCATGGAGTCGGGGATGCGGCTCAGCAGGCCGCCGGTCTCCGGCTCCTCGTCGGAGCCGCTGGTCTCGTACGCGGCGTCCTGCGGGCGCGGTCCGAGGCCGAGGAAGACCCGGGCGGTGACCCGCAGCACGGCGCCCCCGGTGACGGCGGACACGACGACGAAGACCACGGTGAGCGGGCCGCCGACCGCCTCCTCGGCGATCCCCTTGCCGAGCGCCGTGGCGAAGGGCGGCAGTCCGGCGAGGGCCAGCCCGCCGATGGCGAACATCACCCCGAACGCGCGCATCGCGCGGGCCCGGCCGTGCAGGGTGTGCTCGTCCACGCTGCCGAAGCGGTCCAGCAGGGCGCCGGTGCAGGCGAACAGGGCGGCCTTCACGCAGGCGTGCCCGACGATGTACAGCGCGATCCCGTCGTCGCCCTCGGGGGTCAGCACCCCGAGGCCGATGAGGAACAGTCCGGTGTGGGCGATCGTGGAGTAGGCGAGCAGCCGTTTGATGTGCCGCTGGTACCAGCACATGAGCGCGCCGACCACGGCGGTGAGGACGCCGAGCGTCACCAGGGCCCGGGTCAGGTCGGCGGCGGGGATGCCGCCGGGTCCGGCGAAGACGGTGGTGTACACGCGCCAGACGCCGTAGGAGCCGAGTTCGACCATGACGCCGGACAGCAGCATGCACACCGGGGTGGGCGCGACGGCGTGCGCGTCGGGGAGCCAGAAGTGGAACGGCACGGCGGCCGCCTTGACCAGCAGTCCCGTCAGGACCAGGACGAAGGCCGCGAGGACGAGGGCGTCGGGTCCGCCCGGGCCGGCCGTGGCGTCCAGTCCCCGCCCGATCTTCGCCAGCGCCAGCTCGCCGGTGCGGGCGTACAGCAGGCCGAGGCCCATCAGCAGCGCGTAGGCGCCCAGGGAGTTGACCACCCCGAAGCTCATGGCGCCCTGCACGGCCTTGGGTTCGTCGATGCGGGAGCCGGTCAGGGCGTAGGCGACAACGCTCATCAGCTCGAAGAACACGAACGCGTTGAACAGGTCGCCCGCGATCGCGAACCCGCACATGGCGGCCTGGAAGACCAGCATGAGGGCGGGGAAGGCGCCGGCGTGGCCGCGCGGCGGCTCGTCGAAGTAGCGCCAGGAGTAGGCGAGCGCCGCCAGGGTGAGCAGCGAGGCGAGCGTGGCCATGCCCAGCGCCGGGCCGTCCCCGACCACCACGATGCCGACGCTCTCGCCGTCGACCGGCCACCAGCCGCCGACCCATTCCACCAGCGGCGGGGAGGAGTGCAGGAGCAGCAGCACGGCGAGGGCGGCGGTGCCGCCCGAGACCACCAGGCCGGTGATCTCGGCGGCGGGCCGGGGCAGCAGCCGGCCCGTGGCCACCAGCAGGGTGGCGCCGAGCAGCGGGACGGCGACCAGCAGCGGGAGCAGGTGGTGCATCAGCCGCGCAGCTCTTTCAGTTCGTCGGGGTCGATCGTGCCGTGCAGTCTGGCGATCTGCAGGACGAGGGCGAGCAGCAGCGCGGTGACGGTGGCGCCGACGACGATGTCGGTGAGGGTGAGGGCCTGCACGACCGGGTCCACGACCGGCCGGGAGCCGGGCTTGATGTCGGAGAAGACCGGTGCGGTGCCGCCGTCGCGGTAGCCGACCGCCAGCAGCAGGATGTACGTGGCGCACTGGCACACGGCCAGGCAGCCGACGGCGTGGATCAGGTTCCGGCTGGTGGCGAGGCCGTAGCAGCCCGTCAGGAAGACGTAGGCGGCGACCAGGTAGGGCAGGACGTGCATCACGGCCATCTCAGCTCCCCTTGTCCTCTTCGATCTCGACGGCCTGGTCGAGGAAGCCGGCGAGGAGCACGACGACCGCGCTCGCCACCTCCATGCCGACGGCCGCGTTCAGCACCGGGACGGTGCCACCGGAGGACAGCGTGTTGAAGGTGCCGTACGGCAGCAGCGTGTTGGCCAGGAAGGCGGTGCCGGCCAGCACGCCGGCGAGCCCGGTGACGAGGTAGCCGCTGACGCCGAGCGCGTCGACGGCGGTGTACGCGCCGAGGGGACGGACGCGTTCCAGGGCGCCGTAGTCGGCGCCCAGGTACAGCAGGTGCAGCGCGGTCGCGGCGACGACGCCGCCCTGGAAGCCGCCGCCGGGGCTGAGCTGGCCGTGGGCGATGACGTAGACGCCGGTGACCAGGGCGACGGGCAGTACGAGCAGCGCGTAGCGGCGGACGGGCCGGGCCACCTCGGCGGGTTCGGGCCGGTCGCGGTGCTCGTCGCGGGTCTGCCGCAGGAGCACCACGCAGCCGAGGACGGCGGCGAACAGGATGCCGGTCTCGCCGAGGGTGTCGTAGGCGCGCTGGTCGAAGTTGACGGCGGCGATGGTGTTGGCGATGTGCCGGCTCAGGGAGGCGCGCACGGCGCGGTCGCCGTACGGGTGCCGCCGGCCGCCGAAGGCGGGCAGGTCGAGGCAGGCGGCGACCAGCAGGGCGGCGACGCCCGCGCCGCCGACGGCGAGCACCCACAGCCGCAGCCGGCGGCTCATCGCGCGCCGTCCTCGGACCGGCCGCGCCGTCTGACCTTGCGCACCGACAGCATGATCAGCAGCGGGGTGAGCGCGGAGCCCACCGCGAGCTGGGACAGCCCGACGTCCGGGGCCTGGAGCACGGTGAACAGGACCGCCAGGACGGTGCCGAGCACGGAGAGCACCAGGGCCTGCCGGGCCGGGTCGCGCACCGCCACGGCGGCGGTGGCGGCCCCGGCCACCAGGAGCAGGGCGACGACGATCACGGCATCGGCCATACGGCACCTCCCTCGTGAGCGCGACGCGGTCCGTCAGCCACCGCGCACCCCCCTGAACCCGCCCGCCAGGGCGGAGGAGGCGACCAGGTTCCCGCCGATCAGCAGGACACCGATCACCAGCACCTTCACCATCGCCCGGCCGGGTCCGGTGGCCACGCACACGGCGACGACCGCCACCGCGCTCAGCGCGGCGGCGGTCCAGGTCAGGCCCCAGGCCCGCGGTGGGTGGTCCGCCAGCTCGTCGGCGAGCAGGCGGGCGAAGACGAGGGTGCCGATCGGGGCCAGCAGGGCCATCAGCAGCGCGAGATCCACGTAGGCGGGACGGGCGTAGCCTTGGGAGAGCAGGAGCAGGGCCGGGCAGAGGGCGGAGGTGATCAGGTTCTGGGCCATGGCCCGGCGGGGCAGCGGGCCGGTGCAGACGCCCCACAGGGAGGCCGCCCCGGCCACGGCCAGTTCGACGGTGGCGGCGAGGATCCATCCGTTCACCGCCAGGTCACCGCCCGTCGCCCGGCCCGGGCCAGCACGGCCGCCGCGGCGGCCGCGCTCGCGCCGACGACGCGTTCGAGGGTGTCGACGGAGGTGATGAACACCAGCCACAGCAGGGCAAGTCCGGCCCACCAGGCGAGGAGTTCGGCCGCTGCCAGGAGGAGGGTGCGCGGGTCCGTGCGCCGGGTCATCCGCCACCTCCTCGGTCGGTTCCGGCCGCCCGCCACCGCGGGCTTCGTCCGTCGTGCCGCTTGGGGCATCCAAGCACCGCCCGGCCCGCGAGGTGCGGCGGCACGCGGACCCCGGGGCCGGAGTGCCCCGGGAGCGTGAACGGAAACCGGCGGTGTGCGCCCAGAGCCCCGCCGGCGGCGGCATTCCAGGCCGTTCGGCGGGTAACCGCCCTTCGGAACGGGGAAGTTGACGACTGGAGGACCGAATGGCCCGCACCGCCCTGAACCTGCCCGCGGCCCTGCGCCGCCCGACCAAGCGGGGCCGGGACGGGGAAGCCCGCCCCGAGCGCGTCCGGCCCGGAGAGGACCGCCGGGGCGGGCGCGGCGTGCTGGCGCGGGCCCGCGTGGGCCGGAAGCGGGCAGGGGAGGCCCGACCGGGGCCCGGACGGCACGTGCTGCCCCTTCCTCTGCGGCTGCTGGCCATGCTGGTCGCCTTCGCGTTCATGGTGGCGTTCGCGGTCGTCCTGGCCCGGCTCACGCTGCAGCCGTCACCGGCGTCGGTGGCCCTGACCCACAGCAACCTGCACCCGGGAAGCTCGCTTCGGGCCTACGTCGACCACGGCCAGTTCCGGGACACGGTCAAGCAGATCGGCGGCAACGTGCTGCTCGGCGTGCCGTTCGGGGTGCTGGTCCCGGTCCTGGCGCCGCGTGCCCGCGGCGTCCTGCACGTGGTGGCGCTCACGGCCCTGGTGATGCTGATGGTGGAGCTGGTGCAGGGGGCGCTGATCACCGGGCGGGCCTTCGACATCGACGACGTCATCCTGAACACGACCGGCGCGCTGCTCGGTTGGCTGTTCCTCGGGCGGCGGCTCGGGCGGGCGGTGCACGCGCGCGAGCCGCAGCCCGCGGACTGAGCGATCGTCAGGGAGCGGTCCGTACCAAGGTATTGACGCCTCGCTTATCTCACTCCTTAAATCAAGAGGCGTCACTCCCCCCACGCCGAACGGAGAGCCATGGCCTCCCCACGCCTGCTGCGCAGCTGCCTCTTCGCCGCCCTGTCCGCCGCGCTGGTCGGCTCCGTCGCCACCGGTCCGGCCCGGGCCCAGACCACCGCGCCCGCGGCCGCCGCCGTCAGCACCTTCTCCGACTCCTTCGACGGACCGGCCGGCTCCGCCGTCGACTCCTCGAAGTGGACGCTGGAGACCGGCGACAACGTCAACAACCACGAGCGGCAGTACTACACCTCGGGAACGAAGAACGCGGCTCTCGACGGGCAGGGCCACCTGGTGATCACGGCCCGCAAGGAGAACCCGGCCGGGTACCAGTGCTGGTACGGAAGCTGCCAGTACACCTCGGCCCGGCTGAACACGGCCGGCAGGTTCGACGCGCAGTACGGCCATGTCGAGGCCCGCATGAAGATCCCGCGCGGGCAGGGCATGTGGCCCGCGTTCTGGATGCTCGGCACGCCGGTCAACTGGCCGGACTCCGGGGAGATCGACGTGATGGAGAACGTCGGCTTCGAACCCTCCACGGTGCACGGCACGATCCACGGTCCCGGCTACTCCGGCTCGGGCGGCATCGGCGCCGGCTACTCGCTGCCGGGCGGCCAGGCCTTCGCGGACGCCTTCCACACCTTCGCCGTGGACTGGGCGCCCGACTCCCTCACCTGGTCGGTGGACGGCACCGTCTACCAGCGGCGCACCCCCGCCGACCTGGGCGGCCGGACGTGGGTCTTCAACAAGCCGTTCTTCCTGATCCTCAACCTGGCGGTCGGCGGCTACTGGCCGGGCGACCCCGACGGCTCCACCCCGCTGCCCGCCCAGCTCGTGGTCGACTCGGTGTCGGTGACGACGAGCGCCAGCGCGACCGGCGTGCCGATCCGGGGGCTGGCGGGCAAGTGCGTGGACGTCGCCGGCGCCGACCCCGCCAACGGCACCCCGGTCCAGCTCTACGACTGCAACGGCACCGCCGCCCAGTCGTGGACCGTCGGCGCGGACGGCACCGTGCGCGCGCTGGGCAAGTGCCTGGACGTCACCGGCAACGGCACGGCGGACGGCTCGACCGTGCAGCTCTGGGACTGCACGGGCGGCCCCAACCAGAAGTGGGCCGTCTCGGCGGCGCACGACATCGTCAACCCGCAGGCGAACAAGTGCCTCGACGTGACCGGCAACAACCCGGCCAACGGCACCCGGCTGCAGATCTGGAGCTGCTCCGGCGGCGCCAACCAGAAGTGGACGGTCGGCTGAGCCGGCGGCTCAGTGCAGTGTCCAGGTGTACTTGCCGCCTCCCACCCAGCGGACCGCGTCCGGGTCGTCCAGGTCGTGGATGGGGATGCCGTGGGAGGCGGCGGCCTCCAGGACGTCGGTGACGGTCCTGGCCTCGCCGATCACCTCGCCGTCGATCTCCATGATCCTGAACGGCGGCTCGCCGTGCCGGCCCGGACACACCCCGAGGACCTGGACCCGCGGATGGGCGATGTGAGGAACTCCTTGTTCAGTCATGCAATAGAGCCTAGAACGCCGCGCGGGCGTACGACTCGTCCGCGTCAGCCGTCCAGGAGACCGAGCACCGCCGCCTCCACCGCGCCCTGGGTGGCCGGCCGCCCGAAGTCCCCGTGCTCCCCCAGCCGGGCGAGCGCGGGGGCGATGGTCACGTCCTGCTCGAACAGCTCGAACACCCGCGGATCGATGTAGGAGGCCCGGCACACCGCCGGGGTGTTGCCCAGGTAGTGGCTGACCTCGCGGACCGCGCGTGCGGTCTGCCGGCGCCGGGCGGCGGCGGTGGCGCGGGCGCCCCGGGCGGCCACGGCGACCGCCACCGCCGCCAGCACCGTGGCGTGCCAGGTGCGGAAGTCCTTCGCGGTGACGTCGGTGCCGGAGAGCCGCCGCAGCGCCTCGTTCAGGTCGTCGCCGTGCAGGTCGTGCCAGCCGCCGCGGTCCCGGAAGGCGAGGAACCGGTCGCCGCCGCGCGGACGGCGCAGCAGGGCCCGGGCGACCGCGTACGCCTGGTCGTCGACGAGGGCCCGGACCATCCGGGTGCCGCCCTTGGCGGGGAACTCGAACGCGATCTCGCCCCGGCCGCAGCTCACGTGCTCGCGGAGCATCGTGGTCAGGCCGTAGGTCTCGCTGTTCCTGGTGTGCCGGTCGCTGCCGATGCGGAAGAAACCCAGGTCGAGCAGGCGGACCGCGCAGGCCGTGACCCGGTTGTGGCTCAGTCCGCGGCCCTTGAGGTCGGTCGTGACCCGGTCGCGCAGTTCGGGCAGGGCGCGGGCGACCTCGCGCACGTGCACGTGTTTGGCCTTGTCCTGCTCGGCCCGGAACCGCTCGTGGTACAGGTACTGGCGGCGTCCGGCCGCGTCGGTGCCGACGGCCTGGAGGTGGCCGTTGGGCCACGGGCAGATCCACACGTCGCGCCAGGCGGGCGGAATGGTCAGGGCGCGGACACGGGCCAGTTGGCCGGTGTCGGTGAGCGGCTCGCCGTCGGTGTCCCGGTAGCGGAAGCCGCGGCCGCAGCGGACCCGGGTGAAGCCCGGCTGCTCGCAGGAGCTGGTGCGCAGTCTCATGGCCGGCTCAGGGACGGCGCCAGTCGTCGCCGGTCAGGTGCGATCCGGCCTGCGGCCCCATGCGGAGCATGCCGCCGTCCACGCTCCAGGAGGCGCCGGTGACGTAGGAGGCGTCGGGGCTCGCGAGGAAGGCGATGACGGCGGCGACCTCACGGGCGTCGCCGGGCCGTCCGAGGGGGATGCCCGGGCGCCGCTCGGTGTGCGGGTCGACGTCCTCCTGACCGGTCATCGGGGTGGCGATCTCGCCGGGGGCCACCGCGTTCACGGTGATGCCGTGCTCGGCCAGTTCCAGGGCCATCACCTGGGTGAGCAGGCCGAGTCCGCCCTTGGCCGCGCAGTACGGCGCGGCGCCCACCCGGGGCTGGTGCTCGTGCACGGACGTCACGTTGACGATGCGGCCGCCGCCGCCCTGCCGGATCATCTGCCGGGCCGCCTTCTGCCCGCACAGGAAGGGGCCGACGAGGTCCACGTCGAGCACCCGCCGCACGTCGTCGAGGGTGAGGTCGAGGTACGGCGTCATGGTGCCCGTCCCCGCGTTGTTGACCAGGACGTCCAGCCGGCCCAGCTCGGCACACAGCTCGTCCACGGTGTCGGCGGCGCCGGGCAGCCGGGTGAGGTCCAGGTGGGCGACGGCGGCGCGGCGGCCCGCAGCGCGGACCTCCTCGGCGGTCTCCCGGGCGCCCTTCTCGTCGGTGTGCCAGGTGATGCCGACGTCCAGCCCCTGCTCGGCCAGCCGCACCGCGGTCGCACGGCCGATGCCGCTGTCGCCACCGGTGATCACGGCCGTTCGCTGCGTGTCCGGTTCGGGCATGACCCGGCTCCTCGGATGGTCGCTCGGTCGGGTGTCCGCAGTACCCGTGGGCATCGCCGGCAAACGCCCGCGCTCCTGCCCCCGAACGTGGTGGAGCCGAGCCCCGGCCCCCGTGAGCGCCGCCCCGGGGACGCCGGACGGGCAGGGCTCGGCCGACGGGTTCCGCGCGCCGCTCGTGGTCGTGGGTGTCACGCTGGGGGGCATGGATCCCGTCGCCGCCCTGGACCGGATCGCCTTCCTGCTGGAGCGGTCGCTGGCGCCCACGTACCGGGTGAGGGCCTTTCGCACCGCCTCCCGGACGCTGGCCGCCCTGCCGGAGGGCGAGGTGGGCGAACGGGTGTCGGCCGGGACGCTGGAGTCGCTGAAGGGGGTCGGCCCGAAGACCGCGCAGGTGGTGCGGGAGGCCCTGGCCGGGGAGGTGCCCGGGTACCTGCGCAAGCTGGAGGAGGAGGCCGGGGCGCGCGAGAGCACCGGCCCCGGCGCGGAGCTGCGGGCCCTGCTGCGCGGGGACTGCCACACGCACTCGGACTGGTCGGACGGCGGCAGCCCGATCGAGGAGATGGGGCGTGCGGCGATCGGGCTCGGCCATGAGTGGACGGTCCTGACCGACCACTCGCCCCGGCTCACCGTCGCCCGGGGCCTGTCCCCCGAACGGCTGCGCGAGCAACTGGACGTGGTGGCCGCGCTGAACGCGACCTGGGCGCCGTTCCGGCTGCTCACCGGCATCGAGTGCGACATCCTCGACGACGGCTCGCTCGACCAGGAACCCGAACTGCTGGAGCGGCTGGACGTCGTGGTCGTGTCCGTGCACTCCAAGCTGCGGATGGACGCCCCCTCGATGACCCGCCGGATGGTGGCCGCCGTCCGCGACCCGCACGCGGACGTCCTCGGCCACTGCACCGGTCGCCTGGTCACCGGCCGGGGGCGGCCCGAGTCGGAGTTCGACGCGGACGAGGTGTTCGCCGCCTGCGCCGAGTCGGGCACGGCCGTGGAGATCAACAGCCGTCCCGAGCGGCTCGACCCGCCGCGGCGGCTGCTGCGGGCGGCCGTGGCGGCCGGGGTGCTGTTCTCGATCGACACCGACGCGCACGCCCCGGGCCAGCTCGACTGGCAGATCCTCGGCTGTGCCCGGGCCGAGGAGTGCGGGGTGCCCGCCGAACGGGTGGTGACCGCGTGGTCCGCCGAGGAACTGCTGGCCTGGACCCGTCAGGGCCGGACGCCCGCACGTGTGACCGCCTCCTGACGCGCGTGGCGGCCCCCCGACGTGGTACCCGGCCCACGGAACGGAAGAAAGGACCCCTCCGGATGGACCGCGCCGCCGTGTTCGACGTCGACGGAACCCTCGTCGACACCAATCATCTGCACGTCGTCACCTGGTGGGAGGCGTTCCGCCAGGCGGGCCACCGGGTGCCCATGCACGCCGTGCACCGGGCCGTGGGCCTCGGTTCCACCGATCTGATCGCCCATCTGCTGGGCGACGACCGGGACGAGGAGCAGGACGCCACGCTGAACGCCGCCCACAAGGCGCTGTACGGCCAGTACTTCGACCGCCTGCCCCCGCTGCCGGGGGCCGGGGAGCTGCTGCGCCGGCTGCACCGGGACGGCTGGCGGGTGGTGCTCGCCACCTCCGCGAGCGGCGCCGAGCTGGGCGCGCTGCGCCGGGCGATCGACGCCGACGAGGCGATCGACGGCACCGCGAGCGCCGACGACGTGGAGCGGGGCAAGCCCGCGCCCGAGCCGGTGGAACACGCCCTGGAACTGGCCGGGGTGCCCGCCTCCCGGGCGGTGTTCGTCGGGGACACCGTGTGGGACATGCGGGCGGGCGGCAAGGCCGGGGTGCACTGCGTGGGCCTGCTGTGCGGCGGGATCCCGCGGGCCGACCTGGAGGAGGCCGGGGCGCGCTCGGTGTACGCCGACCCCGCCGACCTGCTGGACCGGCTGGACGGGAGCCCGCTGGCCTGAGCGTTGCCGGGGGTGACCGAGGTCACGCGGCCCGGCTGGAACACCCCAAGGTGGTTGCCCGTTGAACCAGCCGTGGGAGCGGACGGGACAGTGTCCCCGGGCCTCACCTCTCGCCCACAGGGAAGATCGTCCGGCTGAAGCCCTGTGGAGCCCTTCGCCGCGAGGCGACCGCCGTCCGCGCCCACCACCTGACCGCCCCGGTCGTGATTCCCCCGTCGCGACCGGGGCTTCCCCTTGCCCCCGTCACTGCCGGGGGCTTTCCCGTGCCGGCGCCGTGTGCGCGCGCCCCGCACGGGTACCCGGCGGGTCCCCCGAAGCCGCCGCGGGAAGGAGCCGAAGGTGAGCAGCGCAACGGGCAGCAGGGTCGTGGTCACGGGCGCCACCGGGAACGTCGGTACGAGTGTGGTGCGCCTGCTCTCGGAGGACCCCGGGGTCAAGTCCGTGCGGGGTCTCGCACGGCGCAGGCCCGAGTGGTCCCCGGAGAAGGTGGAGTGGGGCACGGTCGACCTGGCGTCCGAGACGGCGAACCTGGCCGAACGGTTCGAGGGCGCCGACGCCGTCGTCCATCTGGCCTGGGCGTTCCAGCCCACCCACGATCCGGTCGCCACCTGGCGGACCAACGTGCTGGGCAGCATGCGGGTGTTCGAGGCGGTCGCCGCGGCCCGGGTGCCGGTGCTGGTGCACGCCTCCTCGGTGGGCGCCTACTCGCCCGGCCCCAAGGACCACGCCGTGGACGAGTCGTGGCCCACGCACGGCTGGCCGGACGCCGCTTACTGCCGGGAGAAGGCGTACCTGGAACGCGCCCTGGACACCTTCGAGCGCGACCACCCCGAGGTACGGGTGGTGCGGATGCGCCCGGCGTTCCTGTTCAAGTGGGAGTCGGCGAGCGAGCAGCGGCGGATCTTCGGCGGCCGGTTCCTGCCGGGCCCGCTGGCCCGGCCCGAGGTGCTGCCGTTCCTGCCGGACATCCCCGGACTGCGGGTGCAGGCGCTGCACACCGACGACGCCGCCGAGGCCTACCGTCTCGCGGTGCACTCGGAGACCGCCCGCGGCGCCTTCAACCTCGCCGCCGATCCGCCGGTCGACGCGGCCCTGCTGGGCGAGCTGCTCGGCACCCGCCCGGTGCGGCTGCCGCGCACGGCGGCCCGCTCGGCGATCGCCGCGGCCTGGGGGCTGCGGCTGCTGCCCGCGTCCCCGCACCTGTTCGACGCGGTCCTGCGGCTGCCGCTGATGGACTGCGCCCGGGCGCACACCGAACTCGGCTGGCGCCCGCGGCGCACGGCGGACGAGGTGGTGCGGGAGTTCCTGGAGGGCCTGCGGAAGGGCGGCGGGATGGAGACCGAACCGATGCGGGGCCGCAAGGTCGGCTGAGCCGGCACCGAGCCGAGGAGGACACCCATGACGGCACAGCGTGACCCGGAGAGCGGTCAGCCGGTCCGCCCGGTCCCGCGCGACCTGCCCGACCAGCAGGCGCGCCCCGGCGGCGACCCGTGGGACGCGGCCGCGCGCCCCGCGTCGAGGAACGAACCCGCGCCGCCGGAGGACGACACGGAACCGGACGCCCCCGACACCGACGAGGCCGGCAGCGGCCCCCGGAACGGACCGCCCGCCCAGACGGACCAGCAGACCCCGACGGACGAGCCGACCCCGGAGGAACCCACGGCCTGAACCGGTTTCGTACGCTCTCACGTCGCGCCGGACGCCGTCCGGCCGGCGCCACGACCCGGGACTCACGCGCCGACGGCCCCGAGCCGACCGCCTGACGAGGCGCACCTGCGCCACGGCCCGTGCGCTCACGCGGCCGACGGCCCCAAGCCGACCGCCTGAGAGGCGCACCCATGCCGCCGGTCCCGTCCGGCTCGCGGCCGTCCAGCGCGCCGAATTTGCCGACGACGGCGTCTCGGAGGCCGGTCCCGGCGGCGGGTGTTCGGCACCCGCCTGAGGCGGGCTGGGTGGAAAATCCGGCCGGCCCGCCACCGACCGGTACGGCGTGACGGACCCGGCCAGGCGCACGGCCGACCGCCGGCCGCCCAGCGGCGGGCCGCCGCCGGCTCTCCCCACCAGGCAGGGCGCCGCCCCCGGTGGCGAACCCCGCGCAGCTCCCCCATGCGGACCCCCGCCCCCCCGGGCGGCCCCCGCAAATCCAGTACGGTACGGAACCCCTCCGGCCCCGGTGCGCGAAACCCTCCCGCGCACCGCCGGAGGCGTCAGCGGGGAGCGCGTTCCTCCAGGGCCGCGCGCCAGGCCGGGTGGCGGTCGGCCGCGGCCGGTTCGGCGCGGCGGCCGCCGCGGGTGAAGAAGTCGGCGAGCGGGAGGATGGCCGCGCCGACGGTGACCGCGTCCGGGCCGAGCCTGCCGAGGTCGATGCCCACCTTGTCGGCCGGGTGGCGCAGGGCGTACGTCGAGGCGTGGCGGCGTACGGCGGGCAGGAAGCGGGTGCCGAGCTGGAGCCCGGCCCAGCCGCCGATGAGGATCTTCTCGGGCTGGAACAGGTTGATCAGGTCGGACAGGCCGGCGCCGAGGTACTCGGCGGTCTCCTCCAGGACGGCGAGCGCGACCGGGTCGGGGTCGCCGTCGCCGGCCGGGTAGGCGGCGGCGAGCATCGCGGTGAGCGCCGTCTCCTCGTCCACGCCCTCGGGCGGCCGTCCGCCCTCCTCGCGCCAGCGGGCGAGCAGCGACTCGGCGCCGGCGTAGGCCTCCAGGCAGCCCGGCGCCCCGCACCGGCAGCGGCGGCCGCGGACCCGTACCGTCAGGTGACCCCACTCCACGGCGCGCCCGTGCTCCACGTCGGGGGTGACCAGGCAGGCGCCGACGCCGGAGCCGAAGAGCACGACCACGGCGTTGCGCGCACCGCGTCCGGCACCGAACCACATCTCGGCCTGGCCCAGGGTCTTGGCGCCGTTGTCGATGAAGTACCGCACGCTGTCCGGGAGTCGGGAGGAGGCGCGGAGCAGTTCCTCGAGCGGGACCGCGGACCAGCCGATGGTCTGCCCGTGCACCACGGCCCCGCGGTCGGCGGTGTGCTCGACGATGCCGGGGACGCCGACGCCGACGCCGAGCAGCCGCTCGGGCACGGCCGCCTCGGCCGCGAGCACCTCGGCGATGCCGTCGCGGATGTGGCCGACGATGACGTCGACGTCGTAGCCCTGCTGGGTCAGCGGGCGCTCGGCGCGGGCGAGTTCGGTGAGGCCGAGATCGAACAGCTCGACCCTGACCCGGGTCTCGCCGACGTCGACGCCGATCATCTGCCCGCTGTGCGGGGCCACGCGCAGCAGGGTGCGGGGGCGGCCGCCGTCGGAGTCGACGCTGCCGGCCTCCTCCACGAGACCGTCGGCGACGAGGTCCGCGACCACGTTGCTGACCGAGCCGGAGCTGAGTCCGGTGGCGGGGCCCAGCTCGAAGCGGCTGAGCGGGCCGTCGAAGTAGAGCCGCTGCAGCACGGCCGTGCGGTTGCCCCGCCTGAGGTCGCGTACCGTGCGCCCGTTCCGCCCCGCCATGTGGTTCCCTCCGAACCTTGTCCCGACCTGCAACATACCCTCCGGAACAGGCCGGACGCGACTTTCCGACAACCCTTATTTCATGTAATGAGCGAAGCGGCCGGTCCCGGTGACCGGCCCGGAACGGCCCGCACGGCTCTCCCGCTCCCCCACCCCACACCTCCCCCGCGCGCCCCCGACGCCCAGGGTACGGAAGGCCGGACGCCCTCGGGGGTGCGCGGGAAATCCGCTCGCCCGCCTCCCGCGGCCTCCTTAGGCTGGCCAAGAACCTAGACCCCCTAGGTTTCTCCTGGCACGGAGATCCGGAAGGACGCCCCGATGAGACCCCTCACCGAGCAGGACATCCGCGGCTCGTTCGTCAACTGCTCCAAGGGCGAGGCCAAGCGGCTCGCGGTGCCCCGGGACCTCGGCGAACGGCCGTGGGACGATCTCGACTTCCTCGGCTGGCGGGATCCCGGCGCGCCCGACCGCAGCTATCTGGTGGTGGAGCGCGAGGGCCGCCCCGTCGGTGTCGCCCTGCGCTTCCCGGTCTCGCGCCGCGGGTTCCTGCACCGGAGCATGTGCTCGGTGTGCCTGACGACGCATCCGGGCGGCGGGGTGTCGCTGATGACCGCGCGGAAGGCGGGCACGGCGGGGCGCGAGGGCAACTCCGTGGGCGTGTACATGTGCACCGACCTCCAGTGCCCGCTGTACGTGCGCGGCAGGAAGGTGCCGGACTCCGGGGCCCGCCTCGAGGAGAGCCTGACCCTCGGCGAGCAGATCGCGCGGACGGCCCGCAACCTCTCCGCCTTCCTCGACAAGCTGTACGTCTGAGCCCGCACGTCCGCGCGGCAGCGCCCGCACGTCGGCCCGCCGCGCGGGGCCGGCCGTCCGGCCGAAAAGCGCCGGTGCCCGGCCGGGCGCCGGTGGCCGTGGGGGCCGTACGGTCCGCCCGGCGGACGGCGGGCGCGCGCCACGCCGTGGGCCGGTACCCCGCCCACCGCTTCCCGCAGGCAGGCGTGCACCCGGGTGAGTACCCCGCCGCCTTCGGGCCCGTCGCCCACCCCGACCGGCCCCGGGCTGGTCCCCTCACCTGGTGCCCTGATCGATCTGATCGGTACAGGACTCCTTGCGGACAGCTCCGGTCCGCAAATGGGCACGTTCGACCCGGGTGAGGATGGGGAACAGGCCAAGGGATGCTCGACGTACGGAAGTGGACCGCGGAACTGCGGCGTTTGATCCTGCGCCGCCGGGAACCGGTGGTCGTCCAGACTCTGCGATCGGCCACCGCGGCGACGATCGCCTACGTCATCGCGCTCCGGCTGAGCCCGGAACCCGCTCCGCTGACGGCGCCCCTCACCGCCCTGCTGGTCGTCCAGGTCACCTTCTACGCCACCCTCACCAACGGCATCCGCCGGGTGAACTCGGTGGTGGCCGGCGTCCTGGTCGCCATCGCCTTCAGTCTCCTGGTGGGCCTGACCTGGTGGAGCCTCGCGCTGCTGATCGTGGCGTCACTGGCGGTGGGGCACCTGGTGCGGGTCGACGAGTACGTGGCCGAGGTGGCGATCAGCGCGATGCTGGTGCTCGGCGTGACCACCGTCGGCTTCACCGCCTGGGCGCGGATCGTGGAGACGCTGATCGGCGCGGTGGTCGGGATGGCCTGCAACCTGCTGCTGCCGCCACCGGTGTGGCTGGACCAGGCCGGGCAGTCGATCGAGGACCTGGCCCGCCGGATCCGGCAGCTGATGCTGCGCACGGGTGAGGAGGCGGCGGGCCGCACCCCGTGGGAGCTGGCCGCCGAGCGGCTGCACGAGGCGCGCCGGCTCGACCACGACATCGTCCAGGTGGACGCGGCGCTGCGGCAGGCCGAGGACAGCCTGCGCCTCAACCCCAGGGTGAAGGAGGGACTGCTGCACCGGGTGGTGCTGCGCACGGGTCTGGACACCCTGGAGATCTGCACCGTGGTGCTGCGGGTCCTCGCCCGCACCTTCACGGACCTGGCGAAGGCGCGGGGCTCCGAGGAGCTGTTCCCGCCCCGGGTCGGGGCCCTGGTGGAGCAGCTCCTCGCGGAGATCGCCGACGCGGTGGTCAGCTTCGCGGTGCTGGTGACCACCCATCTGAGCGAGAACGCCGAGTCGGCGGAGGCGCGGCTGACGGCCGAGCTGCACAGCGCGGCCGGCACCCGTGACCGGCTCGCCGAGCTGCTGCGGGAGGAGGTACGCGCGGACTGGGAGAACTGGCAGCTGCTGGGTGCTGTGCTGACCGAGGCGAACCGGATGATCGACGAGCTCGACACCGAGCACCGCACCCGCCGGCTCTTCGAGGAGCTGGACCGGGTGTCCCGGGAGCAGCGGGTGAAGCTGCCGCGGATGACCCGGGTGCGCGAGCGCCTCGGCGTCCAGGACCAGCTGTGGCGGAACCGTACGGGGGTCGGCGAGCGTTCTCCGTGAGGGAGCGCCGGGCGGGGCCGGCGCGTGATGCGAGGGGGCGGGCCGATGGCCGGATCCGGGGTACGGATCGACGGGAACACGCTGCGGCTGCCGGGTGGTGTGGCGGTGCGGTTCATCCGCACGCTGCGGCTGCCCGAGACGGGTACGCACCCGCTGCCGCCGGGGCTGGGCGAGTTCCCGGTCCGGCGGGTGGCCGACCACGCCGACCGGGTGCCTGAGGAATGGCGGGCGCGCGGGGGCGTGATGCTCCCGGTGTACCTGCGGGAGGCCATGTGGCTGAGTTTCGCCGGCACGGCGGAGCCGGCCGCCCTCCAGGTGGGCGTGGGCAAGGTGTGCGCGGTCTCCGGCGAGCCGTGGCGGGGGCGGCCGGCCCGCGACCCGCAGAACTACGTGGTGCTGCCCCGTCAGCCGTGGCTGGACGGCATCAACTCCGGCAAGGGGACGGTCCGCCAGTTCGTCGCCGTGCCGCTGGGTCTCGGGGCGACCGTGGAGGGCCAGGTCACCGGCGAGGAGGTGTGGGGCGGCGTGCAGCTGCAGTCGTTCCCGCTGCGGCCGGACGTCCTGGCCGACTGGCGGCTCCGGGAGCGCGAGCGTGAGCGGTCGATGCCGGCGCCGGGCGGGTACGGCGGGCCGATGCCGGTGGCCGGTTTCGGGGCGCCCGCGCCGATGGCGGCGCCCGCGCCGGGCGGCCCCCCGCCGGCACCCGCGGCGGCCGGGGCGCCCCCGCGGCGCGCGGCGGCCATGGGTCTGGGCGTCGGCGGCTCGATGCGCCAGGAGGTCTACCGGGACGACCGGCCGCTCTCGGACTGGGCCGAGACGCCCGCCGGGCGGGTGTTCGTGCACCTGGTGACGCCTCCGGAGTGGCGCCGCATCACCGGCGAGGCGCCGCCGCCGTCCCCGGTGGACCGGGCGGCGTACACCAGCGCGGGACTGCCGTGGTTCGACTACTACGACGAGGACGCCGCGGACCTGGACCCCACGGACACCCTGGGTGGGGTCAAGCCGGTCGGTGACTGGCTCGGCGACGACCTGGACCCGTGGCAGCAGCCGTCGGCGGGCCAGGTGCTCCCGTTGAAGGACGCGCCCGGGAAGCCGGTCGAGGACGGGGACTGGTGAACCACGGCCGTTGCACTGCGCGCAACGGGTGTTGCCGTTCTTGCCTTTGACGGCGCATCCGCGCCAAGGTGGCTGTCACGCAGGGGGCGACCGACGACCTGAGGTGCGGGATGGAGACGGACGCGCGGGCGGCGCGGGCAGGCTGGAGCAGGCGCCGGTTCGTGGGCGCCGCGGCGGGCACGGCGGTGGTGGTGGCGGTGCCCGCGCCCGCGGCGCCCCCGGCGGAGCGGGCCCCGGCCGCGCGGGAGCGCCCGGCGGCCCGGCCGCCCCGGCGCGACGACCGCCGGCGCCCGCTCCTCCTCGGCACGTACACCTCGGCCGAGGGCGGCGGCAGCGGCATCGGTCTGGCCTCGTACGACCCGGCGACGGGCGCGGTCACCGGCGCGGGGACGCTGGCGCGGGTGCCCGACCCGTCGTACCTCGCGGCGCACCCCGACGGCCGCACGGTGTACGCGGTCGACGAGCGCCCGGACGGCGCGGTGAGCGCGGTGCGCCTGGCGGACCGGCGCGTCCTCGGCAGCCGGAGCACGGGCGGCGCCGGGCCGTGCCACCTCTCGGTCCACCCGAGCGGGCGGTGGCTGCTGAGCGCCGACTACGGGTCGGGGAGTGTCGCCGTGCACCCGATCGACGCCACGGGCGCCCTCGGTGAGCGCACGGACCGGGTGACGCACACGAGCCCGCCGCCCGGACCGGGCCAGCAGGGCCCGCACGCGCACCAGGTCGTCACCGCCCCCGACGGCGGCCATGTCCTCGCCGTCGACCTGGGGACCGACACGGTCTACACCTACCGGCTCGACCAGGCGAAGGGCACGCTGACCGAGGTCGCCCGGGCGCGCACCCGGCCGGGCGCCGGTCCCCGCCATCTGACCTTCCACCCGGACGGCCGCCACGCCTACCTGGCCAACGAGGTCGACGACACCGTCACGGTCTGCGGCTACGACCCGGCGACCGGCCGGCTGACGATCGGCGCGCCGCAGCCGACGGGTTCGGGCGGCGGCACCAACTACCCGGCGCAGATCCTGGTGACCGCGAACGGCGCGTACGCCTTCCTCGCCAACCGCGGCGACAACAGCATCGCGCGGTACGCCGTCGAGGAGGGCGGGGCCGCACTGCGCCTGCTGGGCACGGTGCCGGCCGGCGGCGACTTCCCCCGGCAGATCGCCTTCTCGCCGGACGGCCGGCTGCTGTTCGCGGCGAACCAGCGTTCCGGCACGGTCACTGTCTTCCGGGTGGATCCGGACACCGGAGAACTGCGCGCGGCGGGCGAGCCGTTCGCGTCACCCGTCGCCGTCTGCGCGCTGCCGCTGTAGGGCGCGCGGGCAGGCGGCGGCGCTCGCCCGGGCGAGCAGCGCGTGCATGCGCTCGGTGAGCTGTGTGACGTCGTCGGCGGGCGCGTGGAACGCCAGCCGCACGTCGCCGTGGGCGCGGACGCGTTCGACGCGCAGGGTGAGACCGTGCCGGTCGACGGCCAGGGGCGTGACCCGGGTCGCGGCGTGCAGGCTCTCGGGGCGCACCAGGCGGGTGAGCCGCTCGACGGCGTCCGGGTGGGCGGCGGCGAGGTGGGTGAGCAGCCGGGCCTCGGCGGCGGCCAGCGGGTCGGGCCGGGCGGCGGCGAACTCGGCGAGGTCGACGAGCACGGCGCCCGAGGGCCGGCGCAGCACCACGCGCGTGGGCCGGAACAGCAGCGGGCCGCCCGCGACCGGGGTGAACCAGCCGGCCAGCCACACCCTGGCCCGGATCCGGTCGCGCACCGGTACGGGGGCCGCGTCGGCGAACTCCAGTACGGCGGACGGCTCTCCGCGCGGCGCGCACAGCGCGGCCGTGACCAGCGCGCCGTCCTCGGGGGCGTCGAGGAGCACCCCGCCGTCCTCGGTCACGGTGTGCGCGCCGACGTACTCCTCGCGGGCGCCGTCCGCGGTCACCGCGCACGACCACGCGGTGGCGAGCACCGACCGTGCCCGCTGCGCCGCGCCGGGTCCGGCCGCCCAGTCCTGCGTGTCACCCATCCCGAGACCTCCTTAGGTAAGCCTTGCCTAACCTATCGGAGATCCGGGCGCGCGCCAACCACGCCCCCTCAGACGATGACGCCCAGCAGGGCGCGTGCGCACAGGTCCCGGACCTGCTCCCGGGTCAGCTCGCCGTCCCGCAGCCACTCCAGGCAGACGGCCGTGGTGAACGCGAGCCAGCCGCGCACCGCGAGACGCACCCGGGGCGTGCCCGCGAACGCGGACCCGAACTCGGGGTCGGCGGCCAGGGCGGCGAGGATCTGCGCCTCCTGCGCGGCGAGGGCCCGCCGGTAGACACGGCGCACGGCCTGGTCGCCGGCCGCGTCGGCCCGGTGGAAGGCGCGGAATCCGTGGGCGTGGGCCTGGACGTAGGCCAGATAGGTGTCGAGACCGGCGGTGAGCTGTTCGCGCACCGGCATCCCGGGCACGGCCGCCGTCATGCGCAGCATCCGCTCGCTCTCGCGCTCCACGACCGCGGCGAAGAACTCCCGTTTGGCCGGGAAGTAGTGGTAGAGCAGCCCGCGGGACACCCCGGCGATCTCGGCGACCTGCTCGATCAACACGTCGTCGTACGGGCTCTCCGAGAACAGCTTCGCGCCGACCGACAGCAGTTGCTCACGCCGCTCCCCGGTGCTGAGTCTGCGCCGGGTGCGCTCCCCCTGGTTCGCGGGCATGCCGTCACTTTACTTGACGCCGATTCAACAAGCGGCCCACACTGAAACACGTTATTGAACCCACGTACAACACGCTCGTCACAGGTTCAACGGTCCGCGGGATCAAGGGAGATCGCGTCATGGCGGAGACGACGGAGGCCGGGCTGCCGAAGGGGTTCCGCAGTGCCGAGCAGGGCTGGCCCGCACTGCGCCGCATCCCGCACCCGCCGCGCCGGGTGCCGCTGCTCGGCGACGTGCTCGGTGTCGACCGGCACCGGCCGCTGCAGGACTCGATGCGCTTCGCGCGCGAGCTGGGCCCCGTCTTCCGGCGCCGGGTCTTCGGGAACGAGTTCGTGTTCCTGTGGGGTTCGCGGCTGGTCGCCGACCTCTCCGACGAGTCCCGGTTCGCCAAGCACGTGGGCCTCGGGGTCGCCAACCTGCGCCCGGTGGCCGGGGACGGCCTGTTCACGGCGTACAACCACGAGTCCAACTGGCAGCTCGCGCACGACGTCCTGGCGCCCGGTTTCAGCCGCGAGGCCATGGCGGGCTACCACGGCATGATGCTGGCGGTGGCCGCGCGGCTGACCGGCCACTGGGACCGGGAGCTGGCCGCCGGACGGCCGGTGGACGTGCCCGGCGACATGACCAAGCTGACCCTGGAGACCATCGCGCGCACCGGTTTCGGCCACGACTTCGGGTCCTTCGAGCGGGACCGGCCGCACCCCTTCGTCCGGGCGATGGTGGGCACGCTGACCTACGCGCAGCGGCTGAACAGCGTCCCCGTGCCGCTCGCCCCGCTGCTGCTGCGCGGCCCCGCACGGCGCAACGCGGCCGACATCGCCCACCTCAACCGCACGGTGGACGGCCTGGTGGCGGCCCGCCGGCGCTCCGGCGGCGGTGACGGCGACCTGCTGGACCGGATGCTGGCCACGGCCCACCCGGAGACCGGCGAGCGGCTGTCGGCCGAGAACGTCCGCAAGCAGGTGATCACGTTCCTGGTGGCGGGCCACGAGACCACCTCGGGCGCGCTCTCCTTCGCCCTGTACTACCTGGCCCGGCACCCCGAGGTAGCCGCCAGGGCCCGCGCCGAGGTGGACCGCGTCTGGGGCGACACCGCCGAACCCGGCTACGACCAGGTCGCCAAGCTGCGCTACGTCCGCCGGGTGCTGGACGAGTCGCTGCGGCTGTGGCCGACCGCGCCCGCCTACGCCCGGGAGGCCAAGCAGGACACCGTCCTCGCCGGGGAGCACCCGATGCGGCGCGGCGCGTGGGCGCTGGTGCTGCTGCCGATGCTGCACCGCGACCGCGAGGTCTGGGGCGAGGACGCGGAGCGGTTCGACCCGGACCGCTTCGAGGCGGGCGCCGTACGAGCCCGGCCGCCGCACACCTTCAAGCCGTTCGGCACCGGCGCGCGGGCCTGCATCGGCCGCCAGTTCGCCCTGCACGAGGCGACGCTCGTGCTCGGGCTGCTGCTGCGCCGCTACGACCTGCGGCCCGAGCCCGGATACCGGCTCCGGGTGACCGAGCGGCTGACCGTCATGCCGGAAGGGCTACGGCTGCGGCTGGAGCGGCGTCCCGCGCCCGCACCGGCCCCGGTCACCGTCCCGGACGACGGCCCCGGCTCAGCCGCCCGCTGTCCAGTGCGCGGGGCGGGTGACTGACCCGGGCAGCCGGGTGCCGGCACTCCCCCGGGCCGCGTTCACCTGCGGCTGGGTGAGGAAGAACGCGCCGGTGAGGTCGGCGTCGGTGAGGTCGGCGTCGCGCAGGTCGGCGCCGATCATGTCGGCGTCGCGCAGGTCCGCTCCGGTGAGGTCGGCGGCGATCAGGTAGGCACCGCGCAGGCTGACTCCGCGCAGGTCGGCACCGCGCAGCCGGGCGCCGATGAGGTCGGCATTCCGGCGGTCCCTGGCGCCGGACTTCCCGGACTTCCCGGACTTCCCGGCCTTGCCGTTCCGGCCGTTGCCGCCCTTGCCGCTCCTGCCGTGGCCGCCCGTGTCCGGCTTCCCCTCCGGCGCGGGGACGCCCGCCCGGGCCAGCTCACTGGTGCGAAGCAGGAGCACGTTGACCTCCTGCCGGTGCGCCGCGACGTCCAGCGCGGCCAGCTCCTGCGGGGTGCCCCGGGTGAGCCGTTCGGTCTCCTCCAGGGCCCGGCGCAGGTCGGGGTGGACGGGCCGGGCGGCCTCCAGACCCAGTGCCTCGGTGAGGTACCACAGCAGTTCGTGCAGCTGGCGGACGACGGGGAAGGTGTCGAACATCCGGCGGGCGTGCTCCGCGGGGCCGGTGCGCCAGTCCTGGCCGCCGAAGGTGATCTGCGAGACCTTCTGGCCGGCGCCGAAGCAGTCGTAGACCGTGCAGCCCGTGAAGCCCTTCGCGCGCAGCTCGGCGTGGATGCCGCAGCGGTGGTCGCCGCGGAGGTTGGCGCAGGGCCTGCCCGCGGGCTTGTCCACGGCGAAGTCCGCGGAGGCGGAGAACGGCAGGGCGACGCAGCACAGCCCGAAGCACTGGGCGCAGTCGCCGCGCAGGGCGGAGCGGTCGGTGGTCTGTTCCGGCATGGCGTCCAGCCTAGTGGCCCGTGCCCTCGCCCCACCGCCCTGTCCCAGGCCCGCACCCGGCCCGCTCCGACGTGCCCGACCTGGGCGTACCGCGTTCCCGCCCGCTCAGCTCCCGGGCACGGGGAGCGCGAGACGGGCGAGCCGGTCGGGGTCGGCCAGGATGTAGATGCCGGTGATCCGGCCGTCGGCGACCGTGAACGCGGTGACCGACACCGGCTTGCCCTCAGGCGCGGTGACCAGCCCCACCGTGCCGTTGACCAGGACCGGCCGCGCGAAGACCGCGTACCGCCAGAACATCGAGGCCTGTCCGGCCACCGTCCGCGCTCCGCGCACGGCCTTGGAGGCGGCCGCGCCGCGGACCAGCGCGCCGGCGTCGGCGCGCAGTTCGGCGTCCGGGTGGAGGACGGCGAGCAGGGCGTCGAAGTCACCGGCCCGGGAGGCAGCCAGCCAGGCGTCGACGACCTCGCGCTGCCGGCCGAGGTCGGGGTCGGCCGCGGGGGTGGCGCCCCGCACCCGGCGGCGCGCCCGGCTGGCCAGCTGCCGGGTCGCGGACGGGGTGCGCTCCACGACCGCGGCGATGTCCTCGAAGGGCACCGCGAACATGTCGTGCAGGACGAACGCCAGCCGCTCGGCGGGCTCCAGGGTCTCCAGGACGACCAGCAGGGCGAGCCCGACCGAGTCCGCCTCCAGCGCCTCCGCCTCCGGGTCGACCCGGGGCAGCGGGCGCACCAGCGGGTCGGGGACGAAGGTGTCCGCCATCGGCTCCTCACGGCGCGCGGTGCGCGAGCGCAGCAGGTCCAGGCAGACCCGGCCGACGACCGTGGTGAGCCAGGCGCCGAGGTTCCGGATCCCGTCCGCCTCGGTGCGGCCGAGCCGCAGCCACGCCTCCTGGACCGCGTCCTCGGCCTCGGGGAGCGAGCCGAGCATCCGGTAGGCCACCGCGCGCAGCTGCGCGCGGTGCTCCTCGAAACGGCCGGCGAGGAGTTCCGTGCCGCCGGTGTCGCCGTTCATGTGGTCCCCCGTTCGTGTCCGGCCCCGCCCGGGCCGCTGCTTCGAACCCTACGTAATCCGCGCGGCGGTCTCCCGCCGGTTCAGGCCTCGTCCCGGGTGAGCGCGAGGAGGCGGTCGAGGACCCGCGGCGCACCGGCGCGCAGGCCGTCGTGCTCGAACTCGTCGGTGACCCAGGTGCGCAGGCCCCGGACGGCGCGCGCGGTCCGCAGGGAGTGTGCGGTGTCCACGTACATGTCGTCGTGGTAGACGGCCGCGGCGACGGGGACCTCGTTGGCGGCGAGCCGGTCCGGGTCGTACAGGGGCTCCCAGTCCGTGCGGGCGGCGAGCAGTTCGGCGGTCTCGCGCAGCGGCCGCAGGGCCGGGTCGGTCTCGAACATCCAGGGGTGCACGGTCTCGCCGGTGAACAGCACCGGGGCGTCGCCCGCGAGCGCCTTGGCCGCGTCGAACTGCGGGAACTCGGCGCGGACACGCTCGGCGGCCCAGGCGGTGGGCCGGGCGTCCTGGCCGTAGATCGACTCGTGCACGAGGGCGTACAGCGGGTGTCCCGCGTACGACAGCAGGCCCTGGGCCTGCTCCTGGAAGGCGTCCGACAGCTCGAGGCCGCCGGGGGTGCGGACGAACGCGTCCTCCAGCAGGTAGTGCAGGCGGTGGCTGCCGTCGCTCGCGCCCAGCATCAGGCCGAGGGACTGGAACGCCTCGACGGTCAGGCGGTAGCCGCCGGGCAGGACGACGTCGTGGGTGAGCAGGTGGTCGGCGATCCGGCGGGCCCGCTCGACGTCCTGGGGGTACCGGGCGTAGTGCGCGGCGACCTTGCGTTCCACGCGCGGGTAGGCGGCCCGGTAGACGTCGTCGGCGTGGGCGTCCAGGGAGGGCAGGCCGCCGGTGATGACGGCGGTGCTCAGCCCCTCGGGGGCCAGGGAGAGGTACGACACCGTGCAGAAGCCGCCGAAGCTCTGGCCGAGCACGGTCCAGGGGGCGCCGCCGGTCACCTCGCGGCGGACGGCCTCGCAGTCGCGGACGATGGAGTCGGCGCGGAAGCGGGTGAGGTGCTCGGCCTGCTCGGCGGGGCCGCCGCGCAGCGGGAGCGTCTGCCGGGTGGCGGGCGTGGAGCGGCCCGTGCCGCGCTGGTCGAGGAGGAGGACGCGGTAGTCCTTCAGGGCGCGGTCGAGCCAGGCCTGCCGTCCGACGAAACGGTTCGCCCCGAATCCGGGGCCGCCCTGGAGGTACAGCAGCCAGGGCAGGTCCTGCCCCGCCCGGTCGCTCGCGACGGCCTCTCGGGCGTACAGCTCGATGGTCTCGCCATCCGGGTCGCCGTGGTCGAGGGGCACGGTGAAGTGGCGGTCGGTGAGGACGACACCGGGCTGGCGGTAGCTGTGACTCAACGGGTCTCCCGGGACGGATGGGACGGACGCGTCCCAGTTCAGCACATGGGCGACCGCGGGCCGAACCCCGGGATCATGGTTTGTTACTGAACGAGCGGTCAGCGGGCGGCGAGGCTGGAGCGGCGCACCACCAGCTCCGGCTGGAGCACCACCCGGCGGTGTTCGTGGGCGCCGGGTCCGGTCCGCTCCCCGGCCTCGTACTCCGTCTCCTCCAGCAGCAGTTCGGCGGCGAGGGCGCCCATGGTGACGGCCGGCTGGCGGACCGAGGTGAGCGGCACGGCGGCCGCCGCGGCGAACTCGATGTCGTCGTAGCCGACGATGGCCAGGTCGTCGGGGACGGTGACACCGGCCGCGTACAGCGCCTGGAGCACGCCGAGGGCGAGCAGGTCGTTGGCGCAGAAGACGGCGGTGGGGCGGTCGGCGAGCCCGAGGAGACGGGCGCCGGCGTCCCGGCCGGCCGCCACGTCGAGGCGTTCGGTGGGCAGTTCGCGCAGCGCGTCGGGGCCGAGGCCGGCCTCGGCGAGGGCGTTCAGGGCACCGGTGCGCCGGTCGCGGACCTGGTTCAGGCCGGGCGGGCCGCTGACGTAGGCGATGGAGCGGTGCCCGGCGTCCACGAGGTGGCGGACCGCCAGCGCGCCGCCCGCGACGTCGTCCACGGAGACCGAGCACTCGGTGGCGCCCTCGGCGACCCGGTCGACCAGCACGAACGGGATGCCGTGCCGGCGGAAGGCGGCGATGTTGCGGCCGGTGGCGTCGGCCGGGGTGAGCAGGACGCCCCGCACCCGCTGCTCGGCGAAGAGCGACAGGTAGTCGGCCTCCTCGGCCGCGTTCTGCGCGCTGTTGCAGACCATCACGCCGAGCCCCGCGTCGCGGGCGGCGCGCTCGGCGCCGCGTGCCACGTCCACGAAGAAGGGGTTGCCCATGTCGAGCACCAGCAGCCCCATGATCCGGCTGCGGCCCGCGCGGAGCTGGCGCGCGGACTCGCTGCGGACGTAGCCGAGCCGGTCGATCGCGGACAGCACCCGCGCCCGGGTCTCGCTGGCGACGCTCTCCGGGCGGTTGATCACGTTCGACACGGTCCCGACCGACACTCCGGCGGCGCGGGCGACGTCCTTGATACCCACCGACTGGGCCATCGGGCGGGGACCTCCAGGGGATGAGGGGGGTGGCGGCGAAGGCCTGCACAGGCGAGAGGGCCTTCACATTACCGTCATGACCGGTTTGACGGCCCCGGTCGGGACGGCGGCGCGAGCCCGGCCGTGCGGACGCGGCCGGGGTGGTGCGGGTGGTCACCGCCGTACGGCGGGACCGGGACCCGGGGGCGCCGGCCGCCCCCGGTCCCTCGCTCTCCGTCAGGCCAGGTGGAACACCTCGGTGAGGGGTCTCATGGCCTCGTCGGGCCGGGCGCCGGCCGGCGACTCGACAGCCCCCAGGCGTCTAGAAGTCGAACCGGTCGATGTTCTTGGCGTCGAAGACGGTCGGCTTGCCGAGGTTGATCACGCCGTCCTTGCCGATGGTGCAGGTCGTGGAGCCGGCCTTGAAGGTCTCGCCCTCCTTGCCGGTGATCTGCCCGGAGGCCAGGGCGACGGCGGTGCGCGCGGCGAGGTCGCCGAGCTTGGCCGGGTCCCACAGCTCGAAGGCGTCGACGGTGCCGTTCCTGACGTACTTGCGCATGTCGTTCGGCGTGCCCAGGCCGGTCAGCTTGACCCTGCCCTTGTACTTGGAGCCGGACAGGTACTGCGCGGCCGCCTTGATGCCGACGGTGGTCGGGGAGATGATCCCCTTCAGGTCCGGGTGCTCCTGGAGCAGGCCCTGGGTCTGCTGGAAGGACTGCTGGGCGTCGTCGTTGCCGTAGGCGACCTTGACCAGCTTGACGTTCCTGTATTTGGGGTCCTTCAGCTCGTCCTTCATGTAGCCGATCCAGGTGTTCTGGTTCGTCGCGGTCTGCGCGGCGGACAGCACCGCGATCTCGCCCTTGTAGCCGATCTGTTCGGCGAGCAGCTGCACCTCGGTGCGGCCCAGGTCCTCGGCGGAGGCCTGCGAGATGAAGGCGTTGCGGCAGCCGGGGTTGGTGTCGGAGTCGTAGGTGACGACCTTGATGCCGTTGGTCATGGCCTGCTTGAGCGCCGTGCACAGGGCGCCGGGGTCCTGGGCGGAGACGGCGATGGCGTCCACCTGCTGCTGGGTGAGGGTGTTGACGTAACTGACCTGCCCGGAGGTGTCGGTGGCGCTGCTCGGGCCCACCTCCTTGTACGTGGAGCCCAGTTCGGCGAGGGCCTTCTCGCCGCCCTTGTCCGAGGTGGTGAAGTAGGGGTTGTTGACCTGCTTGGGCAGGAAGCCGACGGTCAGCCCCTTCTTGGTGGCCGCGTCGGGGTCGGCCTTGCCCGCGGAGGAGGCCGCGCCGGAGTCGTCCTTGACGTCGTTCTTGGTGGTACCGCCGCAGGCGGTGAGGGCGAGGGCGAGCGAGGTGGCGGCGGCGAGCGCGGCGCAGGCGCGGCGCAGGGTTGACGCGTGCATACCGAAGTCCTCCGGGTACGGGGGTGAGGGGACGCGCCCGGGCGGGCGCGGACGGATGTCGGGGGCGGGCCGGGCACGGGTGGCCGGGCGGTCCGCGAGCGGGGGCCGGCCGGTGGAGCCGGGCGGCCGGTGGGGGCCTAACCGGTGGAGCCGGCCGCCCTGGCCAGGGCGATCTGCCGGGCGACCCGCGGGCCGAGCACGGAGATGACGAGCAGCACGCCGGTGACGACGATCTGCGACTGGGCGGAGACGTTCAGCAGGCTCATCACGTTCTGCAGCGCGCCCAGCAGGAAGACGCCCGCGACGGCACCGCCGAGCGTGCCCCGGCCGCCGTCGAAGTCGATGCCGCCCAGCAGCACGGCGGCCACGACGGACAGTTCGAGTCCGGTGGCGTTGTCGTAGCGGGCGCTGGCGTAGTGCAGGGCCCAGAAGACGCCGGTCAGGGAGGCCATCAGGCCGGTCACGGTGAACAGCACGAGCTTGTGCCGCCTGACCCGGATGCCGGCGAACCGGGCGGCCTCCTCGCCGGCGCCGATCGCGAACAGCGACCGGCCGAACGGGGTGGCGTGCAGTACGAGGACGGCGATCACCAGCAGGACCAGGAAGGGCAGGAAGGCCTGCGGCAGGAAGCTGTCGCCGAGGCGCCCCGCGGCGAACTGCAGGTACTGCGCGGGGAAGTCGGTCACGGCGTCGGAGCCGAGCACGATCTGCGCGATGCCCCGGTAGGCGGCGAGGGTGCCGATGGTGACGGCGAGCGAGGGCAGTCCGAGGCGGGTCACCAGCAGGCCGTTGACCAGCCCGCAGACCACGCCGAGCAGCAGGCACACCGGGATGATCGTCTCGATGGCCATGCCCTCGTTCCACAGCCGCCCCATCACCGCGCCGGACAGGCCGGCGGTGGAGGCGACGGACAGGTCGATCTCACCGGCGACCACCAGCAGGGTCATGGGCAGGGCGATCAGGGCGATCGGCAGCGTGTTGCCGATGAGGAAGGACAGGTTGAGGGCGTTGCCGAAGCCGGCCACGAAGGTGAAGGAGAACAGCAGCAGGACGATCAGGAGCGCGCCGACGACCGTGTCCCAGCGGACGGCGCGGGTGAGCGACTCAGGCACCGGTGTTCTCCTTCACGACGGCGCTTGCGCGCGGGGCCGGCTTCTTCTTCAGGGCGGCGGCCACCCGCAGGGCGACGATCCGGTCCACCGTGATGGCGAGCAGCAGCAGGACCCCGTTGATGGCGAGCACCCACACCGAGCTGACGCCGAGGGCGGGCAGCACGCTGTTCACGGAGGTGAGCAGCAGGGCGCCGAGGGCGGCGCCGTAGACGCTGCCGGAGCCGCCGGTGAAGACGACGCCGCCGACGACGACCGCGCTGACGACGGTGAGTTCGTAGCCGTTGCCGGTGCCGGAGTCGACGTTGCCGAACCGGGCCAGGTACAGGGCGCCGGCGAGTCCGGCGAGGGCGCCGCAGACGGTGTAGGCGGTCAGGATCCGCTTGCGGACGGGGATGCCGGCCAGGCGTGCCGCCTCCGGGCTGGAGCCGAGGGCGTACAGCTCCCGGCCGCTGCCGAAGTGCTTGAGGTAGTAGGCGGTGGCGACGAGGACGGCGAGCGCGACCAGCGCCGGCCAGGGCACCGCCGAGAGGCCGCCGGAGCCGAAGTCCACGAATCCGCCGGGCAGGTCGGCCGCGGTGATCTGGCGGGAGCCGACCCAGATCGAGTCGGCGCCCCGGATGATGTAGAGGGTGCCGAGGGTGACGACGAGGGCGGGCACCTGGCCGAGGCTGACCAGCAGGCCGTTGAGCAGGCCGCAGCCGATGCCGAGCAGGACGGCCAGGACGACCGCGACGACCGGGTCGCCGCCGCCGTGCAGATACGTGCCGGCGGCGAAGGCGCTGATGCCGAGGGTGGAGCCGACGGACAGGTCGACGTTGCGGCTGATGACCACCAGGGACTGGCCGGTGGCGACCAGCACCAGGATCGTGGCGTTCAGCAGCAGGTCCTTGACGCCCTGCTCGGACAGGAACTGGCTGTTGCCCGCCTGGGTCACGACGATCATCACCAGGAACACGGCCAGGATGGCCAGTTCGCGCATCTTGAACACCCGGTCCACCAGCCGGGTGCCGCTGGACTCGGGCACCTCGGCGGCGGGGGCGGGGGTGGGGGCCGTGACCGTCATGCGGCGGCCCTCCCGGTGGCTGCGGCCATCACGGATTCCTCGGTGGCGTCGGAGCGGGGGATCTCCGCGGTGAGCCGGCCCTCATGCATGACCAGCACGCGGTCGGCCATGCCGAGGATCTCGGGCAGGTCGGAGGAGATCATCAGGACGGCGACGCCGTCGGCGGCCAGTTCGCCGAGCAGCCGGTGCACCTCGGCCTTGGTGCCGACGTCGATGCCGCGGGTGGGCTCGTCCACGATGAGCACCTTGGGGCCGGTGGCCAGCCACTTGGCGAGCACGACCTTCTGCTGGTTGCCGCCGGAGAGCGTGGAGACGGCGTCCGCGATCCGGGCGTACTTCACCCGGAGCCTGACCGCCCAGTCGAGGGAGCGGCTGCGTTCGGCGCCGCGGTCCATCAGTCCCGCCCGGACGGTCGTGCGCAGTCCGGTCAGCCCGATGTTGCGTTCGATGGACATGTCCATCACCAGGCCCTGGGCGCGCCGGTCCTCGGGGACCAGGGCGAGGCCCGCGGCCATGGCGGTGGACGGGGCGCCGTTGGTCAGCGCGCGGCCGTCCACCAGGACCTCGCCCGCGTCCCAGCGGTCGACGCCGAACACGGCTCGGGCGACTTCGGTGCGGCCGGCGCCGACGAGTCCGGCCAGTCCGACGATCTCGCCGCGCCGGACGTCGAAGGAGACGTCGGTGAAGACGCCCTCGCGGGTCAGCCGGCGCACGCTCAGCGCGATCTCGCCGGGCGTGACCTCCTGTTTGGGGTAGAGCTCGTCGAGGTCGCGGCCGACCATGCGGCGCACCAGGTCGTCCTCGGTCATCCCGGCGAGGGCTTCGCCGGCGATCCGGGCGCCGTCCCGCAGGGTCGTCACCCGCTCGCAGATCTCGAAGATCTCCTCCAGCCGGTGCGAGATGAACAGCACGGCCGCGCCCTGTTCGCGCAGGGTGCGCACCACGCCGAAGAGCCGGGCGACCTCGCTGCCGGTGAGGGCGGCGGTCGGCTCGTCCATGATCAGGACGCGGGCGTCGAAGGAGAGTGCCTTGGCGATCTCGACGATCTGCTGGTCGGCGATGGACAGGCCGCGCGCGGGGCGGTCGGGGTCGAGTGCGACGCCGAGGCGCCGCATCAGGGCGGCGGTGGCCGCGCGGGTGGCCTTGTGGTCGATCCGGCCGAGGGTCCGCCGGGGCCGGCGGCCCATGTAGATGTTCTCGGCGATCGACAGGTCGGGGAAGAGGGTCGGCTCCTGGTAGATCACGGCGATGCCGGCGTCACGGGCGTCGCCGGGGCCGTGGAAGACGACCGGCTCGCCGTCGAGCAGCACCTGTCCGGCGTCCGGCCGGTGCACCCCCGCGAGCGTCTTGATCAGGGTCGACTTGCCCGCGCCGTTCTCCCCGGCGAGGGCGTGCACCTCGCCGGGGAACAGCTCCAGGGACACGCCCCGCAGGGCGCGCACGGCGCCGAAGGACTTGGTGACGTCCCTCAGGGCGAGCACCGGGTCCGTACCCGTGTCGGACGGGTGGGTCATGGATGGCTCCTCGACGACTCCGGCGGCACCGCCGCCCGGGGTCGTGAAAGGTTTCAACTGGATTGCCGGGACGTTAGGCATCCCAGGCAAGTCACGTCAATGGGTCCGAGTCGAAAACTTCCGAGGGTGGATGGCGACGGCAGGGTCACGGAAAATACCTCCGCCCGGAATCCTTGACACCCCTGCGGGCGCCTCATAGCTTGCCGTTCTGAATCGTTTCACACGTTCCGTCGTTGCACCGGACATCACAGGAGCTCCCAAGTGACCGACCTCGCCGCGGTGAAGGCCGCCCTCAAGTCCCAGGCCGTCGAGACGCCGTCGTGGGCGTACGGGAACTCGGGGACCCGATTCAAGGTGTTCGCGCAGGAGGGCGTGCCGCGCACCGCGCGGGAGAAGCTGGCCGACGCCGCGAAGGTGCACGAGTTCACCGGCGTGGCCCCGACCGTCGCCCTGCACATCCCGTGGGACGAGGTCGACGACTACGCCGCGCTGGCCGGGTTCGCCGAGGGGCACGGCGTCCGGCTGGGCGCGGTCAACTCCAACACCTTCCAGGACGACGCCTACCGGCTGGGCAGCATCTGCCACCCGGAGGCGGCGGTGCGGCGCAAGGCCCTGGACCACCTGCTGGAGTGCGTGGACATCATGGACGCCACCGGCTCCCGGGACCTGAAGCTGTGGTTCGCCGACGGTACGAACTACCCCGGGCAGGACGACATCCGCGCCCGGCAGGACCGGCTCGCCGAGGGCCTCGCCGCGGTGTACGAGCGGCTGGGCGGGAACCAGCGGATGCTGCTGGAGTACAAGTTCTTCGAGCCGGCCTTCTACACCACCGACGTGCCGGACTGGGGGACGGCGTACGCGCACTGCCTGAAGCTGGGTCCCAGGGCGCAGGTCGTGGTCGACACCGGCCACCACGCGCCGGGCACCAACATCGAGTTCATCGTCGCGACTTTGCTGCGCGAGGACCGGCTCGGCGGCTTCGACTTCAACTCGCGCTTCTACGCCGACGACGACCTCATGGTGGGCGCGGCCGACCCGTTCCAGCTCTTCCGGATCATGTACGAGGTGGTGCGCGGGGGCGGGTTCGACTCCGACGTGGCGTTCATGCTGGACCAGTGCCACAACATCGAGGCGAAGATCCCCGCGATCATCCGCTCGGTGATGAACGTGCAGGAGGCCACGGCGAAGGCGCTGCTCGTCGACCGGGACGCGCTGGCCGCCGCCCAGGCCGCCGGCGACGTGCTGGGCGCGAACGCCGTGCTCATGGACGCCTACAACACGGACGTACGGCCGCTGCTGCGCGAGGTGCGCGAGGAGATGGACCTCGACCCCGAGCCCCTCACCGCGTACGCCCGCTCCGGCTGGGCCGAGAAGATCGTCGCCGAACGGGTCGGCGGGCGGCAGGCGGGGTGGGGGGCGTAGGTCGTGTCCGGCCCACCACCGTCCGCACCGCACGCCCCGCTCCCACCGTCATCCCGAGACACGTCCTCACCGACCTCCGAAACCAAGGACCGCATCCCATGGCACCGCATCCCGAAGCCGCCGCGCTGCTCGCCCGTTCCCAGCGGCTCGGCTCCGATCCGCGCAACACCAACTACGCCGGCGGCAACGCCTCCGCCAAGGGGGCCGGCGCCGATCCGGTCACCGGTGGTGAGGTGGAGCTGATGTGGGTGAAGGGGTCCGGGGGCGACCTCGGCACGCTCACCGAGGCGGGGCTCGCCGTGCTGCGCCTCGACCGGCTGCGCGCCCTCGCCGACGTGTACCCCGGGGTGGAGCGCGAGGACGAGATGGTCGCCGCGTTCGACTACTGCCTGCACGGCAAGGGCGGCGCGGCCCCCTCCATCGACACCGCCATGCACGGGCTCGTGGACGCCCCGCACGTCGACCACCTGCACCCCGACTCGGGCATCGCGCTGGCCTGCGCGGCCGACGGGGAGAAGCTGACCGCCGAGTGCTTCGGCGACAGCGTGGTCTGGGTGCCGTGGCGACGCCCCGGCTTCCAGCTCGGCCTGGACATCGCGGCGGTCAAGAAGGCCAACCCGCGGGCGATCGGCTGCGTCCTCGGCGGCCACGGCATCACCGCCTGGGGCGACACCTCCGAGGAGTGCGAGCGCAACTCGCTGCATATCATCCGCAGCGCCGAGGCGTTCCTTCAGAAGAAGGGCAGGGCCGAGCCGTTCGGGCCCGTCCTGGAGGGCTACGGGGCCCTGCCCGAGGCCGGCCGCAGGGCCCGCGCCGCCGCCCTCGCGCCGCACGTGCGCGCCCTCGCCTCCCAGGACCGGCCCCAGGTCGGCCACTTCGACGACTCCGAGGCCGTGCTGGACTTCCTGGCCCGCGCCGAGCACCCGCGGCTCGCCGCCCTGGGCACCTCCTGCCCCGACCACTTCCTGCGCACCAAGGTCCGCCCGCTGGTGCTCGACCTGCCGCCGGCCGCACCGCTGGAGGACGCGATCGCGCGGCTGCGGGACCTGCACACCGCGTACCGCGAGGAGTACGCCGCCTACTACCGGCGGCACGCCGGGCCCGGCTCCCCCGCGATGCGCGGCGCCGACCCGGCGATCGTGCTCGTCCCCGGTGTCGGCATGTTCTCCTTCGGCAAGGACAAGCAGACCGCCCGGGTCGCGGGCGAGTTCTACCTCAACGCGATCAACGTGATGCGCGGCGCGGAGGCCGTCTCCACGTACGCGCCCATCGAGGAGTCGGAGAAGTTCCGCATCGAGTACTGGCCCCTGGAGGAGGCCAAGCTCCAGCGGATGCCGAAGCCGAGGCCGCTGGCGACCCGGGTGGCGCTGGTGACCGGCGCGGGCAGCGGCATCGGCCGGGCCATCGCCGAGCGGCTGGTGGCCGAGGGCGCGTGCGTCGTCGTAGCCGACCTCGACGCGCAAAGCGCGGCGGCCGTCGCCGAGGAGCTGGGCGGCCCCGACAAGGCCGTCGCCGTCACCGTGGACGTCACCTCCGAGGAGCAGATCGCCGCCGCGTTCCGGGCCGCGGTGCTCGCCTTCGGCGGCGTCGACCTGGTCGTCAACAACGCGGGCATCTCCGTGTCCAAGCCGCTGCTGCAGACGTCGGCCCGGGACTGGGACCTCCAGCACGACGTCATGGCCCGTGGTTCCTTCCTCGTCTCGCGCGAGGCGGCCCGCGTGATGATCGCGCAGGGCCTGGGCGGCGACATCGTCTACATCGCCTCCAAGAACGCCGTCTTCGCGGGACCGAACAACATCGCCTACTCCGCCACCAAGGCCGACCAGGCGCACCAGGTCCGCCTCCTCGCCGCCGAGCTGGGCGAGCACGGCATCCGGGTCAACGGCGTCAACCCGGACGGAGTGGTGCGCGGCTCGGGCATCTTCGCCGGCGGCTGGGGCGCCCAGCGGGCGGCGGTGTACGGGGTGCCGGAGGAGAAGCTGGGCGAGTTCTACGCGCAGCGCACCCTCCTGAAGCGTGAGGTGCTGCCGGAGCACGTGGCGAACGCGGTGTTCGCGCTCACCGGCGGCGAGCTGACCCACACCACGGGCCTGCACGTCCCGGTCGACGCGGGCGTGGCGGCCGCCTTCCTGCGATGAGCGCGGTGCGCAGGGCGTACGCCGCCGTCGACCTGGGCGCCTCCAGCGGACGGGTGATGGTCGGCCGGGTCGGGCCCGGCACGCTGGAGCTGAGCGAGGCGCACCGGTTCCCGAACCGGCCGGTGCGGGTGCCCGAGGGGCTGCGCTGGGACGTGCTCGGGCTGTACGCCGGTGTCCTCGACGGACTGCGGGCGGCCGGCCAGGTGGACTCGATGGGCATCGACGGCTGGGCCGTCGACCACGGCCTGCTGGACGCCGACGGCGCCCTGCTCGGCAACCCCGTGCACTACCGGGACCCCCGCACGGACGGCGTCGCGGAGAAGGTGTGGGCGAGCGTGCCCGCCGCCGAGCTGTACGCGGCCACCGGCCTGCAGTACGCCCCGTTCAACACCCTGTACCAGCTCACGGCGGCCCGTGCGACCGCCCAGTTCGCGCACGCCAGGCGGCTGCTGCTCATCCCCGACCTGCTGACCTACTGGCTGACCGGCGAGCAGGGCACCGAGCTGACCAACGCCTCCACCACCCAGCTCATCGACCCCCGCACCCGCTCCTGGGCGCACGGCCTCGCCGACCGGCTCGGCATCGACCTCTCCCTGTTCGCGCCGCTACGGCGGCCCGGCGACCGGGCCGGCCTGCTGCGGCCGGGGGTCCTGGAGGACACCGGGCTCACCGGTCCCGTCCCGGTGACGGCGGTCGGCTCGCACGACACCGCCTCCGCGGTCGCCGCCGTCCCGGCCGACACCCCGCGCTTCGCCTACATCTGCACCGGCACCTGGTCCCTGGCCGGTCTGGAGCTGGACGCGCCGGTGCTGACCGAGGAGAGCCGCGCCGCGAACTTCACCAACGAGCTCGGCCTGGACGGCACGGTCCGCTACCTGCGCAACATCATGGGGCTCTGGCTGCTCCAGGAGTGCGTGCGCGCCTGGGGCGACCCCGAGCTGGGGGGCCTGCTGCGCGAGGCGGCCGGGGTGCCGGCGCTGCGCTCGGTGGTGGACGCCGGGGACGAGGCGTTCCTCGCGCCCGGCCGGATGCCGGAGCGGATCGCCGAGGCATGCCGCGCCTCGGGGCAACCGGTGCCGGTGACGCCCGCCGAGACCACCCGGTGCATCCTCGACTCGCTCGCCCTGGCCCACCGCCGGGCCGTGGCGGACGCCCGGCGGCTGGCCGACCGTCCGGTGGACGTGGTGTACGTCGTCGGTGGCGGCACCCGCAACGCCCTGCTGTGCCAGCTCACCGCCGACGCCTGCGGGCTGCCGGTGGTGGCGGGCGCGACGGAGGCGGCCGCGCTGGGCAACGTCCTGGTGCAGGCGCGCGCCGACGGACTGGCCGGCGACCTCGCCGACATGCGCGCCCTGCTCGCCCGTACCCAGCCGCTGACCCGGTACCTGCCGCGGGCCGGCACCGCCCGCTGGCGGGACGCGGAGGCGAGGCTCGCCGCGCGGTGAGCCGTCCCCCGCGTCCGGCGCCGGCCGCCGACTACCCTGCAACTCGTCCGACGACCCACCCCGAGGAGCCGCGATGCGTGTCGCACTGTTCCTGACCTGTGTCAACGACACGCTCTATCCGGACACCGGCCGCGCGGTCGTGAGACTGCTGAACCGGCTGGGCGTGGAGGTGGACTTCCCCGTGGACCAGACCTGCTGCGGGCAGGCCCACTACAACACCGGCTACCGGCACGGGGCCGAGCCGCTGGCCCGGCACTTCGCCGAGGTCTTCGAGGGGTACGAGGCGATCGTGACCCCGTCCGGATCGTGCGGGGCGATGGTCCGGGAGCTGTATCCCCGGATGGGCGAACGGGCGCGGGCCGAGGGGCGCGGGGACACGCTGGCGCGGACCCTGGCGCCGGTGGTGCCGCGGACGTACGAGCTGACGGAGTTCCTGGTCGACGTCCTCGGGGTGACCGACGTCGGCGCGAGCTACCCGCACCGGGTGACCTACCACCCCACCTGCCACGGCCTGCGCGGCCTCGGCCTCGGCGACCGCCCGCGGCGGCTGCTGGAGGCGGTCCGGGGCCTCGAACTGGTCGAGCTGCCGGGCGCCGAGGAGTGCTGCGGCTTCGGCGGGACCTTCGCGGTGAAGAACGCGGACGTCTCGGCGGCGATGGGCGCGGACAAGGTGCGCAACGCGGAGTCGACGGGCGCCGAGGTGCTGTGCGCGGCCGACAACTCCTGCCTCATGCACATCGGCGGCACCATGAGCCGTCTGCGGGTGGGCATGCGGCCGGTGCACATCGCGGAGATTCTGGCGAGCACGGAGGAGGTACCGGCCGTATGAGCGGCACGTTCGTCGGCATGCCGGCGTTCCCCGAGGCGG
This sequence comes from Streptomyces collinus Tu 365, assembly GCF_000444875.1. Classification (NCBI taxonomy): domain Bacteria; kingdom Bacillati; phylum Actinomycetota; class Actinomycetes; order Kitasatosporales; family Streptomycetaceae; genus Streptomyces; species Streptomyces collinus. Next base: position 7,462,648 of record NC_021985.1, on the reverse strand, counting down.
CGCACGACGCCCTGGCCGACCCGACGCTGCGCGGCAACCTGCGCCACGCCACCCGCACCATCCGCGCCAAACGGGCCCGCGCGGTGGCCGAGCTGCCCGACTGGGCGCGGCTGCGGGCGGCGGGCCGGCGGATCAAGGACCACACGCTGCGCCATCTGGACCGCTACCTGGAGCAGTTGGAGGAGGCGGTCACCGCCGCCGGGGGCACGGTCCACTGGGCGGCCGACGCCGACGAGGCCAACCGGATCGTCACCGGACTGGTCCGGGCCACCGGTGAGTCGGAGGTCGTCAAGGTCAAGTCGATGGCCACGCAGGAGATCGGGCTCAACGAGGCCCTGGAGGCCGCGGGGATCCGCGCCTACGAGACCGATCTCGCCGAGCTGATCGTCCAGTTGGGCGGGGACCGCCCCTCGCACATCCTGGTCCCCGCCATCCACCGCAACCGGGGCGAGATCCGGGAGATCTTCGCGCGGGAGATGGGCGACTGGGGCCGCCCCGCCCCCGCGGGCCTGACGGACACCCCCGCCGACCTCGCCGAGGCCGCGCGGCTGCACCTGCGGGAGAAGTTCCTGCGCGCCAAGGTGGGCATCTCCGGCGCCAACTTCATGGTGGCCGAGACCGGCACCCTCGTCGTCGTGGAGTCCGAGGGCAACGGCCGGATGTGCCTGACCCTCCCCGAGACGCTGATCTCGGTCGTCGGCATCGAGAAGATCGTGCCCACCTGGCGGGACCTGGAGGTCTTCCTGCAGACCCTCCCCCGCTCCTCCACCGCCGAGCGGATGAACCCGTACACCAGTACCTGGACGGGCACGACGGACGAGGACGGCCCCGCCGCCTTCCACCTGGTGCTGCTGGACAACGGCCGCACCGACACCCTCGCCGACGAGATCGGCCGCCAGGCGCTGCGCTGCATCCGCTGCTCGGCCTGCCTCAACGTCTGCCCGGTGTACGAGCGGGCCGGCGGGCACGCCTACGGCTCGGTCTACCCGGGCCCGATCGGCGCCATCCTCAGCCCCCAGCTGCGGGGCACGGGAAGCGAGATCGACGCCTCGCTGCCGTACGCGTCGAGCCTGTGCGGAGCCTGCTACGAGGTCTGCCCGGTCGCCATCGACATCCCCGAGGTGCTGGTGCACCTGCGGGAGCGGGTGGTGCAGGGCGGACCGGCGGTCCGGGAGGGCAACCGGGTGGTGCTGAAGCCGGCCAAGAGGCACGCGGCCGAACGCGCGGCGATGCGCGCGGCACGCTGGGCCCTCACACACCCGGCGGCGCTGCGCGGCGGCCAGCGGCTCGCCTCCCGCACCCGCCGGCTGCACCCCCGCACGCTGCCCGGTCCCGGCCGGGCCTGGAGCGCGACCCGGGATCTGCCGCCGGTGCCCGCGGAGCCGTTCCGCGACTGGTGGCAGCGGACGAACGGCGGAAGGGACGACGGCAAGTGAGCAGCAGGGACAGGGTGCTGGGCCGGGTGCGGCGCGCGCTCGCGGACGTGACGCCGGACGAGCGGCCGTACGCGGAGGCGGTCCCGCGGGACTATCTGCGCGAGCACGGCGACCGGACGGTGGAGCAGACCGTGGACCTGCTCGCCGCGAACCTCGCGGACTACCGGGCGCTGGTGCACCGCTGCGCGTCGGCGGAACTGCCGGGCCTCCTCGCGCGGCTGCTGGCCCAGCGCGGCTCGGCGGAGGTGCTGGTGCCTGCCGGGCTGCCGGCGCAGTGGCTGGCCGCGGCGGACCCGGTGCGGGTCCACGACCGGGCGGCGGACACCGCGCACCGGCTGGACCGGGTGGGCAGCGTGGTGACGGGATGTGCCGTGGCGATCGCCGAGACCGGCACGATCGTCCTGGACGGCTCCCCCGACCAGGGCCGGCGCCGGATCTCGCTCGTCCCGGACCACCACGTCTGCGTGGTCAGGGTGCCGGAGCAGGTCGTCTCCTCCGTCCCGGGGGCTCTCGAACGCCTCGATCCGGCCCGGCCGTTGACGTGGATCTCCGGTCCTTCGGCGACCAGCGACATCGAGCTGGACCGGGTGGAGGGGGTGCACGGACCGCGCACCCTCGAAGTGGTGCTGGTGACCGGCGAACCGGCCGGAGGCCGCTGAAGGGCGGGACGGCACCGCCCCGGATAGCGTGGGGCCATGATCCGGTTCGAGCAGGTCACCAAGCGGTTCCCGGACGGTACGACGGCCGTGGACGACCTCTCCTTCGAGGTGTCCGAGGGTGAGCTGGTCACACTGGTGGGACCGTCCGGCTGCGGCAAGACGACGACCATGATGATGGTGAACCGGCTGGTCGAACCGACCTCCGGACGGATCCTGGTGAACGGCGAGGACGTCGCGCGCGTCGACCCGGTCCAGCTGCGCCGCCGCATCGGGTACGTCATCCAGCAGGGCGGCCTCTTCCCGCACCGCACGGTGCTGGACAACACGGCGACCGTGCCGGCGCTGCTCGGCTGGAAGCGGGGGAAAGCGCGGGCCCGGGCGGCGGAGCTACTGGATCTGGTGGGCCTGGACCCGACGACGTACGGGCCGCGCTATCCGGACCAGCTCTCGGGCGGGCAGCGGCAGCGGGTCGGCGTGGCCCGGGCGCTCGCGGCCGATCCTCCGGTGCTGCTGATGGACGAGCCCTTCGGCGCGGTCGACCCGGTGGTGCGCGAGCAGCTCCAGGACGAGTTCCTGCGCATGCAGGCGGCGGCGCCCAGAACGGTGCTGCTGGTCACCCACGACATCGAGGAGGCGGTCCGGCTCGGCGACCGCATCGCCGTGTACGGGCAGGGCCGCGTGGAGCAGTTCGACACTCCGGGGGCGGTGCTGGGGGCGCCCGCCACGCCGTACGTCGCCGGGTTCGTGGGCGCGGACCGCGGGCTGAAGCGGCTGTCGGTCACCGAGATCCAGCCGGACGACCTGGAGCAGCCGCCGGTGGCCCGCCCGGACGAGCCCGCCGGGCGGGCCGTGGAGCGGCTGCGGGCCGAGGGAGCCCGGTGGGCGGTGGTCCTCGACGCGCGCGGCGACCTGCACGGCTGGGTCGGCGCCGACGACCTGGCCGCGGGCGGCACGGTCGGTGACCGGGCGCACCGGATGACGGCGTGGGTGCCGGTGGGCGCGCCGCTGAAGCAGGCGTTCGGGGTGATGCTCCAGTACGACGCCGGGTGGGTCGCGGTGCTGGACGGGGCGCGGTTCCTGGGGGTGCTGACCCCGGCGAAGCTGCACGAGGCGCTGCGCCGCTCGGTGGACGCGGACGCGCGGGGCGTGGCGCGGGGGCAGGTGCCGTTCGAGTCGGTGGCGGGCGCCTGAGGCTCACCGGCTCATGAGGCCCCGCTGCTCCAGATAGGCGCGGGCCACGTCGGCCGGGAGTCTGCGCCAGCTGTCCACCTGCCGGTTGAGGTCCGTCAGGTCGGCCGTGGTCAGGACGGAGTTCAGCCGGCCGAGCGCCCGGGCCACGCCGGGGCCGCCGGCGCGGGCGCGGTTGACCACCGCGACCACGTGGTCGGCGTTCTGCAGGTGCCGGTCGTCGGCGAGCAGGACCAGGCCGAAGTCGTCGAGCGTGGCGTCCGTGGTGGTGACCAGCAGCATGTCGTCCCGGCCGTCCTGCACGGCGCGCTTGGCCTGGGTGGTGCCGACGCCCTTGGGGTCGACGTGGGCGACGTCGATGCCGTACACCTTCTTCAGTCCGGGTGCGCAGTACGGCCGTTGCACACACTCGTCGCCCGCGGCGAGCCGTACCGGCAGGCGCGAGGCGCCGAGGTCGCTGAGGGTCCGCAGCCGGTGCCGCCGGGCGTAGGCGGCGCTCACCGCGAAGGCGTTCTGGTCCACGGCCCGGCCCGGCGGCAGGACGGTGAGCCCGCGGGGGGTCGCCAGTTCGCGCAGCGCCTTCATGGTGGTGCCGAGGTCGGGTGAGCCGACCGGGCGGGCGTGGGGGCCGTGCGTCTTGGCGTTCAGCCAGTCGGCGAAGGTGGCCGCGTACTCGGGCACGACGTCGATCCGGCCCGACTCCAGGGCCGGTTCGTACAGTTCCCGGTTGGCGACGGTCAGGATCGAGGTCCGGTAGCCGGCCCGGTTCAGGAGCTGGGCGTACAGCTGGGCGAGCAGGTCGCTCTCGGTGAAGCCGGCCGAGCCGATGGTCAGGTGGCGGCTGTCGCCGGGCGGCGCGGTGACGGCGTCCCGGTGCTCCAGGGACGGGCCGGTGGCGCAGCCGGTCAGGGTGAGGAGCGCGCACAGCGTCACGGCGGCGCGGCGCCTCACCGGCCGCTCCCGGGCCGGGTGGCCGCCAGGCGTTCGGCGGCCGCGAAGACACCCTCGACGAGCAGGGCGAACACCGCGACGAGGAGGGCGCCGGCGACCACCTGGGGCGTGCTGGCCAGGTTGAACCCGGCGGTGATGATCCGGCCGAGTCCGCCGCCGCCCGCGAGCGCGGCGATGGTGGCGGTGGCGACGAGCTGGACGGCGGCGGTGCGCACCCCGGTGAGGATCATCGGACGGGCCAGGGGCAGTTCGACGCGCAGCAGCGTCTGCCGTCCGGTCATCCCCATGCCCCGGGCCGCCCGTACGACGCTGCGGTCGACCTCGCGCACGCCGACGTAGGCGTTGGTGAGCAGGGGCGGCACGGCGAACAGCACCAGGGCGACCACGGCGGGCCCCTCGCCCCACCGGCCGACCGGGGTCAGCAGGAGCAGGACCAGGACGGCGAAGGTGGGGACGGCCCGGCCGGCGTTGGAGATGTTGACGGCGAGCGCGCCGCCCCTGCCGAGGTGGCCGAGGACCAGCGCGACGGGCAGCGCGATCAGGCAGCTCACGGCGAGGCACACGGAGACGAGCAGCAGGTGCTGGAGCAGCCGGTGCCGGATGCCGTCGTCGCCGGACCAGTGGGCGGGGTCGGTGAGCCAGTCCCGGGCGGCGCCGAGGGTGGTCACGCGCGGGCCGCCCGGGTCCAGGGGGTGAGCAGCCGCTGCACGCCCAGCAGGAGCAGGTCGGCGGCGACGGCGATCACCACGCACAGCACGGACGCGGTGAGCACCTGCGCCTTGAAGTAGCTGTTCATGCCGGCGTAGATCAGGTTCCCCAGGCCGCCGAAGCCGACGATCGCGCCGACGGTGACGAGGGAGACCGCGGAGACGGTGGCGATGCGCAGGCCGGCCATGGCGGCGGGCAGCGCGAGGGGCAGTTCGACGGTGAGCAGCAGCCGGACCGGGCCGTAGCCGAGGCCGCGCGCGGCCTGCCGGGTCTCCTCCGGGACGGCGCGCAGCCCGGCGAGGATGTTGCGCACCAGCAGGGTGAGCGAGTACAGCACCAGTCCGGCGACGACGAGGGAGGCCGAGAGCCCGTAGAGCGGCAGGAGCAGGGAGAACATGGCCAGCGAGGGGATGGTGTAGAGGACCGTCGTCACGGCGAGGACGGGGCCCGACGCCGGCGGCAGGCGGCGGGCCAGCACCGCGAGCGGCACGGCGAGCACGAGACCGATGAGCACCGAGACCGCCGTGAGCTGCACGTGCTGGACGACCGCGTCGAGCAGGATGCGGCGGCGGGTGCTCAGATAGGCGCCGCAGATCCACTCGTTGCGGGCGAGGCAGTCGTGCGGGGTCGGGATCACCCTTCCATTGCACCGGGCGGCCGGGCGGGTGCGCACGGTGGACTGGGTCTTCCGGGGGGCCCGCCGCTAGCGCATCCCGGCGGCGTCCAGCAGGGCGGTCACGGTCGTCGTGGTGAGGCCGTCGTCGAGGTGCTCCACCCGGGCGCCGGCGCGGGCGCTGGCGCCGTCGAAGACCAGCATGAGCTGGCGGGCGAGCAACCCGGGGTCGCGGGCGCCGCCGAGTTCGGCCTGGGTACGCAGGCCGTGCTCCAGGCGTGCCTTGACCGTCCGGGCGACCTCGCTCGCGGGGTGCCCGGGGTCCTTCAGCTCCACCAGCACGGCGAGGTAGGGGCAGCCGAGGTAGCCGGGGTCGGCGGACGCCTTCTCCACCTGCTCGAAGACGTGCAGGATCCGCTCGCGCGGTGTGCCGGAGTCGGGGTCCGCGGGCGCCAGCCGGGCCTCGTACCAGGGGATCTGCCGCTCCAGGCTCGCGGCCAGCATCTCGTCCTTGCCGCCGAAGAGCTGGTACATGGACCGCTTGGAGACACCGGCGGCCCGGCACAGCGCCTCGACGCCGACGGACACGCCCTCGCGGTAGACGAGCTGGGCGGCCGCGTCGAGCAGCCGGTCCCGGGGGGACGCCTTGTCCGTGGTGGTCATAGGCCGAGGCTACCGCGTCGCGAGCGGGAGGAAACCGATCGGTTCACACCGGTGGGGCGGTGCCGCGGAGCCCGCCGGGAATCCCGTGACAAGAAGCGTGAACAAGCGCTTAGATAGTGCCCGGACGCATCACCCGATCCCGCCGGAGGCCCCGTTGTTCTCATCCGTCGACGACGTCTCCGCCCGCCTCGCCGTCACCGGCTACCTGGCCTCGCCCGCCGTCGCCACCACCGCCTTCCTCGCCGCCCGGCTCGGCAAGCCGCTCCTGGTGGAGGGCCCGGCCGGGGTCGGCAAGACCGAGCTGGCCAAGGCCGTCGCCGAGGTCGCCGGGGCCCGCCTGGTGCGGCTCCAGTGCTACGAGGGCGTCGACGAGTCCCGCGCGCTGTACGAGTGGAACCACGCCAAGCAGCTGCTGCGCATCAGCGCGGGCCGCGACGAGAGCTGGGACGAGACCCGCACCGACATCTTCGGCGAGGAGTTCCTGCTCCCCCGCCCGCTGCTCACCGCGATCCGCGGCGACGAGCCGACCGTGCTCCTCATCGACGAGATCGACAAGGCCGACGTCGAGATGGAGGGGCTGCTGCTGGAGGTGCTCAGCGACTTCCAGGTGACCGTCCCCGAACTGGGCACGATCACCGCGACCCGCCGCCCCTTCGTCGTGCTCACCTCCAACGCCGGCCGCGAGCTGTCCGAGGCGCTGCGCCGCCGCTGCCTGTTCCTGCACATCGACTTCCCCGAGGAGGAGCTGGAGCGGCGGATCGTCCGGCTGAAGGTGCCGGACCTCGACGAGGCGCTGGCCGCGTCGGTGGTCCGGGTGGTCGGCGCGCTGCGCGCGATGGACCTGCGCAAGGCGCCGTCCGTCGCGGAGACCGTCGACTGGGCGCGCACCCTGCTCGTCCTCGGGGCCGGCGCGCTGGACGAGACGGTCGTCCGGGACACCCTCGGCGTGCTCCTCAAGCACCAGGAGGACGTCCGGAAGGCCGCCGCGAAACTCGACCTGGCCGCGCTGTGACCGGTGTCGACGGGCGGATCACGGGCCTGGTGGGCGCCCTGCGCGCGCACGGGGTGCGGATCGGCACCGGCGAGACCGTGGACGCGGCGCTCGCCGCGCGCGAACTGGGCTTCGCCGACCGCGAACTGCTGCGTGAGGGCCTGGCCGCCACACTGCTGCACGGCGCCGCCCAGCGCGCGGTGTTCGACCCGGTCTTCGACCTGTACTTCCCGCGTGGGGTCGGCGCTCCGGTCGGCGCCGCCGACGACCAGGGCGCCGACCGGGAGAACTTGCGCGACCGGCTGGCCGCGGCCCTGGCCGCCGACGACCGGTCGCTGCTGGCCGCGCTGGCGGCGGAGGCCGTCGACGGCTTCGGCGGCTACGGTGGCTCGTCCGGCTCGGACGGCTGGTCGGCGTACCAGGCCCTGGACCGGATCCGGCCGCAGACCCTGCTGGCCCGGGTGCGGGCCGACGTACGGGCCCGGGACGGGGGCGCGGGGTTCGCGGACCGGCTGCTGGACGACGAGATCCGGCGCCGGATCGAGGAGTTCCGGCGGCTGGTCGGGGCGGACGCGCGGCGCCGGATCGCCGAGCGGCGCGGGCGGGACGAGATCGCCCGGCGGGCCGTCGCCCCGACCGCCGACCGGGTGGACTTCCTGTACGCGGGCCGGGACCAGCTCGCCGAGCTGCGCCGGACCGTCCAGCCGCTGGCGCGCAAGCTGGCCACCCGCCTCGCCGCCCGCCGCCGCCGGGCCGCCCGCGGCACTGTCGACCTGCGCCGCACCGTGCGCTCCTCGCTGTCGACGGGCGGGGTCCCGATGCGGCCGGTGCTGCGCAGACGCCGTCCCGTCCGGCCCGAACTGGTGCTGCTGTGCGACGTGTCGGGGTCGGTGTCCGGGTTCTCGGACTTCACGATGCTGCTGGTGCAGGCGCTGCACGACCAGTTCAGCAAGGTCCGGGTGTTCGCCTTCGTCAACCGCCTGGACGAGGTGACCGGGCTGCTCGGGCGCGGCCAGGCGGACCCGGACGGCCTCGGCGCCCGCATCCGCGCCGAGGCCACGCTCACCGGCTGGCACGGCAGCAGCGACTACGGCGTCGCCCTGGGCGAGTTCGCCGAGCGGTGGGACGCCGCGGTCGGCCCCCGGACGACGGTGTTCGTGCTCGGGGACGCCCGCACCAACATGAGCGACCCGAACCTGCCCGCCGTCCGCGAACTCGCCCGCCGGGCCCGGCGGGTGTACTGGCTGAACCCCGAGCCGCGCGCCCAGTGGGGCACCGGCGACTCGGCGGCGCCCGACTACGCCGGGCTGGTGGAGATGCACGAGTGCCGCACGGCCCGGCAGCTCGGCGCCCTGGTGGCCCGGCTGCTGCCGGTGTGAGGCCGTGCGGGACGGCGTGCGGTGCGGTGTGGGGGCGTGCGGTCCGGTGTGACGCCCTGCCGTACGGCGTGATCGACTGGGCAGCGGCCGGCCGCCCCCCGCGCCCGGCATCCGCCCGCACCCGAGGACGTACGCCATGAGCCACCCGCCCGTGCAGCTCGCCACCTTCCCCACCCCGGCCGAACCGGCGCCCCGGCTCGCCGCCGCGATCGGGCTCGGCCCGGACGACCTGTGGATCAAGCGGGACGACCTGACCGGGACGGGCGGCGGCGGGAACAAGATCCGCAAGCTGGAGTGGACCGTGGGCGCGGCGCTGGCCGAAGGCGCGGACACGCTCGTGACCACGGGCGCCCCGCAGAGCAACCACGCCCGGCTGACGGCCGCGGCCGCCGCCCGGCTGGGGCTGGCCGCCGTCCTCGTGCTGCGCGGCTCACCGGGCGGGTCGGGGTCCGGGAACCTCGCCCTCGACGGCCTGCTGGGGGCGCGGCTGGTGTGGGCGGGCGACGTGGACCGGGCGGGCCTGGACGCGGCGGCGGCCGAGGTGTGCGAACGGCTGCGCGCGTCGGGGGCCCGGCCCGCGCTGATCCCGTTCGGCGGGTCCAGCGCGCTGGGGGCGCGGGGCTACGTGCGCTGCGGCGAGGAGCTGCGCGCACAGGTGCCCGGCCTGCGGACGGCGGTGGTGGCCCTCGGCTCGGGTGGCACCATGGCGGGTCTCGTCGTCGCCCTCGGCAGCGGGGCGGTGCTCGGCGTCGACGTCGGCGCGCTGGCCGATCCGGCGGCCGCGGTACGGGAGTTCGCGGCCCCGCACACGGACGGCGACGTCACCGCGGACGGGCTGCGGGTGCGCCGGGACCAGGTGGGCGCCGGGTACGCGACGCTGACCGGGCCGGCGGCGGAGGCGCTCCGGCTGGCCGCGCGGACCGAGGGAATCGTCCTCGACCCCGTCTACACCGGGCGGGCCCTGGCCGGTCTGGTCGCGGCGGTCCGGGACGGCGACGTACGGCCGGGCGAGCGGACCGTGTTCGTGCACACCGGCGGGCTGCCCGGGCTGTTCGGCCACGCGGAGGCCGTCGCGTACGCCGAGGCGGGGGCCGGTTCCCCGCCGGCCGGCCCCTGACGGCCGACTTGAGTCGGCTAGCTCTTGGCGTACTCGTTGGCCATGGTGCCGGCGAAGTCGTACAGCACCACCTGTTCGTCCCCCACCACCCAGGCGTCGTGACCGGGCGGGCACACGAAGACGTCGCCGGGGCCGACCTCGCCCTCGCCGCCGTCGTCCATGCGCAGGTGCATCCGCCCCTGCACCACGTAGCCGTTGTGGTGGACCATGCAACTGGCGGTGCCCGCGATCGGTCCCACCGACTCCGACCATCGCCAGCCCGGTTCGAACGTGCCCACCGCGAAGTCGAGCCCGGTCAGGTGGAGGGCTTCGAGGTGGCCGCGGGGGAAATCACGCCGTTCGTCCGGCTTGTCGACCGTCTTCACTTCCAGCATGACGGTGTCCTCCCTTCCGGCCGCTCACCGCGGCCGGGGTAGGCCTCCGTCCCCCGGCGGCCTCGGACGGCACCGGCGCTCGCGGCGGTGGCCGTACCCCACGGCTCCATCGTCGGCCCGGCCCGCCGGTGCCGCCATTCGGGGGAACCGCGGGTGAACCGCGCCCGACCGCGGGCGCGCCGCGGACACCGGGCACCGCCGCGGGCGGTATCGGCATGCCCATGTTCGCCTTGCCGCCGCCGTCCCGGCCGCCCACACCCGACCACCGACGCTCGTTCCGACGACGCCCGTCCCGGCTCGCACGCGGCCGGCAACTCCGGTGACCGTGCCGTCCGTTCCGGCCGCCGTACGTGAGGCGTCGCACCGCACGCCCCGGCCGCCGCCGCGCACGGACCCCGGCCCCCGCCGCACGGACCCCGCCTCCCCGCCTTCCTTCCCCCGGACAACGTTGTCCCTCGACGCCCCGCACGGAGACCCCTCATGGCGACACCCCCCGCTCCCGGCCACCCGGCCGGCCCGGCGAACACCCGGCTCACCCGACGCGCCCTGCTGCGCTCGGCGGCGGGCGCGACCGCCGCGCTCTGCGCGCTGGGCGGCCCGGGCGCCGCACCGGCGTCCGCCGCGCCCGGCCCGGCCGATCCCGCGCTCGCGGAGGACGTGCGCCAGGAGTTCCTCACCGCCTGGACCGCCTACCGGCGCCTGGCCTGGGGCCGCGACGAACTGCACCCGGTGAGCGGCACCGGCTCGGAGTTCTTCATCGACTCGGTGCCGCTGGGACTGACCGTCGTGGAGTCGCTCGACACCCTGTTCCTGATGGAGCTGGACGGCGAACTCGACGCCGCCGTCTCCTGGATCGGCACCCGCCTCGACTTCGACCGCGACGCGAACATCCATGTGTTCGAGGCGATCATCCGGCTGGTCGGCGGCCTCCTCTCCGGCCACCACTGCACCGGCGACCCCGTCCTGCTGACGAAGGCGCGCGATCTCGCGGACCGGCTGCTGCCCGCCTTCACCTCGTCGCCGACGGGGGCGCCGTACCGGTACGTCAACCTGCGCACCGGCGCCGTCAGCGGCGAACAGGTGCCGCTCGCGGAGATCGGCAGCAACATCACCGAACTGGGCTGCCTGTCCCGGCTGACCGGCGACCGCAGATACCTCGACGCGGCGAAGAAGGCGCTCAGGGCGCCCTACGACCGCCGTTCGGCGCTGGACCTCGTCGGTACGACGCTGAACGTGGAGACCGGTGGCTGGACCGACCCGACCGCCCGGGTGGACCCGCCGGTGGACTCCTACTTCGAATACCTGTGGGACGCCTACCAGTTCCTCGGCGACACCGAGATCCGCGGCTGGTACCGGACACTGACCTCGGCCGTCCTGCGGCACCTCGGTGAGACCCGGGACGGGCGGCTGTGGTTCCGGTCCGCCGACATGCACAGCGGGGCGACGACCGGGCTCGGCCAGTCCGAACTGGCCGCCTTCTACGCCGGGTTGCTCGCACAGGGCGGTGACCTCGCGGCGGGCGAGTCGTACCACTCCTCGTGGGCGGCCGCCCTGACCCGCTTCCCGGTGCCGCCCGAGACGATCGACCGCACCACGCTCGCGGCCACCAGCACGCAGTACCGGCTGCGCCCGGAGTACGCGGACTCCGCGCTGTTCCTGTGGCTGCTGACCGGCAAGGAGCTCTACCGGGAGCGCGCCCGGTGGCTGTGGGACGCCCAGCGCGCCCACTGCAAGGTCCCGGACGGCTACACGATCGTGGCCGACCTGCGGACGACACCCGTCACCCGGGGCGACCTGACGCCCGGGTACTGGTTCTCGGAGAACATGAAGTACTTCTACCTGCTGTGGTCGGGTACGCCACGCTTCGACTACACCACCAACTACCTCACCACCGAAGGCAATGTGCTGCGCGGCGCCCACCGTGTCCCCGCGCCCTCGCCGAGCGGGACCTTCCGGCTGCTCAACCGGGCCACCGGGCGGGCGATGGCGGTGCGCGGCGCCTCCACGGCGGACGGCGCCCCGGTCGTCGGCCGGGCCCCGGGCGCCGGCGCCGACCAGCGCTGGATCGTCACGACGTCCGACGGACACACCAGGCTGACCAGCCTCCACAGCGGCAAGGTGCTGGAGGTGCCGCGCTCCTCCACCATCGACGGCACCGCCCTGCACCAGCGTGCGCACGACGGCACGCGCGGCCAGCAGTGGACCGTCCAGCCGGCCCGCGACGGCTACCAGCGGCTCGTCAACCGCCACAGCGGCAAGGCCCTGGACGTCGACGGCACCGCTGACGGCGCCGCGGTGGTCCAGCGGACGACGGGCGGCGCGGCCTCCCAGCAGTGGCGGCTGGTGGCGGGTGAGGGGTGACGAGGAAGTGAGGGTGTGACGGGGAGGTGAGGCTGTGACGGCGGGGCCGCGGGACGGCGTGCGGGGGGGGCGGCGGTCGTCCCGGGGATGCGCGAAGTGCCGGGGGGCGTGCGGGGCGGCGTCCGGGGGGGGAACCTTCGTACGGCCGGGACCACCCGCGGCTACGCTGGCGCGGTGAGAGCGATGAGCGCGGCGACGATCGCGACGGGCGAGACCGATCCACCGCTGCGCGCACTCCCCGAGCGCGCAGCCGCGGTGCTGGCCGGCGTCGACGCCCCGCCGCGTCTGGTGGCCCACCTGCGGGCGGTGCACGATGTGGCGGCCCGGCTGGTCGAGTGGGTACGACTGCGGTGCCCGGTACTGGAGTTGGACGCGGAGGCGGTGCTGTTCGGGGCCGCGACCCACGACATCGGCAAGGCCCTGCACCCGGCCGAGCTGTCCGGCCCCGGCGCCCGCCACGAGGAGGCGGGCCGGGAGCTGTTGCTCGGGCACGGAGTGGAGCCGCGCCTCGCCCGGTTCGCCGGCACGCACGCCTCCTGGACCGCCCCCGGCACCGGTGCGGAGGACCTGCTGGTGAGCCTCGCCGACAAGGTCTGGAAGAACAAGCGCGTCACGGAGCTGGAAGACCTGGTCGTCGCCCTGCTGGCGGGTGCCGACGGGCGGGCGGCCTGGGAGTGGTTCATGGAACTGGACGAGGTGCTCACGGAGATCGGGGACGGCGCCGACCGCAGGCTGGCCTACCAGATGTCCCATCCGCTCACCCGGTGACGCCCCCGCACCGGCTTCCCGGTCGGCCCTGCCAGCTCCGCCCTACCAGGTCCGCCCCTCCCGCACGAGCAGTTCACGGACGCGGACCACGTCCGGGTTCTCGGAGGCGCCGGGCCGCTGGACGAGGTAGCCGGTGTTGATCGGCGCGTCCTCCGGCTCCAGCAGCGCCACCAGCGCACCGGACCGCAGTGGTTCCGCGCACAGGTACCGGGGCAGGACGGAGAACCCCGCCCCGGCGGCCACCGCCGCCAGCACCCCGCGCAGGTCGGGCACGGTGACGGCGGCGGTGTGCGACAGCCGCCGGCCGAAGACGTGCCGCCAGTAGCGGCGGGCGATGGGCAGGTCCTCGGCGTAGGTGATCAGCGGGACCGACTGCAGGGCGGCCGGGCCCTCGGCGGGCAGCCGCCCGGCGAGCCGTTCGGCCCAGACCGGGGCGGCGACCAGCACGAACTCCTCGTCGCCGAGCGGCACGGCATGGAGCGCGCGGCCGCGCGGGCGGGCGGTGGCGATCACCAGGTCGTGCCGGCCCGCCCGCAGTTCCTCCAGCAGCGGCTCGGTCAGGCCCGTGGCCACCCGCAGCCGTACCCCCTCCGCGACCAGTGGCGCGAGGGCGGGCATCACCTGGGTGCACAGGAACTCGGCGGGCCCCGCGAGGTGGACGGGCTCCGGGCGGGCACCCTCCAGCGGGCCGGGGCCGGCCACGGCGGCGAGCTCGTCCAGGGGCGCGGCGATCCGGGCGGCCAGTTCGTCGGCCACCTGCGTCGGCGTGACCCCGCGCGGCAGCCGTTCGAACAGCTCCCGGCCGCTCAGCCGTTCCAGCGCGCGCATCTGTGTCGTCACCGTCGGCTGCGACAGGCCCAGCAGGCGGGCGGCGCCGGTGAAGGAACCGGAGCGGTAGACCGCGAGGAACGTGCGCAGGAGGTTCAGGTCCAGGGAGGGGGTGTCCACACCGCCGAGTATTCCGCGCGCCCGGGCGGGAGCGACCCATAGGGAAGCCAATGTCCGCCATCCATGTCTTCATTGGTTGCCTATGGGCAGGCGCGCCTACGTTCGTTCCCGTAAGCCGCACGTTCCGGGAGAAGAAGACCCATGTCGAAGATCCTTTTTGTGTTGACCGGTGCCGACCGCCTGACCCTCGCCGACGGCTCCCAGCACCCGACCGGTTTCTGGGCGGAGGAGGCCGTGGTCCCCTACCGCGCCCTGAAGGCCGCCGGACACGAGATCGTCGTCGCCACGCCGGGCGGCACGCCGCCCCCGGTCGACCGGGCGAGCCTGGCCGCCGAGGTCAACGGCGGTCAGGAGCGGGCCGACGAGATCGCGCGCGGCCTGGAGGAGATGACCGAACTGGGGGAGCCGGTGAAGCTGGCGGAGGCCGACCTCGACGACTTCGCCGCCGTGTTCTACCCCGGCGGGCACGGGCCCATGGAGGACCTGGCCGTGGACGAGGACTCGGGACGGCTGCTGGTCGCGGCCCTCGACTCCGGCAGGCCCCTGGCCGTGGTCTGCCACGGTCCGGCCGCGCTGCTCGCCGCGGTGCGCGCCGACGGCGCGAACGCCTTCGCCGGGCGCCCGGTGGCCGCCTTCACCAACGAGGAGGAGACCCAGGGCGGCCTCGCCCCGCGCGTCCGGTGGCTGCTCGAGGACCGGCTCACCGAGGCGGGCGTCGACGTTCGGACGGCCGCGCCGTGGGCGCCGCACGTGGTCGTCGACGGCAACCTGATCACCGGCCAGAACCCGGCCTCCTCGGCGCAGGTGGCGGAGGAGCTGCTGAAGCGCCTGGGCTGACCGCGGGGCACCCGGGGGCGGGTGACGGCCGGGCGCCGGATCGCGGACGAAAATTCTCCGGCCGTCACCCGCAACCTCGTCCGGGGCCGGACGTCTGTCGGGATGGAGGCCTCCACTTCCGACCGATGTCCGACCCGAGCGATCCGAAGGAACCCATGTCCGCACACCGTGTCCCCCGTCCTCGCCGCATACGGCGGCTGCGCGCCGTCCTGGGGGTCTCCGCCGTCGGCGCGGCCCTGGCCGTCGCCGGCACCGTGACCGCCCAGGCGGTCCAGGGCGACGCACACCCCGCGCCGCACGCCGACCGCACGGCCACCCCGTCACCGGTGCCGTCCCCGGCCCGGACCGCCACCCCGTCACCGGTACCGTCACCGGCCCGGACCGCCACCCCGTCGCCGGTGCCGTCACCGGTGCGCACGGCCACCCCGAAGCCCGTCCCCTCGCCGACCCGCCCGGGCGGCCCGAAGCCGAGTCCGGCGCCGGCCACACCCCGGCCCGTCCCGAGCACGACGCTGCCCGCCACGGCCACGCCCTCGCCGGTCCCGTCCGTTCCCGGCCGGGCCACGGCGGCCCCGGTACCGGCGCCCGCCCCCGCGCGGCCGCACGGCCACGGCCACCTGACGGCGGCGCCGCGTCCGGTCCCCGCGCCCGGGCACGCCACGGCCGCGCCGGTTCCGCAGCACCACTGACGCATGCCGGTGTGCGGGGAGCCGCCCGGCGCGGTTCCCCGCACACCGGTGACGGGAGACCCATGACGACAGCGACACCACCGGCGGCCCTGCCCTGGGACCGGGCCGCCGCCCCGGAGTCCGGCGCCCCATCGTGGCGCCGGTTCCGCCGCGCCCTGCGCCCCCACGTCCCACGCGCCCGCGTCCCTCGCCGGCGTGCCCTGTGCGCCCGCGTCCTCGCCCGCGTGGGGATCGGCACGGCCGCGGGACCGGCGCCCTCCGGCCGCGGCGACGGCACCACCGCGCCTGCGCTCCGGGCGCCCTCGTCCCCGTCGGGCATCGAGGAGCTGTACCACCACCGCCGGCTGTCCCTGGTCCGGCTCGCGGTGCTGCTGGTCGACGACGTGCCCACGGCCGAGGACGTCGTACAGGACGCCTTCACCGCGCTGTTCCGCCGCCACGGCCACCGGCTCGGCACCCTGGACGACCCCGAGGCGTACCTGCGGACCAGTGTCGTCAACGGGGCCCGCTCGGTGCTGCGACGGCGCCGTACCGTACGGGCGCACACTCCCGAACCCGAGCGGCACGCGCCCGCGCCGGAGGAGGACGTGCTGCTCCACGAGGACCACCGGGAGGTCCTGGCGGCCCTGCGGACACTGACCACGCGTCAGCGCGAGGTGCTGGTGCTGCGGTACTGGTCGCACCTGACCGAGGCCGAGATCGCGGCGACGCTCGGACTGTCCCGGGGCACCGTCAAGTCCACGGCCAGCCGGGCCATCGACGCCCTGGGCCGACGTCTGGAGGGTCTGCGATGAGCACGTCCGGCACGAGCACCGCGGCCGTCGAGGAGCGGCTGCGGGCCGCCCTGGACGCGCGGGCTAGGTCCGTCGGCCCGGCCGATCTGCGGCCGCTGCGTCCGCCGGCCGCGACCGGCCGCCCGCGCGGGACGGTGCCGCGCCGGACGGCGATGGGCCTGCTGGCCCTCGCCGCCGTCGCGGCCCTGGTGTTCCTGGCCGTCCGCGGCGGCCCGGACCGGCCCGCCGAGCCGGCCCACCGGCCCCGGCCGCCGGCGACCGGCACCCCCACTCCCGTCCCGAGCCCGGTCCGACCGACCACGGCCCAGCCGTCGCCGAGCGTCCCCGGTCCCTGATCCGCCGGGGGTCCCGGTCCCTCATCCGCCCAGCGCTCCTGGTCCCGCGTCCGCCAGGGGTCCCGGTCCGTGATCCGCCGAGTGTTGCCGGTACCTCATCCGCCAGGGGTCCCGGTCCCTCATCCGCCGAGCGTTCCCGGACTCTCATCCGCCAGGGGCCCGGTCCGTGAACCGCCGAGCGCTCCCGGACTCTCATCCGCCGGGGGCCCGGTCCCTCATCCGCCGGGGGTCCCGGACCCTCATCCGCCGGGGGTCCCGGACCCTCATCCGCCGAACGGGGTGCGGAAGGTGTCCGCGTCCGCCGCGGCGGGAGCCGTGGATCGCCCGCTCGCCCGGGCCCGGGCCCCAGGTCCGAGCCTCGGGTCCGGGCCCGGGGCCGCGGCGGCCGCGCGGGCCACCCGTCCGCGCGCTCGGCAACGGCAACGGGCTGCCGCTAGGTTGGGCGGCATGAGCAACCTTGACCGCGCGCCCGTGCCGAGTGTGTGCGGCGGCCGCGGATTCGTCGTCGCCGAGCCCGTCCGCGAGCTGCTGAGCCCCCGTCACGTGAAGCTGGGCGAGTCGACCGAGGTGCGCCGACTGCTGCCCAACCTCGGCCGGCGCATGATCGGCGCCTGGGCCTTCGTGGACCACTACGGCCCCGACGACATCGCCGGCGAGCCCGGCATGCAGGTCCCGCCGCACCCGCACATCGGGTTGCAGACGGTGAGCTGGCTGCACGAGGGCGAGGTGCTGCACCGCGACTCGACCGGCAGCCTCCAGACGATCCGGCCCAAGCAGCTCGGCCTGATGACCTCGGGCCGGGCGATCAGCCACTCCGAGGAGAGCCCCCGGTCGCACGCCCGCTTCCTGCACGGCGCGCAGCTGTGGGTCGCGCTGCCGGACGAGCACCGCCACACCGAGCCGATGTTCGAGTACCACGCCGACCTGCCCACGGTCACCGCGCCCGGCCTCACGGCCACGGTGATCCTCGGTGGCCTCGACGGATCGTCCTCCCCGGGTACGACGTTCACCCCGATCGTCGGAGCCGACCTCGCGCTCACCCGGGGCACGGACGTCCGCCTGCCGCTGGAACGGGACTTCGAGTACGGCGTCCTGGCCATGTCCGGCGAGGTGCACGTGGACGGCGTGCCGGTGCTGCCGGGCTCGATGCTCTACCTCGGCTGCGGCCGCACCGAACTCCCGCTGCGCGCCGAGTCGGACGCCGGGATCATGCTGCTGGGCGGCGAGCCGTTCGCCGAGGAGCTGATCATGTGGTGGAACTTCGTCGGCCGCACCCAGCAGGACATCGAGCAGGCCCGCGAGGACTGGACGACGGGCTCCCGGTTCGGCGAGGTGAAGGGCTACGACGGCGCCCCGCTCCGCGCCCCCGAACTGCCGCCGGTACCACTGAAGGCCCGGGGAAGGGTGCGCTGACCCTGACGGCCAATCAGCATCTGCGAGTGTCTCGTGGATGAGCAGGAGATGAGCCGGAAACGGCATCAAACCGTCACGGACGGACACTATTCGGCGTCGTCTGGCGGTCAAGTCGGCACCGGGCGAGCGAGTTCTGCCATGCAAACATTTGATCCAACCGTAAGAAAGTCATTAAGGTCTTGATCCAACCCCTCGCTCGGGTGATCACTCAACGGGAGTGACGGTGGAGGGGCACCGCCCACCGACGCGTTGGACAGGCGGCTGAAGGAGCAAGGAGCTCGCCCCTGTGGCGTCCCATCGTCGACCCAAGCAGCCGAGCCGCACGCGTGTCACCGTGCTCACCACCGCAGCCGCCGCTGCCGTCGCGCTGAGCGCGAACGCGGCCAACGCCGCCCCGGGCGAGAAGCTCGGCAAGGACGAGGTGAAGGCGAAGGTCGACAAGCTCTACGAGCAGGCGGAGCAGGCCACCGAGAAGTACAACGGGGCCAAGGAGAAGCAGCAGAAGCTGCAGAAGGAGATCTCCACCGTCCAGGACAACGTGGCCCGCGGCCAGCAGGAGCTGAACAAGCTGCGCGAGGGCCTGGGTTCGATGGCGACCGCCCAGTACCGCTCGGGCGGCATCGACGCCTCGGTGCAGCTCTTCCTGTCGTCGGACCCCGACGACTTCCTCGACAAGGCCTCCACGCTCGACCAGTTGAGCAGCCAGCAGGTCGAGGCGCTGAAGAAGATCCAGGACAAGCAGCGCGAACTCGCCCAGGAGCGCGCCGAGGCCACCGAGAAGCTCAAGGACCTGGCCTCCACCCGCACCGAGTTGGGCAACAAGAAGAAGGAGGTCCAGGGCAAGCTCGCCGAGGCGCAGAAGCTCCTCAACACCCTGACCGCCAAGGAGAAGGCGGCCCTCGACGCCGAACAGCAGCGTGCCAACCGCTCCTCGACCGAGCGGGTGGAGCTCAAGGACGCCCCGCCCGCCTCGGGCCGGGCCGGCGCCGCGTTCTCGGCCGCCCAGAGCCAGATCGGCAAGCCGTACGTCTACGGCGCCACCGGCCCGTCGTCCTTCGACTGCTCGGGGCTCACGTCCTGGGCCTACGCCCAGGCCGGTGTGTCCATACCGCGCACCTCCGAGGCGCAGTCGGGCATCGGGACCCGGCTCACCCGCAGCCAGCTCCAGGTCGGTGACCTGGTCTTCTTCTTCAACGACCTGCACCACGTGGGCCTGTACGCGGGCAACGGCCAGGTCCTGCACGCCCCGCGTACCGGCACCGTCGTCCGCTACGAGTCGATGGACACCATCGGCGGGCCGTTCATGTTCGGCGTCCGCGTCTGACGCGCCGCCTCCCGGGGCGGGCCGCCCGCCCCGGCGCCGGGATCAGTCCTCCACGGACTGGCGTACGCGCCGGGACGGGGTGAACGCGTACAGGTCGAGCACGCCGGGCGGGTCCGCCAGGCCGGGACCACCGGCGGTGATCCACGCGGCGATGTCCCGCACGGCGTCGGTGTCGTGGACCAGGCCGAGCCACACGGGCCGCCCGCCGGCGGCCCGCCCGGCCGCCGACGGCTGGACGACGACCACGTTGGCCTGTTCGCAGGCGTCCAGGCAGCCGGTCACCCGGACCTGCGCCGCGCCGGACAGCGACTGGCGCAGCAGGGCGAGCTGGGCGGCGTGGTCCACGCCCGGGACCTTCTCCGTGCCGCAGCAGCAGCCGCGGCACACGGTGACGGCGCAGGGTGCGGGTGCGGCGGCCGGGGCACGGCGGGACCCGCGGTCGCGGCGGCTCACCGGTCCGTCCCCGCATGGGCACGCCGCCAGGCGCCGTCGGCGAGCAGGCGCAGCCCGTTGAGGCCGACGATCACGGTGGACCCCTCGTGGCCCGCGACACCCAGCGGCAGCGGCAGCGTGCCGGCCAGGTCCCAGATCACCAGGCCGGTGATGAACACCGCGGCGACGACCAGGTTCTGCACGACGAGGCGGCGGGCCCGGCGGGAGAGGCGGACGACGGCGGGGACGGTCGCCAGCTCGTCGCGGACCACGACCGCGTCGGCGGTCTCCAGGGCCAGGTCGGAGCCGGCCCGGCCCATCGCGATGCCGGTGTGGGCGGCGGCCAGCGCGGGGGCGTCGTTGACGCCGTCGCCGACCACCAGCACCTTGCGTCCCGCCCGCTCCCACTCCCGCACCGCGGCCACCTTGTCCTGCGGCAGCAGTCCCGCACGGACGTCGTCGATGCCCACCTCGCCGGCGAGCCGGGCCGCCGCGCGCGGGTTGTCACCGGTGACCAGCACCGGGGTGGTGCCCGCCAGTTCGCCCAGGGCCGCGACGGTGGCGGCGGCCTCGTCGCGCAGGCGGTCGGCGATGCCGAGGACCCCGGCCGGCCGGCCGTCGACGGTGACCAGCACGGCGGTACGGCCCTCTTCCTCCAGGGCCGCCGCCACGTCCAGGGCCCTCGTCATCTCCGGGGCCGCCGCCTCTTCCCCGGCGGGACCGCCCGTGCGGCCGTCCGGCAGCCGGGCCGGGCTGCCGACCGCGACGGACCTGCCCTCGAAGGTGGCGCTGACACCGGTGCCGGGCGCCGAACCGAAGTCCCGCACCAGGGGGATGTCCAGACCGCGGTCGCGGGCCGCGTCCACGATCGCCCGGGCCAGCGGGTGCTCGCTGGGGTGCTCGGCCGCCGCGGCCAGCCGCAGCACCTCGTCCTCCGGCAGACCGGGGCCGGGCAGTGGGCGGACGTCCGTCACCCGGGGCGTGCCCTCGGTCAGAGTGCCCGTCTTGTCCAGCGCCACGGCGTCCACCTGTCCCAGGCGCTCCATGACCACCGCCGACTTGACCAGCACGCCGTGGCGGCCGGCGTTGGCGATCGCGGACAGCAGCGGCGGCATGGTGGCCAGCACCACGGCGCACGGCGAGGCGACGATCATGAAGGTCATCGCCCGCAGCAGGGTGGACCGCAGATCGGCGCCGACGAGCAGCGGGAGCACGAAGAGCGCCACCGTGGCCGCGACCATGCCGAGCGAGTAGCGCTGCTCGACCTTCTCGATGAAGAGCTGGGTCGGCGCCTTGGTCCCGGAGGCCTCCTCGACCATGGCCACGATCCGGGCGATCACCGAGTCGGACGGGTCGCGCTCGACCTTCACCCGCAGCGCGCCCGTGCCGTTGAGGGTGCCGGCGAACACCTCGTCCCCGGCCGCCTTCGCCACGGGCAGGGGCTCGCCCGTGATGGTGGCCTGGTCGACCTCGCCGGCCCCGTCCAGCACGCGGCCGTCCGCGCCGATGCGCTCCCCGGGCCGGACCAGGATGATCTCGCCCACCGCGAGCCGCTCGCCGGGCACCGTCTCCTCGGTGCCGTCGTCGGCGACGCGCGTGGCCGTGGCGGGGGCCAGGTCGAGCAGACCACGCACGGAGTCGGCGGTGCGGGCGGTGGCGATCGCCTCCAGCGCCCCCGAGGTGGCGAAGATGACGATCAGCAGCGCGCCGTCCAGCACCTGCCCGATCGCCGCCGCCCCGAGTGCGGCGACCACCATCAGCAGGTCCACGTCGAGGGTCTTCTCGCGCAGCGCCCGGAGCCCGGCCCGGCCCGGTTCCCAGCCGCCGGTCGCGTAGACGGCCGCGAACAGCGTGCCCCAGGTCCAGGCGGGCGCCCCGGCCAGGTACAGGGGCAGGGCGATCAGGAACAGCACCAGCGCGGCGGCCGCCCAGCGGGCCTCGGGCAGGGCGAGGAGCCGGGTGCGGCGGCGGGGGGCGACCGACTCGCGCGCCGCGCCGGGCGGGGCCGGGCGGGTGAGCGTGGACGACATGGAAGCGGGGTCCTTCGGGTGGGCGTGACAGCGTCCGACCTCGCCACCCTAACAGGAATGAATGAAGAGTCATTCATGTATTCATGGGTGGTGCCGTACGATGGCCGCATGGGTCATGGAGCCGCACAGCCGTCAGGACGCGTCCCGCGCAGAAACCTGGACGCGGCGAGCGCCGCCAAGGTGGCGACCACCCTCCAGGCGCTGGCGACCCCCTCGCGGCTGCTGATCCTCGCCCGGCTGCGCGAGGGTTCCCTGCCCGCGACCGAGCTGGCCGCCGAGGTCGGCATGGAACAGTCGGCCTGCTCCCACCAATTGCGCCTGCTGCGCAACCTCGGTCTCGTCGTCGGCACCCGCAAGGGCCGTTCGATCGTGTACTCCCTCTACGACAACCACGTCGCGGCACTCATCGACCAGGCCATCTACCACGTCGAGCATCTCCGCCTCGGCCTCACCGACTCCGCCGCCCTCACCGAGGCGGAGGAGGAGGGCGCGGGCGTCCCGAGTGCCTGACGGGGTCCCGGCTCCCGGGCCGGCGCACCGCTGGTGCCACCAGGGGCCGCGCGTCATGACCTCGATCCGCGCACCCGACCGCCCGGCCGGATCGTCCCGCTGGAGGCCACCTCCCCCGGACGGTCCACCACGCCGGTCACCGACGAGGGTCACCTGTCCAGCACGGTCCGCCAGGCCATGCGCCTGATCCGAGCCCGGACCGGGGGACGGCCTCCGCCGTCCCCCGCACCACATACGGCACACCGCACCCCGAGGGCGTGCCGCCCGGCCGGCGGCAGGCTCTCCGCGCTCCCCGGGCCGTACGGTCAGGCCGGGCTGAGCGGGTGCGTCGCCGTGGTGGAGCGCGGCGGCCAGGCGTGCGGGGAGAGGATGCCCAGCGCGTAGGCGCGAGCCACCAGCGCCGGACGGGTCGCGACCCCGAGGAGCCGCCGCAGCCGGCTGAGGTGGTAGTCGACCGTCTGCCGGGACAGGTGCAGGGCCCCGGCGACGTCGGCGTTGCTGTGCCCGGCGGCCAGCAGCGCGAGTATCCGCACCTGAGCGGGCGTCAGCGGCGGGTGCGCCTCGTGACTCAGGCCGAGCCGGGTGATGACCGCCCAGACACCGGGCAGGTGTTCGGCGGCGTGCTGGACCGCGCTCAGGTGGATCCACGCGCGGCGCCTGCGGTCGCCGTCCACGAGCACGGCGCTGGTGCGCGCGCTTCTGCGCCGGCCGGCGATGAGGTCGTCCCAGACCCGGTGCAGCGCCGTGCGTTCGGGGGTCCGGGCCAGCAGGGTGTCGGCGGGCGAACCGAGCAGGTCGCCCAGGCGGACGTGCAGCACCTCGGCCGCTGCCGTGCCCGCGTCCCTGACCACCCCGTCGGCGGACAGACGCAGACAGGCGAGGCCGCTGTGGTCGCGCAGCGCGCACAGGTCCGCCTCCGCCCGGCGCCGCTGCTCCAGCGCGCGGGTGTAGTCGGTGATGTCGACGTAGATGCCGGCCACGCAGCGCCGTGTCCCCCAGTGGACCGGGAAGCGGTAGCCGACCGCGTGCCCGGCGCTGCCGTCCGTGTGCCGGAAGGCGAGCGTGTGCCGCGCCGAGTGCCCGCCGGAGAGGACCTGTTCGTCGAGGGCGAGGAACCGGGCCGCGTCGTCGGCCCCGTCGATCTCGGCCAGGTGCCGGCCGATCAGGGCGTCCCGCGTGGTCCCGTACAGATGGGCGTAGGCGTGGTTCGCCCAGACGCAGCGGCCGTCGGTGTCGCGGACGAAGACCGCGGCCGGGCTCAGGTCGGCGAAGGACGCGTACGGTCCGGTCCCGGCCGCCGCGCCGGCCACCTCGACCGCGACGCCCCTGCTGCGCCCCGTGGCCGTACCGCCTTCATGAGCGGGCCAGTTGACGTCGAACGTGCGGCCCTCGAAGCGCGCCCGGTAGGGGCCGTCGGCGGGTAACCGCGCCGCGCCGCCGGCTTCGGCGCACAACGCTCGCAGGAAGCGCCGGGCGGTGCGTTCGTCGGCGAAGGCGCCGCCTCCGCTCTCGACCAGGCGCGCACCGCCGTCGGCTTCCCACCAGGACACCGGGAGCGGCGCGAGCAGTGTCTTGAGATCGGCTTCGTCCACGACTCGACTCCTTCGACGTTCCACCAAAATCACGTGGGGTGACACGTCATGCGTGTCCCGTGAACACGTGCGGCATGCCGCCCGCCCGAGACCTCGACCGGCCCCGGCAGTCAGGCATTTGCCTGAGAGTCCGCTGCTTCGCCCGTCCGCGAGCGGGCAGCCGGGCTGCTTCGCTGGAAACGGAACCTCGCGATCGGACGAGGAACCGCCGGACCGGACGACGAAGGAGATGGGATTCCGTGACGAAGGTGCTGTACGTGCATGCCAAGGGAGGCCCCCCGGTGGGGTACGCCCTGCCCCGGGTGGCCGCGAGGTCGACCGTGCACCTGCTGGCACTCAGCGACCTGCCCGCCGACATGGCGGCGGATCCGGCGCGGCTGTGCGCGTCGGTCCTCGCCCGCGGGGACGCGGACGAGCACGACCTGGTCGAACTCATCTCGTCCCGGGCCCGCGAGGTCGGCGCGGACGCCGTCATCACCTTCTCGGAGTACGCGGTGGTCGCGGTCGCCGAGGCCGCCCGGCGGCTCGGGCTGCGGGGCGCGGGGCCGACCGCCGCCCTCGCCCGCGACAAGCGCCTGATGCGCGCCGCCTGGGAGCGCCGCGGCATCCCCCAGCCCCGCTTCCGCGCCGTCGCGACGGAGGAACAGCTGGCCGCCGCGGCCATCGAATTGACATGTCCACTGCTATTGAAGGCGGCCTGGAGCGCCGGCTCGACCGCGCACCAGATCATCGAGGGGCCCGCGGACGTGGCGGGCGCCTGGAAGCGGTCGCGCGCGGTGATGAGCGAGTCGGCGCTCCTCGGGTACGCGGAGCTCCATGTCGGCGGCGCCGGTGAGGACTTCGTGGTGGAGGAGATCGTCACGGGCTGCGCCGAGGAGTGGTTCGACGGCACGGGCTGGGGCGACTACGTCAGCGTCGAGGGCGCGGTCGTCGGGGGTGTCTTCCGGCCGGTCTGCCTGAGCGGCCGGATGCCGACGGTGGCGCCGTTCACCGAGCGGGCCGGCATCACCCCGGCCGCCGTCGGCGCGCGGGCACAGGCCCGGATCGTCGAGCTGGCCCGGCAGGCGGTGGAGGCCCTGGGGCTCCAGGACTGCGGCACCCACACGGAGATCAAACTCGGGGCGGACGGCCGCATGTGGGTGATCGAGACGGCGGCGCGCTTCGGCGGCGCGATGACGGTGCCGCAGATCGAGGAGGTCTTCGGTCTCGACCTGGTGGGGATGTTCACCGACCAGTTACTGGGCCGGGCGGCCGGCTGGCCGGCACGGGCGCTGACGCCCGAGGACGCCGAGGGCGCGGCCGGCTCCCTCGTCGTCCTCGCCGTGGACGGCGCGGGCGCCCCCTGGCGGCGCCGGCACGTGTGGGACTCCGCGTCGGTGCTGCGCTCCGTGCCGGCCGGCGCGGCGAGCACCCTGTCCGTCGTCCGGGAGAGTTCGCTGCCGGACGGCACACCGGTGCCGGTCTACGACCCGGCCGCGGGCGCCAACACCATGGCGGGGCTGTGCCTGATGTCCGCCGACCGGCCGCAGACCGTGATCCGCGACTTCACCGCCCTGGTGGACGCGCTCCCGCGCATCCTGCCGGCGTACGTCGGCGAGGGGGTGCGGGCATGACCGCCACGCTGGACGAG
This sequence comes from Streptomyces collinus Tu 365, assembly GCF_000444875.1. NCBI lineage: Bacteria > Bacillati > Actinomycetota > Actinomycetes > Kitasatosporales > Streptomycetaceae > Streptomyces > Streptomyces collinus. The sequence goes on along the minus strand of NC_021985.1, from coordinate 7,436,906 downwards.
GCCGGCGTGCCCGGGACGGCGGGCGACCGCACGGTCGTCGGCGCCAACCTGTCGCTGCCCCTGTTCCGGACGCTGTCCGGCGTGCTCGCCGGACACCCGTACCTGAAGATCGTGGTGGACCGGGCCGAACGCACCTGGCACCTGCTCGACACACGGGTGCACCCCTTCCACGTCGACTACATCGCCACCCGCGTCCTCGGCCTGACCATGGCCGAACTCGACGCGGACCTGGACGCGTTCAACGCGTCCGTCTACATGGCACCCGAGCGCCGCTTCCTCCTGGGAGTGCTGTCGCTGCACGCCGAGCAGGAGCCGGACGGCACCGAGCGTCCCTTCCTGGTGCTGGAGACCACCGAGGCCGACACCATGCAGGGCCCCCTGCTGGAGGAGTTCTACAGCTACGTGCGCGAGCGGGTCGACGGACGGCTGCCGCTGCTGCTCAAGCCCGCCAACCACGGCCAGGAGCAGGAGCTGACCGCGATCGGCGAGGCGCGCGTGCCGCGCGTCCTCAGCCACGAGCTGTTCGGCAACCGAACCCGCACCTGCCTCAACCCCGGCGAGGCCGAGGGCCGGCTCCGCCACTTCCGCACCGCGGCCGAGTACGAGGCGGTGGCAGCGGAGCTCGGCTGGTCGGACATCGTCGCGATGCCCCGCCTCCCCGACGACGTGCCCCGGGTGGCCGGCTTCATCAACACCGCGCCCATCACCCCGCTTTCGCACACCAACGTGCTGGCCTCGGGCTGGGGCATCCCGAACGCCGTCGTCCGCGACCTCGACACCCTGCTGCGGGACAGCGGCCTCGACGGTCCCGACGGCCTCGACGGAGCCTGGGTGCGCTACCGGGTGCGGGAGGACTCCGTCACCCTGGAGCCGCTGCCCGGCAGGCCGGAGCTCACCCGGCCCGCCTGGCACCAGCAGCGCATCCGCATCGGCACACCCCTGCTGCGCCAGGCCCCGGTGCTGGCGCTGGACCGGCTGCGGCGCACCGACCGCGACAGCTACGGCACGAAGGCGGCCAACCTCGGGGAACTGCACCACGTCCTGGACAGCCGCACCGCCGACCTGACGGCGTTCTACGCCCGCCCGCGCCCGCCGCGCCCCCATCTGCTCGGCCACCTCGGCGCCCGTCTCGGCGAACCGGGCGCGTCCGCCGCGGAGTTGCGCGCGGCGGCGGCCGCGTACGTGGCGGCGACGGTCCGCGCGCCCCGGGGCGTGGCGCTGCCGTTCCACCTCCACCATCTGTTCCTGACCTCCTCCCCCGCGCTGCAACAGGGCATCGGCAAGCTGAAGATGGCCCTGGAGCTGGAGGCGTTCGACCTCGTGGACCCGCTGTGCCTGAACCTCCAGCACCTCGTGGGCTGCACGCCGATGCCCGACGAGGTGGCCTCGGCGATCACGGGCGCGGTGCCGGAACTGCTGGCCGGCGGCAGCCGGATGGTGGCGCGGTCCTCCTCCAACGCGGAGGACCTGCCCGGCTTCTCCGCGGCCGGGATCTACGACTCGGTCACCACCGTACGCGGGGCGGAGCAACTGCTGGCCGCCGTACGGCAGGTGTGGGCCTCGCTGCTGTCGCCGCGCAGCGTGCGGCTGCGGCACCAGGCCGGCATCTCGCTGGACGACACCTACATGGGAGTGATCGTCCAGGAGTACGTGCCGGCCGCCCTCGGCGGTGTGCTGGTGACCTGCGATCCGACCCGCCGGGAGGACTTCCGCAACGTGTACGTCAACTGCACCCCAGGTTCCCCGGAGCGGGTGGTGGACGGCACCGTGCTGCCGCAGCAGTACCTGTACAACACGGTGGAGGGCGGCGGCCGTACGGTGGACGTGGGGTCCACGGGCGAGGACCTGCCGTCACCGACGCGCCTCGCGCTGGCCCGGCTCGCCCTCACCGGGCGGCTGCTGCAGTCCCACTTCGGCGCCGACGATCCCGACGACGCGCTCGACATCGAGTGGCTGATGACGGACCAGGGGGCGTTCCACCTGGTCCAGATCCGCCCCTACGCCCGGTGAGCCGCCGCATGGCGGCCCCGTGGCGACGGAGTGCGCGACCGGTGGCCTCTCCGGCCGCCCGCCGCATCATCCGGCTCAACAACGGGTTCCAGCTGCTGTTCAACCTGCTGTGGTGGATGCCCGTCTTCTACGCCTACCAGCGCGACGCCGGTCTGTCCGACGGGCAGATCTTCGGCATCCAGAGCATCTACTACATCGCGTTCTGCCTGTTCGAGATCCCCACGGGGGTCGTCGCCGACCGCATCGGCGCCCGCAACTGCCTGCGCGCGGGCGCGGCCGTCATGACGGCGGCGAACATGGCGCCGGTGCTGGCGCCCTCGTACACCGGTTTCCTGGTGCACTTCCTCGCCATCGCGGCCGGACGCTCCCTCACCTCGGGTGCGGCGAGCGCCTACCTGTACGACGGTCTGCGCGCCGAGGGTGCCGACGCCCACTACCTCAGGGCGGAGGGCACCGCCCGGTCCCTGGGGCTGGCCGCGAAGGTGGTCTGCTGGCCGCTGGTCGGCCCGCTGATGGCGCTGGCCCCGCAGAGCCCGTACGTGCTCAGCGCGGCGAGCGCGGCCGGGTCCCTGGCCTGCGCGCTCGCGCTGCCGCGGCTCGCGCCCCGCGGCGGGGCCGCCCGCGCCGACGCGCGCGGACGGCGCACCGGCACCCTCCTGCGGGACACCGGTGCCGCGCTGCGGGCCCTGCGCGCCTCGCCGTGGCTGCCGTTGCTCATGGTGCAGGGCGTGGCGGTGTTCACCCTGTCGCGCATCTGCCAGGTCAACCTGTTCCAGCCGGTCCTGCTCGCACACGGGATCAAGGAGAGCGCGCACGGTGGTGTGCTCGCGGCGATGACGGTGGCCGAGGCGGTGGCGTCGGGCCGCCCGCAGTGGCTGAGCCGCCGGGTGTCACCGGCCGCCTGGGTGTCCCTGCTGAGCGTGGCGCTCGCCGCCGCGCTCGCCGGCACCGCGCTCGGCGGGCCCTGGCTGGTGGTGGCGCTGCTGTGCGTGTTCGCCGCGCTCACCGGGTTCGTCTATCCCGTGCAGCGCAAGCTCGTGAACGACGCCGTCCCGGCGGACGCGCCGCGCGCCACGCTGCTGTCGGTGGAGAGCATCGTGGACCGGGGCGTGTGCGCGCTGGCCGCGGTCGCCGCCGGGGCCTATCTGGCGGCCGGGCGCCTGGACGCGCTGCTGTGGCAGAGCGCCGCGGTCACCTGTGTGCTGATCCCGGTCCTGCACCTCGCGCTGCGCCGGCTGGGCCCGGGTGGCCCGCGCGGCCGCCGTGCGGCACGCGGTCCCGCCCGGCCGGCGAACGCCGACCGGCCGCTGCCGCTGCCGGTCGACGAAGGGGTCGCGCCGCACCCCTGAAACGGCACGCCGCACCCGTGGGACAGGGACGGAGACGGCACCCAGAGATAGTGGAATATTGAACAACCCGCTTCGGTTGGAGCCGTCGAAGGAGGTCAGGAGTGGAGACGCAGAGCACGAAGACGCAGAGCACGACCACGTACTACGACCACGGCAGCACCGCCGAGCGCTGGGAGCGCGCGCGGCAGTTCTTCGACGCGAAGGACTACGCGGGCGCGGCACGGGTGCTGGCCCGGCTGGTCGAGGAGGTGCCGGAGCAGACGGGACCCCGGCTGCTGCTGGCCCGCGCCTACTACCACTCGGCCCAGCTGCGCCGCGCGGAGGCCGAGCTGCGGCTCATCGTGGAGCGCGACCCGGTGGAGCACTACGCCCGGCTGATGCTGGGCCGCACGCTCCAGCGGCAGGCGCGGCACGCCGAGGCGGAACCGCACCTGCGCATCGCCTCGGCGCTCGCGGGTGACCTCCCGCGACAGTGAGCGGTGCGGGCGGGCCCGGTTCCCTCGTGGAACCGGGCCCTCGGCATGTTCCGGGGCGCTACCCCGCCCCGGCCGCGCCGCTCGCCGCGCTCGTGTCCGCGTCCGCGTTCCCGGGCGTACGGCGCCCGCGGCGATGCGCGATCTCGCCCAGGACGACGTCGACGGCGACGAAGGCGGCCAGCGGGATGCCGAGCAGCGGCACGAAGTAGCCGGTCGTGGCGATCACGGCCAGGGCCGGCACCAGTAGGTACGGGGGCACCTGCGCCCACGAGCCGCGCGGCAGCGGCCGGCCGAACGCGGAGCCGCGGCCGCGCTGCCACCACATGCGGTAGCCCCAGACGATCAGCAGGACCAGGGCGAGCGCGAGCAGAGCGAGGGCGATCTGGTTGGCGAGGCCGAACAGCACGCCGGTGTGCAGGTCGATGCCCCAGCGGGTCAGTCTGGCGAGCACGGGGTAGTCGGCGAACCGCAGCTCGCCGGTCACCTCACCGGTGGCGGGGTCGACGGCGACGGCGTCCTGCTTCTCCGGCCAGGAGCGCTGCACCTGCCTGACCACGTAGGCGCTGCGGGCGTCGGCGGGCGGGACGATCTCCACGGGGTCGCCGAGGCCCTTGGCGCGGGCGGCCGCGAGCGCGCGGTCCAGGCCGGCCCCGGACCCGGCGTCGCCGCCGGTGCCGCCCGCCGTGCCGTGGCCCGTGTGCTCACCGCCGGGCACCGCCGCCGAGAGGGCGGGCGTGGCCTGGCCGAGGGAGGTGCGCAGGTCGTCGATGTGCGCGCCGGCGTAGGTGGACCAGGTCAGGCCGGTCGCCGACAGGAACAGGAAGCCGACGGCGGTCCAGACGCCGACCGTGCCGTGCAGACCGAGGGTGCGGCGCCGCCCCCGGGTGCCCCGCACCCGGCGCAGGGCGCGCCGCCGGGAGAACCACAGCACCAGGCCGCCGCCGGTGACCACCCACAGCCAGGAGGCGGCGAGTTCGCTGTAGAGCCGGCCGGTGTCGCCGAGGTGCAGGTCGCGGTGGAGCTCGTCGGTCCAGGTGCGCAGGGGCAGCGCGCCGGTCGAGCCGTACTGTTCCAGGGACCCGCGCACCTGGCCGGTGCCGGGGTCGACGAACACCGCGAGGGTGTGGTCGGGGTCGACGCCCGGGACGCCGGAGAGCATCACCCGGGTGGTGGTGCCGGGTCCGGGCGCCGGCCGCACCCCCGTGACGGTGCCCTCGGGGTGGGCCTCGCGGGCGGCGGCGACCTGGGCGGAGACGGGGAGCCGGCGGTGGCTCTCCGGCGCGGTGAGTTCATGGGCGTAGACGTACTTCTCGGCCTGGAAGGAGCCCGCGTACAGCAGGCCGCTGACCGCGGCGACCAGCAGGAACGGGGCGACGAGCAGGCCGGCGTAGAAGTGCAGGCGCAGCACGAGGGGGCGCAGCGGGGACCGGCGGCCCGGGGACGGCGCGGGGGCGGGTGCCTCGTCCGTGGCGGGCGAGGGAGCGGTGGACATCGGTGGGCATCTCCGGGGGACTCGGACGGCGGGGTGTCGGTCCACTGGTCGGGCCGGAAGGGCGCCGGGTTCCCCGGGGTGTTGGTGAGCTGTGCCACAGGAAAAGGCAGGTGGGCATGGCATTCTGACGCGATGGCACCTCACAGCGCACGCGCGTCCGTCGCCGAGCGGGTCGAGGAACTCCTCGCCGCCGGCGGCCCCTTGCCCATCGTCACGGCCGGTCAGCCGGTCCTGCGGCGCGGCGGTGAGCCCTACGAGGGCCAGCTGTCCCCCGCCCTGCTGGCCCGTTTCGTCGAGGCCCTGCGCGTCACCATGCACGCGGCGCCCGGCGTCGGCCTCGCCGCCCCGCAGGTCGGCATCCCGCTGCGGATCGCGGTCGTGGAGGACCCGGCTCCGGTGCCCGAGGAGGTGGCGCTGGTCCGTGGCCGGGTGCCGCAGCCGTTCCGGGTCCTGGTCAACCCGTCGTACGAGCCGGTCGGCGACGCGCGTGCGGCGTTCTTCGAGGGCTGTCTGAGCGTGCCGGGCTGGCAGGCCGTGGTGGCCCGGCACGCCGAGGTGCGGCTGCGCGGCGAGGACGAGCACGGCCGGGCGCTGGACGAGGTGGTCGGGGGGTGGCCCGCCCGTATCGTCCAGCACGAGACGGACCACCTCGACGGCACGCTCTACCTCGACCGGGCGGAGCTGCGTTCCCTGTCCACGAACGAGGCGGTGGCGGCCCTGTGGGCGCAGCCCGCTCCCGAGGCGGCGGCCGAGGCGCTCGGCTTCACGCTGCCGTGACGCACCGTCGGCCGCCGGTGTCCCCCCGGACGGCCGTCAGTTGTCCCGGTAGGCCTCCAGGAGCCGCAGCCACACCTCGCTGAGCGTCGGGTAGGACGGGACGGCGTGCCACAGGCGGTCGACCGGGACGCGGCCGGTGATCGCGACGGTCGCGGAGTGCACGAGTTCGCCGACGCCGGGGCCGACGAAGGTGGCCCCGCGCAGGATCTCCTCCTCCAGGTCGACCACCATGCGGGCGCGGCCCGTGTAGCCGTCGCCGTACAGGCCGGCCCCGGCGACGGTGGAGAACGCCACGTCGACGGCGCGGACCCGGTGCCCGGCCTGTTCGGCCTCGGCGAGGGAGAGGCCGACGGCGGCGGCCTCGGGGTCGGTGAAGACGACCTGGGGCACGGCGTCGTGGTCGGCGGTGGCCACGTGCGCGCCCCAGGGCTCGTCCAGGAGGGGGTCGCCCGCGGCGCGGGCGGCGATGGCGGCGCCCGCGATGCGGGCCTGGTACTTGCCCTGGTGGGTGAGGAGCGCGCGGTGGTTGACGTCGCCGACGGCGTAGAGCCAGTCGGTGCCGGTGACGCGCAGCGTGTCGTCGGTCTCCAGCCAGGAGCCCGGCTCGAGGCCGACGGTGTCCAGGCCGATGTCGTCGGTGTGCGGGACCCGGCCGGTGGCGAACAGGATCTCGTCGGCCTCGACGCGGTCGCCGGTGCCGGTGACGGCCACGACCGTGCCGTTCTCGCGGCTGACGGAGTCCACGGAGGTGCCGGTGCGGATGTCGACGCCCGCCTGGGCGAGGGCCTCGGCGATCAGTTCCCCGGCGAACGGCTCCATGCGGTTGAGCAGGCCCTTGCCGCGGACCAGCAGGGTGACGCGCGAGCCGAGGGCCTGCCAGGCGGTGGCCATCTCGGTGGCGACGACACCGCCGCCGACCACGATCAGCCGGCCCGGTGCCGCCTTGGCGCTGGTGGCCTCGCGGCTGGTCCAGGGCTTGACCCCGGACAGGCCCGGCAGGTCGGGGAGCTGGGCGCGGGTGCCGGTGCTGACGGCGACGGCGTGCCGCGCGGTCAGGGTCGTCACGGTGCCGTCGGGGGCCGTCACGGTGACCGTGCGGGGCCCGGCGAGGCGGCCGTGGCCGCGGTAGAGGTCGGCGGTGATGCCGTTCAGCCAGGCGACCTGGCCGTCGTCCTGCCAGTGGGAGGTGTACGTGTCCCGGCGGGCGAGGACGGCGGGCGTGTCGAGGGGGCCCTGGACCGACTGGCTCAGGCCCGGCAGGCGTCGCGCGTCGGCCTGTGCGATCACCGGCCTGAGCAGCGCCTTGCTGGGCATGCAGGCCCAGTACGAGCACTCGCCGCCGACCAGTTCGTTCTCCACGATCGCGGTGGTGAGACCGGCGGCGCGGGTGCGGTCGGCGATGTTCTCCCCCACGGGCCCGGCCCCGAGCACCACGACGTCGTACGCGATGGATTCCGTTTCCGTCATGGTGTCAGTCTGGTGGGTGGTTGCCGCGGGGGCCACACGGGTACGCGCGCGGAACACGACCGTGCGCGGACGGGCAGGACACCGCGGAATAGGCGGGCGGACCACCGTGTTCTCGCCGTCGGCACCATCCCCACACCAGGAACGAGGGAATCACGCCATGAGCAGCACCATGGAGCTGACCAAGGACAACTTCGACCAGACGGTCACCGAGAACGAGTTCGTCCTCATCGACTTCTGGGCGTCCTGGTGCGGGCCGTGCCGTCAGTTCGCACCCGTGTACGAGAAGGCGGCCGAGGAGAACCCGGACCTCGTGTTCGGCAAGGTCGACACCGAGGCGCAGCCGGAACTGGCCCAGGCCTTCGGCATCCAGTCGATCCCGACGCTGATGATCGTGCGGGACCAGGTCGCCATCTTCGCCCAGCCGGGCGCGCTGCCCGAGGCCGCGCTCGCGGACGTCATCGGCCAGGCCCGGAAGCTGGACATGGACGAGGTCCGCAAGAGCATCGCCGCCCAGGAGAGCGGCGCCGCCGAGTAACCGGCGGCCCTTTCCCGCGCCGGGCTCCCCAGCGTCGTCTCCGCATGCCGCCCGCGGCGGGTGACCCCGCCGCGGGCGGCATGCCTCGTCCGGGGCCGGCCGGGGTCATCCGTACGGGTGAGGCGGCCGGACCCCTGCGGTGCGTTCCTCCGGGCCGCTTCAGCTCGACTCGCGGCGGACCAGGGCGGCGCCCAGGACCTTGCGGACTTCCGGCTCGGCGCCGGGATCGCGGACCGCCTGGTCGACGAGTTCGGCGAGTTCGCGGCCGGAGGGCAGCTCGATGTGCACGGTGGTGAGCCGGGGCCGCAGCAGCCGGCCGAGCATCAGGTCGTCCGCGCCGACGACGGCCACGTCCTCGGGGACGCGCAGGCCCTCGTCCTGGAGCGCGCGCATCAGCAGCATGGCGTACTCGTCGTTGTAGGCGAACACGGCGTCCAGGCCCGACCCGGCCCAGCGGGCGGCGAGTTCGGCGGCGGCCTGCTCGGTGTAGGCGAGCGGCAGTTCGGTCACGCTCGCGTCCGTGCCCCGCAGCGCCTGGCGCACACCGGCGAGCCTGGGCCGGGAGAACGCCTCCAGGCCCTCCTCCTCGGGGACCACCACGCCGACACGGCGCCGGCCGCGCGCGTGCAGATGGGCGCCCACGCAGTGTCCGACGGCCTCGTGGTCCATCAGCAGCGCGTGCGCGCCCTCGACGCGTTCGGGGCCGAGGGTCACCACGGCCCGGGCACCGGCGCGCTTGAGCACCGCGACGCCCTGCGGGCCGATCCCCGTCCCCGGCACCAGGACCGCGACCGGCCGCAACTCCGCCCAGGCGCGCGCCGCTTCGTCCCCCTGGCGGCCGACGGTGCCGTACTGCACCACCGTGTAGTCCAGGCGGCCGAGGGCCGACTGCAGTTCGCTCAGGAAGCGGCTGTAGAGGGGGCCCACCGGGACGGCCGGTGCGGGCATCAGGACCATGCGGCTGTGCCCTGCGCGCAGGCTGCGCGCGGCCGCGTGGGGCACGTACCCCAGTTCCCGCGCGGCCTCGTGGACACGGCGGCGGGTCGGTTCGCTGATCCGGACGGCGCTGGTGTTGTTGAGGACGTAGGAGACGGTCGCACGCGAGACTCCGGCCAGCCGGGCCACGTCCGCACTCGTCGGGACGGAGTGCGGTGCGGGCGCCGCGGGCGGGGGCGTGTTCGGTATCTGCACCATCACAGACCGCATAGTGGCAGAAGCGTCAAGGGCGCCGACGGGCGGGGGAACGTGGTTCACCGCTGAACGAATGAGCCGCGCACCCTAGTGGGCGAACATGTTCGCGTCGAACTTGTTCGCTACGAACATGTTCGTTACGCTCGTCGCATGACAGCCGCCGCTCCACGCTCCCGCCGTGACCGCCCCGCCAAGCCCGCCCTCTCCCGGGAGGGCATCGTCGCCGCCGCCGTGGCGATCCTGCGCGCCGAGGGTCTGCGCAAGGTCACCATGCGCCGGCTCGCCCAGGAGCTCGACACGGGCCCCGCCTCGCTGTACGTGTACGTCCGCAACACCGACGAACTGCACGCGGCGGTCCTGGACGAACTGCTCGGCGCGATGGACGCCGTCCCGGTCGGGGGCACCTGGCGCGAGCGGCTGGAGCACGTGCTCACCGCCTACACACGGGTGCTTTTGGAGCACCCGAGTCTCGCCCGCTCGGCACTGACCGCGTGGCCGAGCGGTCCGCACTACCTGGACCTGATCGAGACGCTGCTCGCCCTGCTGGACGAGGGCGGGGTGGCGCGCGAGCGCGCTGCCTGGGGCGTCGACCTGCTCCTCCAGCACGCCACCGCGACCGCGGCCGAGCACGCGGGCGACGAGCCCTCCGCCGACTGGCAGGCCCTGCGCGGCGCGCTGCGCGGCGCGTCCGCCGAGACCCACCCGCACATCGCCGCAGGCTCGGCCGTCCTGCTGTCCGGCACCCCCGAGGCCCGCACCTCCTGGGCCTTCCAGGCCCTGATCAACGGCATCGAGCACACCGCCGTACCCGACTGACGGCCGGACCGCCGGTCACGGCACAGCCGTACCCGGCCGACGGCCATCGAAGCGGACTTATCCCCTCGCCGGTCACCGCACCGGTCGTACCTGACTGCCGGCCACGGCACCGCCGCACCCGGCCGACGGCCACCGCCCGCCGACCAACACACCGCCGCAACCGGCCGACGGCACCGCACCGGCCGTACCCGACCGACGCCCGACGACCGGCGGCGAGCGCCCAGCCGTGGGCGCGCCACGCCGTCGCACACCCCCGGAGGCTCACCATGACAGTCCCCCACCACGAGATCGCCGTCATCGGCGCCGGACTCGGCGGGCCGGCGCTCGCCCGCGTGCTGCACGTGCACGGCGTCGAGGCCGCCGTGTTCGACCTGGACCCCTCGCCGGCCGCGCGCACCCAGGGCGGCATGCTCGACATCCACGACGACTCCGGCCAGGAGGCGCTGCGCGCGGCCGGGCTGCACGCGGAGTTCCTGACCCGGACGCACACGGGCGGCCAGGCCATGCGGGTCCTGGACCGGCACGGGGCGGTCCGCCTCGACGAGCCCGACGACGGTACCGGCGGCCGCCCCGAGATAGACCGGGGCGACCTGCGCGACCTGCTGCTCGGCTCGCTGCCGGAGGGCACCGTCCGCTGGGGCGTGAAGGTGACCGGCGTGCGCCCGCTCGGCGACGGCCGGCACGAGGTGACGCAGGCCGACGGCGGCCGTTTCACCGCGGGGCTGCTGGTCGGCGCCGACGGCGCCTGGTCACGCGTCCGTCCGCTGGTGTCGTCCGCCGAACCGGCGTACACCGGCGTGTCCTTCGTGGAGGCCGATCTGCTCGACGCGGACGCGCGCCATCCGGCGAGCGCCCGGGTGGTCGGCGGCGGCATGCTGTTCGCGCTGGGGCCGGGCCGGGGATTCCTCGCGCACCGCGAGTCCGACGGCAGTCTGCACGTGTACGCGGCCGTGGTGGCGCCGGAGGACTGGCTCGACGGCATCGACTTCGCGGACGGCGAGGCGGCGAGGGCGGCCGTGCTGAAGGAGTTCGGCGACTGGGACGAGAGCCTGCGGGCGCTGGTCCGGGACGCGGACGGCACGCTGGTGCCCCGGCGGATCCAGGCGCTTCCGGTCGGACACCGCTGGGACCGGGTCCCCGGCGTCACCCTGCTCGGCGACGCCGCACACCTGATGTCGCCGTTCGCGGGCGAGGGCGCCAACCTGGCGCTGCTCGACGGCGCCGAACTGGGCCTCGCACTCGTCGCGCACCCCGGGGACACCGAGGCCGCGCTGGCCGCCTACGAGGAGCGGATGTTCGCGCGCGCCGAGGCGTCCGCCGCCGAGTCCGCGCGCAGCGGGGAGCGGATGTTCCGCGCCGACGCGCCACAGGGGCTGCTCGACATGTTCGCCGGTCACGACGCCGCGCGGGACGCCTGAGCGCCCCACGGGAGAGCCGAGCGGCGCACGGGCGGCTCAGGCGCCGCTCGCGGGCCGGCCCCGGCGGGACACCCTGCGGGGAGGGCTTCGCGGGGGGGGTGCGCCACGCGGCGGGCGCGGCGCTGCGGGCGCGCCTCGCTGCGGGCGCGACGCGGCGGGCACGGCGCGGCGGGCACCGCTCGACGGGCGCCTCACGGGGTGAGGTCAGCTGGGCGGCTCGGTACGGGTGAGCCGGGCGACGAGGTCGATCCAGCCGGTCTCCAGCCGCTCCATGGGCATGCCGCACTGCCGGGTCAGATGGTGGATCAGGGCGGGGTCGAGATACGCCAGCAGCGTCTGGGCGAGGAGGTCGCAGTCGGCGTCCGGCACGATCTGCCGCAGCAGCATCGTGACGTGGGTGCGCAGCGCGCCGAGCGCGGGATGGGCGAACCGGCGGTCCGGCTCGGGCTGGGCGGCGAGCTGGAGGTCCAGTTGCTCGGCCGACCGGTACAGCACCGCCACGCCGAAGGCGCGCAGCCGCTCCAGCGGGGGCGCGCCGGGACCGAGCGGCGGCGGTCCGCCGAGGAAGTCGGCCTGCAGCCGCCTGCCCGAGTGGTCGAGCAGCGCGGTGAGCAGGCCGGTGCGGTCGCCGAAGCGGCGGAACACCGTCCCCTTGCCGACCTGGGCCGCGGCGGCCACCGCCTCCATGGTCACCCCGGCCACCCCGTGCTCCGCGATCAGCCGGGCGGCCGCCTCCAGCAGCCGGGCCCGGTTGCGGGCCGCGTCCGCCCGCAGGCACGGCTCCTCGGGACCCGAGCCGACCTCCAGCAGCTGGGGCGACTCGACGGGCTCCTGGGGCTGGGGACAGGGCGGGAGGAGGCTGGACATGAAGACAGCGTAAAGCATGGGGAACAGAACTGGACCGCGGTCCGTTTAGCCTGATACAAAAGCTAAGCGGACCTCGGTCCGGTTCGTCACAGTGATGTTTCAGTCCTTTTTTGGAGATCCCCCATGTCTGTTCGCATCCTCGCGCTCGTCGGCAGCCTGCGTACCGGTTCGCACAACCGCCAGCTCGCCGAGGCGGCCGTCAAGCTCGCCCCCGAGGGTGCCGAGGTCGACCTCTACGAGGGCCTGGCCGACGTTCCCTTCTACAACGAGGACCTCGACGTCGAGGGCAGCGTTCCGGAGGCCGCCGCGAAGCTGCGCGCCGCCGCCCAGGCCGCCGACGCCTTCCTCCTCTTCTCGCCCGAGTACAACGGCACCATCCCGGCCGTCCTGAAGAACGCCATCGACTGGCTGTCCCGCCCGTACGGCGCCGGCGCCTTCGGCGGCAAGCCCGTCGCCGTCATCGGCACCGCGTTCGGCCAGTACGGCGGCGTGTGGGCGCAGGACGACACCCGCAAGGCCGTGGGCATCGCCGGCGGCAAGGTGGTCGAGGACATCAAGCTGTCCATCCCCGGCTCCGTGACCCGCTTCGCCGAGACCCACCCGGTCGACGACGCCGAGGTCGCCGCCCAGCTCACCGAGGTCGTCGCCCGTCTGCACGGCAACGTGGGCGCGGCCGCCTGAGCCACCGCACCACCCGTCGCGGAGGGGGCCGGAGCCGTCACAGGCACCGGCCCCCTCCGCGTGCCGCTCTCGCGCTCCGGCCGCTTGAGGAGCGTGCCGTGGTCCCGGCCCTCGGCGTGGCAGTGGCCGCTCCCGCTCTCCGCGCCCGACGCACCCCTGTCGCCGTCCTCGGCCTGCTCCCCTACTCCCCCGGCCGCCCCGCTCGCCGCCCCCGGAGCATTCGGTGCGTCACCCCCGGCCCCTCTCGGGGTATGCGGATCATGGACGCGGGAGCCGCACCCCTGGGGAGGGCGCCCGCGCCGCCCGGGGCGCGTACGGCGTGCCGTGGGTACCCGAAGCGCGCGCGCAGGTGACGCGCACAGGTGAGGAGAAGCCATGGCACCCGTCCCGCCCCCGCCCCCCTTCGACCCGGAGCTGGCCGCCGCGCTGGACCTGGTCAAGGACGTGCTCACGCCCGGGCTCGCCCTGGACGAGATCCCGACCGCGCGGCAGGGCGCGGGCATGGAACTGCTCGGGCTGATCGACGTCACGATGGGCGGCGCCTTCGACGCGGAGGACCGTACGGTGCCGGGCCCGCCCGGAGCGCCGGACGTCTCCCTGCTCGTCTGCCGTCCGGTGGACGCCGATCCCGCCGTGCCGCTGCCGGTGATCTACCACGTGCACGGCGGCGGCATGATCCTCGGCAACAACCGGGCAGGCGTGGACGGCCCGCTGGCCTGGGCGCGGGAGCTGGGCGCGGTGGTGGTGTCGGTGGAGTACCGCCTCGCTCCCGAACACCCGCACCCGGCGCCGGTCGAGGACGCGTACGCCGGTCTGCTGTGGACGGCCGCGCACGCCGGGGAGTTCGGCGGCGACCCGGACCGGATCGTGCTCGCGGGCTCCAGCGCGGGCGGTGGCCTGACCGCCGCGCTCGCCCTCCTGGCCCGGGACCGCCAGGGGCCGCCGCTCATCGGCCAGCTCCTGATGTGCCCGATGCTGGACGACCGCAACGAGACCGTGTCCAGCCACCAGATGGCGGGCGTCGGCGTGTGGGACCGCACGGCGAACGAGACGGCCTGGACGGCGCTGCTCGGCGACCGCCGGGGCGGCCCCGACGTCTCCCCGTACGCCGCCCCCGCCCGCGCGGACGACCTCTCCGGCCTGCCCCCGGCCTTCCTGGACGTCGGCTCGGCGGAGACCTTCCGGGACGAGGTCGTCGAGTACGCGTCCCGGATCTGGCAGTCGGGCGGCGTGGCCGAACTCCACGTCTGGCCGGGCGGCTTCCACGGCTTCGACGGCTTCGCCCCCCAGGCGTCCCTCTCCCTGGCGGCCCGGGCAGCTCAACAGGACTGGCTGCGACGGCTGTTGAACCGCTGACCTGGCGTCCCGGTCGGTGAGAGCCCTCCCTGGCCGGGCCCAGCCCGGGTACGCCTCAGCTCACGGGCTCTCCGCCCACCTCCCGACGGGACACCCCCTTCTCACCGCTCGCGGCCGCCTGTTTGATCGCCTCCCGGATGCGGGCGTACGTGCCGCAGCGGCAGATGTTCTCGATGGCGTCGATGTCGGCGTCCGTGGGGTCGGGGGTGTGGGCCAGGAGGGCGGCGGCGGCCATGATCTGGCCGGGCTGGCAGAAGCCGCACTGGGCCACGTCGCAGGCGAGCCAGGCCTGTTGGACGGGGTGCAGGGTGTCGCCGTCGGCCAGGCCCTCGATGGTGGTGACCGTGCGGTCCGCGCAGTCGGCGACCGGGACCACGCAGGGCTGGATCTCGGCGCCGTCCAGGTGGCTGGTGCAGGCGCGGCAGACGCCCACTCCGCAGCCGTACTTGGGGCCGGTGACGCCGAGGAGGTCGCGCAGGACCCACAGCAGGGGCATGTCGGCGGGCGCCCGGACGGTGACCGGACGGCCGTTGAGGGTGAAGGTGTACGCGCGCATGGGGGCCTTCGGGTCGCGGGTCAGAAGGTGAGCGGGAAGCTGCGGGGCACGGTGCCGGTGGCCCGGGCGCAGGCGTTGGCGACGGCCGCGGAGGCGGCGGGGACGCCGAGTTCGCCCGCGCCGCCCGGTTCCCGGGTCGAGGGCAGGATGTGGGCCTCGAAGGAGAGCGGGGCGTCGCGCTGGCGGGCGTAGCGGAAGTCGGCGTAGCTGCCCTCGCGCACCGCGCCCCGGTCGATGTGCAGGCCCGCCTGGAGCACGACGGAGATGCCGTCGGTGGCGGCGCCCATCAACTGCGCCTGCAGACCACTGGGGTTGACGGCGATGCCGACGTCGGCTGCCATCACCACCTTGGTCACCCGGGGGTGCTTCGGGTCGCTCGCGTCGATCTCGGCGAGGCAGGCGACGGCGGAGCCGTACTCCTCGTGCACGGCGACGCCCTGTGCGGTGCCGGGCGGCAGCGCGCGACCCCACCGGCCGGCGCTCGCCACCTTGCCGAGGACGGCCCTGGCAGTCCTGGTGCGCAGGGTCGTCCGGCGGAAGGCCACCGGGTCGCGGCCGAGGCTGCGGGCGACCTCGTCCACGACGATCTCCTCCGCGGTGCGCACGGTCCCGGAGTCCACCGACCGCCAGGCGCCCAGCGGCATGGCCAGCTCGATGCCGCCCGAATCACCCGAGACGCGGCCGAAGTCGTACAGGCCGCTGGTGCCGGGCAGCGGGCCCGACGCCCGCACGCCGCCCTGCGGGGCGAGGCCGGCGCCGTCGTACGCCTCCGAGACGGACGCCGTCACCTGCTCGAAGGCCACCACCCGGCCCCCGGACACACTCGCCCGGACCCGGTGGTGGCTTGCGGGGCGCATCCGGCCGTGCCGGATGTCGTCGCCCCGGCTCCACATCAGTTTCACCGGGCGCCGGGCCGCGTTCGAGACCAGCGCCGCCTCGATCGCCGCGTCGAAGTTCAGCCGGCGGCCGAACGAGCCGCCGGCGCGCGTCACATGGACCCGGACCGCCGACGGGCGCAGGCCGACCGCCTCCGCGACGGCGTCGCGCGCGTCCATCGGGGTCTGGGAGGAGAACCACAGCTCCGCGCGGTCGGGCCGGACGTCCGCCACCGCCGTGAGCACCTCCATGGGGGCGTGTCCGACGAAGGCGAAGGCGAACTCGCCCGTCACCTGGGTCGAGCCGCGGGGCGGGGTGCGGAACCGGGGCACGGCGGCCTTCAGCCGGGCGCGGATCTGGGCGTCCGACAGGGCGGCCAGCGGCCCCGGCGCCCAGGTGAGGCGGAGCGCGTCCCGGGCGGCGAAGGCGTGGTGGAAGGTGTCCGCGACGACGGCCGCCCCGCCGGGCAGCCGGACCACTGCGTGCACCCCGGGCATCGCCCGGGCGGCCCGGGCGTCCATCGAGACGAGCCTGCCGCGGATCGTCGGCGGCCGGGCCACCACCGTCGGCTTCGCCCCGGCGACGGCCAGGTCACCGGCGTACGTCGCCCGCCCGGTGACGATGTCCCGGGCGTCGATCCTGGTCGTCGGCCGGCCGATCACCCGGTGCCGGGAAGGGGGTTTGGGCCACTGCGGGACGTCGGTGCGGCGGATCCGGGAGGCGCTCGCGGTCAGCGAGCCGAAGGTGGCGGTGCGCCCGTCGGGGGCGACGACCATGCCGTCCCGGGTGCGCAGGGTCCGGGCGGGCAGGTGCCAGCGCCGGGCGGCCGCGGTCACCAGCCGGGCCCGGGCGGTGGCGGCGAGCTGCCGCGCGGGGCCGTACAGGGAACTCACCGAACTCGACCCGCCGGTGTACTGGTTGCCCTTGGTCCGGGCGTCGGCGAGCGGGACGCGCACATCGGCGAGGCGGGCGTCCAGCTCCTCGGCGATCATCATGGCCACGGCGGTGGTGATGCCCTGGCCCACCTCGGCCCGGGGCAGCCGTACGACGACCTCGCCGGCCGCCGTCACCTCCAGGACCAGCATCTCCTCGTCCGCACCGGTCACCAGGACGTCGGCTCCCGGCTCGGCGAGGTCCGGCCGGCCGGGCGCGGCGCCCTCGGCGGACGAGGGGGTGGTGCAGGCGAGCGGGGCGGCGACGGTCAGGGTGGCCGCCGCCACCGTGCGGACGAGGAACCCGCGGCGGGAAGCCCCCTGCGCGGGCGTGGGCTCGGTGCGGTCCAAACGAGGGCTCCTGTCGGCGCGCGGGGCGGGCTCGGCCGGGCCGGCACGGCACGGAGGGCGGCGCGCGTCCGGTACGGCTGACTCGACAGATAGGAGGGACACCGTCCCGCGCCGGTTGCCTGACGCTCCCGCTCCGCGCGGGCCAACCCCGGCCAGGGGCCGCCAACTTGGCCGGATGTCGTCGGCGTGCACCCTGTACCGCACGGGGCCCCCGAAGGTTACCGTTCGGTAGACAGTGTGCTCCCGGAGGTGCCCCCACATGACGCCAGACCGTGCCGCAGGCCTCGCGGAGTCCGTCCGCGCCCTCGCCGACGGGGAGGTGACCTCCCGCGAGCTGGTGGCACAGGCGCTCGCCAGGATCGAGGCCACCCAGCCGACCCTCAACGCCTTCCGGGTCGTACGCGCCGAGGCCGCGCTCGCCGAAGCGGACGCCGCCGACCGGGAGTTGGCGGCCGGCGGCCGACGGCCGCTGCTCGGCGTGCCGGTGGCGGTCAAGGACGACATGGACGTGGCGGGCGAGCCGACCGCCTTCGGCTGCGCCGGTGACTTCCCGCCGCTCGCCCAGGACGGCGAGGCGGTACGGCGGCTGCGCGCGGCCGGGGCCGTGATCGTCGGCAAGACGAACACCTGCGAGCTGGGCCAGTGGCCGTTCACCGAGGGCCCCGCGTTCGGCGACACCCGCAACCCGTGGCACACCGGCCACACCCCGGGCGGCTCCTCCGGGGGCTCGGCGGCGGCGGTGGCGGCCGGACTGGTCGGGGCCGCGCTCGGCTCGGACGGCGCAGGCTCGGTGCGCATCCCGGCGTCCTGGACCCATCTGATCGGCATCAAGCCACAGCGCGGGCGCATCTCCACCTGGCCGCGCGGGGAGTCCTTCCACGGCATCACGGTCAACGGCACACTCGCCCGTACGGTCGCCGACGCCGCCCTGCTGCTCGACGCCGCCGGCGGCAACCACGAGCGGGACCCGCACCGGCCGCCGGCGCTCACGGTGGCGGACGCGGTCGGCCGCGACCCCGGCCGGCTGCGCATCGCGCTGTCCCTGAAGCCGCCGTTCACGGCGGTGCCCGCGCGGCTGCGCCCCGACGTCCGCGCCCGGATACTCGAACTCGCCGAACGGCTGGCCGCGTCGGGGCACACCGTCGAGGAGGCCGATCCGCCCTACGGCCAGATCGGGCTCACCTTCGTGCCGCGCGCCACCGCCGGTATCGCCGACTACGTCCGCGAGGCCCCCGACCCCGCGCTGCTCGACCCGCGCACCCGGGACGCGGCCCGGCTCGGCCGGCTGCTCGGCGGCGCCCCGCTGCGCGTGGCCCGGCGCGCCGAGGCGCTGCTGCACCGGCGGATCGGCACGTTCTTCGGGTCGTACGACGTGGTCCTCGCCCCGACGACGGCCGCTCCCCCGCCCGCGATCGGTGCCCTGGCCGGACTCAGCGGCTTCGCCACCGACCGCGCCATGATCGCCGCCTGCCCCTACGCCTGGCCGTGGAACGTGCTCGGCTGGCCCGGCGTCAACGTCCCCGCCGGGTTCGTGGGCGAGGGACTGCCGGTGGGTGCCCAGCTGCTCGGCCCGGCCAACAGCGAGCCGCTGCTGGTCTCCCTCGCCGCCCAACTGGAGGCGGAGCTGCGCTGGCACGAACTGTGGCCGCCGTCGACGGCGGCCCCGGACTCCGCGGCGGCGTGAGGGGGTCCACCGTCGGTGGTGAGCGCGGCGGACCCACCGCCGGCCGTGCACCACCGGGGCCGCACAGGCCGCGCCGGTCTCACCGGCCGCGCCCGCGGCCCGAGGGCGGCTGCGACGGCGCGCGCCGCATGGCGGGACGCGCCGGCACAACCGCCGAGGCTCCGCGCCACCGGAGCGGTTCACGCCCGGCGGCAGCACCGCGTCCCGCCCGTACGCTGTGCCCATGGACGATGCGTCGATGGTCGGGCTCATGGGGCGGGTGACGGGGACGGTCGGGCCCGGGCTGGTCGGCGAGGTGATGGTCCGGGTGCGCGGCGGCGCCGAGCACTTCCTCGCCTACGCGGCCGACGGCACCGCCCGGATGGAGCGGGGCACCGTGGTGATGGTGGTCGAGCACCTGCCGCCCAGGACGGTCTACGTGACCGCCGCCTACGACAACTGAGCGTGCTCCGCCCCAGGTGAGGGCGGTATGCGTCAAGATGGCAACAAGGATTCGCCGGCACCTTCTCGCCGCGTTCCGGCAGGCGCACACTCCCCTCGTTCGGTGCCGAACGGGCACCATCCAAAGGGGGCGAATGCCGATGATCGTCGGCGTCGTTGCGGGGGCGGCCTGTGTCGCCGTCCTCGTTCTGATCGGTCTGTTCAAGATGATGTGGCGGGTCGCCGAACCCAACGAGGCGCTCATCATCTCCGGGTCCAAGCACCGCACCGAGGGCCTCGAGGAGGGCATGGGATTCCGCATCGTCACCGGGCGCGGCACCCTGGTGCTGCCCGGTGTGCAGGCGGTGCGCAAGCTCTCCCTGGACCTGAACGAGACCGAGTTGCACGTGGACTGCGTCACGCACCAGGGCATTCCGCTGAAGGTGCGGGGCGTGGTCATCTTCAAGGTGGGCGACGACTTCGTGTCGATCGCCAACGCGGCCCGCCGCTTCCTCGACCAGCAGAAGCTGATGTCCGAGCGGGTGCACAACGTGTTCGCCGGTCACCTCCGCTCCATCGTGGGCGGTCTGACGGTCGAGGACATGATCCGCGACCGGGAGAAGCTGACCGGGCAGACCCGGGCGGCCTGCGGTACGGAGATGGAGAAGCTCGGCCTGATCGTCGACTCGCTCCAGATCCACGAGATCGAGGACCCGACGGGCTACATCCGGAACCTGGCCATGCCGCACGCGGCGGCCGTGCAGCGGGACGCGCGCATCGCGCAGGCGGAGGCGAACCGTCTCGCCACCGAGGCCGAGCAGCAGTCGTTCGCCCGGATGGCGGAGGCCACCCGGGACAGCGAGATCCTCCAGGCCGGCTACCAGGCCGAGCGGGACAACGCCTCGGCGAAGGCCCGGCAGGCCGGCCCGCTCGCCGACGCGGCGGCCCGGCAGGAGGTCGTCGTCCAGGAGACCCGGGTCGCCGAACTGGAGGCGCACCGCAGGGAGCAGCAGCTCCAGGCGGACGTCCGCAAGCCGGCCGACGCCCGGGCCTACGAGACACGGACGCTGGCCGAGGCCGAGCGCGACGCCCGGATCTCCGCGGCCCAGGCGCGGGCGAAGGAGACCGAACTCGCGGCCGCGGCCGAGGCGACCCGGGTCAAGACGGCCGCCGGCGCGGAGGCGGAGGCCACCAAGAGCCGCGGTGCGGCCACGGCCGCGGCGACCCGGGCCACCGGTGAGGCGGAGGCGGCGGCCGCGCAGGCCAAGGGTCTGGCCACGGCCGAGGCGGCCAGGGCGAGGGGTCTGGCGGAGGCGGAGGCCATCAAGGCACGGGCCGCCGCCCTCGCCGAGAACCAGGAGGCGGTCGTCGCCCAGCAACTGGCGGAGAACTGGCCGGAGATCGTGAAGGCCGGCGCGTCCGCGTTCGGCAACGTGGACAACATGGTGCTGCTCAACGGCGCCGACGGCATGGCCGACATGTTCGCCAAGGCGCTCACCATGGGCGGCACGGGGCTCGGCCTCGCCCGTCAGCTGCTCGCGTCGATGAACCGGAACGGCGACCACAACGGCAGCCACCACACCGCCGGCCCGAACGGGCACCGGGCCGGAGACCCGGTCAAGGGCACGACACCGTCGCTCGACGGTGCGGTGGCCCCGGTGACCGCCTCGGCCCCCGTGTCGCAGAGGGTGCCGCTGGAGCCGGAGGGCTGAAGGGAGTTCCCTGAGGCTGAGGCGGCCGAGGGGAGTTCAGGGAGGCGGCGCGCCTCCGCGAGCCGGCGGCAGGGCCGGGGTCCGCACCAGCGACCCCGGCCCTGCCGGTGTCGACGGGCGTCGCGAGGTCAGAGCCTGACCAGGCCGACACCCAGCGCGATCGGCGCCACGACCTTCGTCGACTCCACGTTCAGCCGCGACCGGACGACGGCCGGCCGGGCGCCCGTTGCGCGCCGGGACCGGGCGGTTAGGGTGCGGGCGTGAGCACGTACAACGACGAAGATGTCCCGGGCCGCAGCGGCCCCCACGCCACCACCGAGGCCGACCCGCGCGAGGTCGGCGCGGTGCGCACCGAGTACTCCCCCGCCCACGACGGTGACCCGGACCCCGGGGAGATCGTCTGGACCTGGGTGCCGTTCGAGGAGAACGACGGCCGGGGCAAGGACCGCCCGGTGCTGGTCGTCGCCCGGGAGGCGGCGGGCACCTTCCTGGCCGTCCAGCTGTCCAGCAAGCGGCACGACGACGACCGGGAGTGGGTGCCGATAGGCAACGGCCCCTGGGACCGGTCGGACCGGGACTCGTGGGTGAACGTGGACCGCGTGCTGCGGCTGCACGAGACCGGGATGCGCCGGGAGGCGTGCGCGCTGGACCGGATGCGGTTCAGCCTGGTCCGGCAGCGACTGCACCAGCGGTACGGCTGGACCTGACCCGGCCCGCTCCGCCCGGCCGCTCCCGGCCGGCCGCCTCTGGCCGACGCGAGCACCCCGTGCCTGCCCCTGACCGGCGTGACCGCCGCGTGCTCGGCCCTGGCCGGCCCGGCCGTCGCATACCGGCCACGGTGCCCGTCCCGGGCCGGCCCGGCGGGGCCTCCTACCGCGCCGCGGGCTCCGTAGGCACCGGGAACGCCTTTTCGAAGGCCGCCCGGACCGTCGCGCCCGGCGTGCGGTCCAGGATGCCGAACACCACGTGCTCGAAGGTCCGGGCGAACCGGCCGCCGGGTCCGAGCAGGGTCCGGAAGGCGCCCGCGACCTGGGCCGGGTCGTTCTGGAAGACGCCGCAGCCCCAGGCCCCGAGCACCAGCCGCCGGTAGCCCTGGGCGGCGGCGGTCTCCAGCACGCGCTCGGCCCGCCGGGCCAGGGCTGCGGGCAGTTCACCGGCGCGGTCGGGCGCGGTCCGCCGCACGACGCCCGCGTTGGGTGCGGCGGCCGTCAGGAAACCGGCCGCAAAGGGCTCGGGCAGCAGGCCGCCGCGGTCGTCGCGGAACACCGGCACGGCCGGGGTGTGGATCACCCGGTCGGTGTAGAACGGGTCGCGGTGGGCGCGGTGGTGGTCGTAGAACGGCCGGGCCCGAAGGAGGCAGGTGTACAGCGCCGAGGCGCGGCACAGTGCCTCCTCCTGGGCCTGGGCGCCGTTCAGGTAGCCGCCGCCCGGGTTGCGGGCCGAGGCGAAGTTGAGCACGGCCACCGGCGCGTCCGCCAAGCGGCGGGCGGCCTCCAGGCTGCTCTCGCCGGTGACCTCGAAGGACGTCTCCGCGCCTCCCGTCCGGGGCACCGGGACCGGTCCGGGACCGTGGATCCGCGTGCCCGCCCGGGCGGCCTCGACCGCCGCCGCCACGGACACCTGCCGGCCGTCCGGCGCGCGGTAGCCGCCCGCCGCCACGATGCGCTCGGTCTCCGTGGCGACGCCGCGCAGGCGCGCGCTCATGGCGCCACCCCCGTGGACGCCGTGATCACGGCCCGCGCGGAATCCCCCGTCGTGCTCATGGACGCATCCTGGGTGATGCTGGGATGCGGTGCAACGGAGTTTCCCGGCCCGGAGGGGGCGGGAACGCGCGAGGAAACGGAGATGACCGATCCGGAACGTCCCGTTGGGCACCCTTGTGCGATGCGGCGCGAGGGTCTTGGGTGGGACGAGTGCCCGCGCGGCCCGTCCCGGGCCGGGCGGGTGGCATGGTGGAATCTCAGGAGGATCCCGACATGTCTGACTCGACACACGAAGGTGGCGACTGTACGGACCCCCGCACCGCCGTCACCGAAGCCGAGGTGGAGGCCCTGGTCCGGGGCATCTGCTTCAAGACCGGACCGCCCCGCACGCTCGGGGTCGAAGTGGAGTGGTTCGTCCATGAGCTGCGGCTGCCGCAGCTCCCCGTGACACCCGAAAGACTCGAAGCGGCCTACGCCTCCCTGCGGACCGTGCCCCTGCGGTCGCCGCTGACCGTCGAACCCGGCGGCCAGCTGGAGCTGAGCTCGCCGCCCGCCGCCTCCCTGATGGAGTGCGTGGACACCGTCTCGGCCGACCTCGACGCCGTCCGCGCGGTCCTCGCCGAGCACGGCCTCGGACTGCTCGGCGCGGGCCACGACCCCTGGCACCCGCCCCGCCGGTTCCTGCGCGAACCGCGCTACGACGCCATGGAGGCGTGCCTCGACCGCACCGGCACGGCCGGCCGGCACATGATGTGCACCTCGGCCTCCGTCCAGGTCTGCCTGGACGCCGGTCTCGAGGAACCCGGGCCGCTCGGGCACGAACGGCGCTGGTGGCTGGCCCACCATCTGGGCGCGGTCCTGGTGGCCGCGTTCGCCAACTCCCCGCTGGTCGGCCTGGAGCCCACCGGCTGGGCCTCCACCCGGCAGCTGCTGTGGATGGAGATCGGCGCCGGCCGGGCGGGCGCTCCGGCGTCGGACGGCGATCCCCGGAGCGCCTGGGCCCGGCATGTGCTGGACTCCCCGGTCATGTGCGTCCGCCGCGACAGCGGCCCGTGGGACGTGCCGGAGCAGCTGACCTTCCGCGAGTGGACCCGCTCGCGGTCCCCGCGGCCGCCCACCCGGGCGGACCTCGACTACCACCTGACCACCCTGTTCCCGCCGGTCCGGCCGCGCGGGCACCTGGAGCTGCGCATGATCGACGCGCAGCCCGGCGACGACGGCTGGATCGTGCCGCTGGCGGTCACGGCGGCGCTGTTCGACGACCCGGAAGCCACCGAGGTCGCGCAGCAGGCGGTGAAACCCCTGGTGGAGCGGTCGCTGAGCCTGCCCGCCCCGCACAATCCGCTGTGGCTCGACGCGGCCCGGCACGGGCTCGCCGACCCCGAGCTGCGGGAGGCCGCCGTCACCTGTTTCGAGGCGGCGCTGCGGGCGCTGCCCCGGCTCGGCGCCACCCCCGCGGTCACCGACGCCGTGGCGGCGTTCTCGGACCGCTACGTCGAGCGGGGCCGCTGCCCGGCCGACGACCTGCTGGACCGCCTGCACGACACGAGCCCCCACCGGCCCCGGCCGCATGCGACCGGGGGCAGGCGCACCGCCCACGGGAGGAAGGACATCCGCACATGACCGCCCCCGAGACCGAGAGGACGTCGGTACCCGAGGCGGAGGAGCTGCGCGAGCGCGCGCTCGCCTCGCTCACCACCGCACGCGCCCGCACCACCTTGCTGACCAGCTGTGTGGAGGACCCCGATCTCACCGCACAGCACTCCCCGCTGATGTCGCCGCTGGTCTGGGACCTCGCGCACATCGGCAACCAGGAGGAGCAGTGGCTGCTGCGGGCGGTCGGCGGCCGGGAGGCGATGCGGCCCGAGATCGACGGCCTGTACGACGCCTTCGAGCACCCGCGGGCCGAGCGCCCCTCGCTGCCGCTGCTGCCGCCCGCCGAGGCCCGCGGCTACGCGGCCGAGGTGCGCGGCCGGGTGGTGGACCTGCTGACGGCCGCCGACTTCCACGGCAGCCGGCTGACCGAGGCCGGGTTCGCCTTCGGGATGATCGCGCAGCACGAACAGCAGCACGACGAGACCATGCTGATCACCCATCAGCTCCGCACGGGGCCACCGGCCCTGACCGCTCCGGACCCGGAGCCGGTCCCGCTGTTCCCGGGTCCGGCCGAAGTCCTCGTCCCCGGCGGTCCGTTCACGATGGGCACCTCCACCGAACCGTGGGCGCTGGACAACGAGCGCCCGGCGCACCCGGTGGACGTGGCGCCGTTCTGGATCGACACCACCCCGGTGACGAACGCGGCGTACCAGGCGTTCATCGACGACGGCGGGTACGAGACGGAGCGCTGGTGGACACCGGAGGGCTGGGCGCACGTCCGGCAGCACTCGCTGACCGCCCCGCTGTTCTGGCGCCGGGACGGCGGGCAGTGGCTGCGGCGCCGCTTCGGCGTCACCGAGGCGGTGCCGGCCGACGAGCCGGTGCTGCACGTGTGCTGGTACGAGGCGGACGCCTACGCCCGCTGGGCCGGCCGCCGGCTGCCCACCGAGGCGGAGTGGGAGAAGGCCGCCCGCCACGACCCCGTCTCCGGCCGCTCCACCCGCTATCCGTGGGGCGACGCCGACCCGGGGCCCGAGCACGCCAACCTGGGCCAGCGGCATCTCAGGCCCGCCCCGGCCGGCAGCTACCCGGCCGGCGCCTCGCCGCTGGGCGTGCGCCAGCTCATCGGGGACGTGTGGGAGTGGACGTCGAGCGACTTCCAGCCGTACCCGGGGTTCCGGGCGTTCCCGTACAAGGAGTACTCGGAGGTGTTCTTCGGCCCCGCGTACAAGGTGCTGCGGGGCGGCTCGTTCGCCGTGGACCCGGTGGCGTGCCGGGGTACGTTCCGCAACTGGGACCACCCGATCCGGCGGCAGATCTTCTCCGGGTTCCGCACCGCCCGCTCGGAGGCCCTCTGATGTGCCGCCACCTCGCCTACGTGGGGCCGGAGGAGTCGCTCGGCCGGCTCCTGGTGGAACCGCCGCACAGCCTGTACCGGCAGTCGTGGGCGCCCCGGCGGCAGCGGCACGGGACGGTCAACGCCGACGGTTTCGGGGTGGGCTGGTACGTCCCGGACGACCCGGTGCCGGCCCGCTACCGGCGGGCCGGGCCGGTCTGGGCCGACCTGTCCTTCGCCGACCTGGCCCGGGTGGTGCGGTCCGGCGCGGTGCTCGCCGCCGTGCGCGACGCGACCCTCGCGGGCGCGGACGCCGAGGCCGCGGCGGCGCCCTTCGCCGCCGGGGAGTGGCTGTTCAGCCACAACGGCGCCGTCGCCGGCTGGCCGGACGCCGCGGCACCGCTGGTCGCGGCCCTGCCCCCGGTCGACCTGCTGTCCTTGCAGGCGCGCACCGACTCCGCGTTCGTCTGGGCGCTGGTGCTGCACCGGCTGCGCTCCGGCGACGAGCCCGCGCGGGCCCTGGGCACGGTGGTGCGCTCGCTCGCCGGGGCGGCGCCCGCCTCCCGGCTGAACCTGCTGCTCACCGACGGCGTCACCATCGCGGCCACCGCCTGGGGCGACAGCCTCTGGTACCGCGCCGAGCCCGGCTCGGGCACGGTCGTCGCCTCCGAGCCGTACGACGACGACCCGCTCTGGCAGGAGGTCCCCGACCGCACCGTGCTCACCGCGAACCGGGCAGGCGTCCTGCTCGCCCCGCTCGAGGACCCGGCCCTGGCCCCCACTCCCAGCTCCGTCCGAGCGGGGGGTCCCCCATCCCCGAAGGAGCCCCGTACGTGAGTCCCCTGCACGTCACCCGCACCCTCCCCGAGGACGCCACGGACGCCGCGCTGCGCGCCGACGTCCTGAGCGGCCTCACCGACCACCCCAAGACGCTGCCGCCGAAGTGGTTCTACGACGCCGTGGGCAGCGAGCTGTTCGAGCGGATCACCGAACTGCCCGAGTACTACCCGACACGGGCCGAGCGGGAGATCCTCGCCGACCGGTCCGGCGAGATCGCCGCCGCGAGCGGGGCGCGCACCCTGGTGGAACTGGGTTCCGGCTCGTCGGAGAAGACCCGCTTCCTGATCGACGCGCTCACCTCGCTGCGGTCCTACGTGCCCGTGGACGTCAGCGAGAGCGCCCTGACCCAGGCCGGGCGTGCGCTGATCGAGGAGCGGCCCGGCCTCGACGTGCACGCGCTCATCGCCGACTTCACCGCGCCGCTGGAACTGCCGGCGACGCCCGGCCCCCGGCTGGTGGCCTTCCTCGGGGGCACGATCGGCAACCTGCTGCCCGCCGAGCGGGAGAAGTTCCTCGCCTCCGTGCGCGCGCTGCTCGCACCGGGCGACGGGCTGCTGCTCGGCACGGACCTGGTCAAGGACGAGGGGACCCTGGTCCGGGCGTACGACGACGCGGCCGGGGTGACGGCCGCTTTCAACCGGAACGTGCTGGCCGTCGTGAACCGGGAACTGGGCGCCGACTTCGACCCGGCCGCCTTCGACCACGTGGCGCTGTGGGACGCGGAGCGGGAGTGGATCGAGATGCGGCTGCGCTCGCGCACCGCGCAGACCGTCAAGGTGCCCGCGCTGGACCTCGCCGTGCACTTCGCGGCGGGCGAGGACCTGCGGACCGAGGTGTCGGCGAAGTTCCGCCGGGAGGGGGTGAGCGCCGAACTCGCCGCCGCCGGACTCGAACTGACCCATTGGTGGACGGACGCCGGGGGCCGCTTCGCGCTGTCGCTCAGCGTGGCGCGCTGAGCGGGGACGGCCCGGCGGGGCGCGCCGGGCGGGACGCGCGGCGCGCCCGGGTCAGCCCAGGTCGGTGGCGAGGGCCTCGGTGATCTTGCGGGAGGCCCGGCGGGCCTCGGTCGCCGGGTCCGCCCCGCCGAGCACCCTGGTCATGTACCCCTTGATCGGGTTGTCGGCCTCGACGGCCGCCCACTGGGGGGTGTTGGGGGTCGCCCGGCCGTGTGCGGCGCCCGCCGCCATGGCGGCGACCCCCGGCTCCCCGTCGACCGCCTCGGCCAGCGTGGTCTTGTTGGGCACGTAGTTCATGGTGCGGGCGAGTTCGGTGTCCCACTTGGCGCCGGTGAGCGCCCCGATGACGGCGGTCGCGGCGAACTGGTCGTCGGTGTTCTGCGGGACGACGAGGTCGGAGCCGCCGGTGAAGACCGTGCCGGGCCGTGCCGCGCTCCTGCCGGGAACCGGGAAGAAGCCGAGCTTGCCCTTGAGGCCGGGGTTCTGCTGCACGATGGCCTGGGCGAGCCCGGGCACGGCGACGATCTGGGCGACCTTGCCGCCCGCGAAGACCCCGGCCTGGGGCGGGTGTTCCTCGTCCGAGTCCACGGGGCCCTCACCGAGCGCTTGGAGCCGCCGGTAGAAGGCCATGCCGCGCAGGGCGGCCGGGGTGTCCAGGGTGCCCCGCCACTCGTAGTCCTTCTCCTGGGCGAGTTCGCCGCCCTCGTCCCAGATGAAGCCGGAGAGCGTGTACCAGTCCTGTCCGGCGAGGTAGATCCCCTGGTCACCGCCCGAGTTCAGCTTCTCGGTGTCGCCGAGCCAGGCGTCGCGGGTCTTCGGCGGCTCGGTGATGCCGGCCCGCTCGAAGAGGTCCTTGCGGTAGATGACCACCCGGTTGGCCGCGTACCAGGGCACGCCGTACTGCTTGTTGCCCTCCTTGCCGGGTTCGGCGAGGCCCGGCAGCCAGTGCTCCTTGCCCCAGTCGCGCATGGACTCCAGGGTCAGGTCGGCGAGCCGGCCGTCGTCGACGTACTGCGGGACCTGGGTGTTGCCCACCTCGATGACGTCCGGGGCGTCCTTCGCGTGGCTCCTGAGCGCCTTCCGGACCTTCTCGACGATGCCGGTCCACTCCTGGATGCGGATGTCCAGGCGCTGGTCGTCGTGGGTGCGTTCGAAGTCCTCGGTGAAGCGCGCCAGGAACTCCTTGGAGGCGCTGTCCTTCATCAGCCACACGGTGACGGTGTGCCGGTCGTGGCCGCCCGGGAGGAGGCCGCAGCCGCTGGCGAGCGAACCGGTGACACAGATGAGGGCGAGCAGACGACGTCTCACGAGAGGGTCCTGTTCTGTCTGGCATGGGGCGTGCGGACAGGCGGGAGGGCCCGACGTGGGGGGACGAGCGGAAGCTCGTACGGGTGTACGGGATTTTGGTATGGACCAATGCTCAGGTCAAGCGAAACGGGCGGTACAGGTGCGACATCTCGCGCACCGGGCGCGGATACGGCACGGTGGAGTACGGCGTGACACACCGGTCACGACGGACGTGAGGGACGCGTTCCGCTCCCTCGCGGCGGAGAGGAGCACCCGCATGTCGAACCACACCTACCGGGTCACCGAGATCGTCGGCACCTCGCACGAGGGTCTCGACCAGGCCATCCGCAACGGCATCTCGCGGGCGGGACAGACGCTGCGCAACCTGGACTGGTTCGAGGTGACCCAGGTGCGCGGCCAGATCGAGGACGGCCGGGTCGAGCACTACCAGGTGGGCCTGAAGGTGGGGTTCCGCATCGAGGACGGCGCGGAGTAGCCGGCGGTCACCGGATCCCGCCCTCGCGCGGCCGTCAGGTCCTGCCCTCACGCTCCTGCGCGTCCCTCAGCGCCGCCGACTCGGCGGCCCATCGGGCCCGCACGACGGTGAAGCCGGCCCGCTCGGCGTCGTCGCAGACGAGTTCGTCGTCGTCGACGAGCACCCGGACCTCGCGGTCGCGGGCGAGCCGGCGCAGGATCTCCAGCTTGGTGAACCGCGCGGGCCTGCGGTCGGCGTCACGGCGCATGTGGACGCGGCCCTCGGGCAGCCCGTGGGCCGCGAGCCAGTCCAGCGTGTCGCGGCGGCAGCGCTCGGGCCGCCCGGTGAGGTAGACGATCTCGCACTCCCGGGCCGTCTCCCGGACGAGCGCCACGCCCTCGGCGAGCGGCGGGTCGGCGGGCGCGGCGGCGAAGAACCCGTTCCAGTCGCGCGGCCTGACGGTGAGGAAGTGCTGCCGGTGGGCGGTGTCGGCGAGGGTGTTGTCGAGGTCGAACACCCCGACCGGACGTCCGCGGCTGTCGGTCACGGGTTCAGATTAGTCACCCCGCCTCAACTTCCGCCGCCGGCGGGCCTCATGCTTCTGTCATGTCTTCCGCTCCCCGGGCCGTCACGGCCGCCTCCGAACGCCCCTGCGCCGTCGTCGTCTGCCGGGGCTGCTGCTGCGGCGACCCGGCCAAGCACCCCGGCGCCGACCACCGCGGGCAGTTGGAGCGGCTGCGGGCGGCGGCCGCCGAGGGCGGCTTCGAGGTGCGGACGAGCGACTGCCTCGGCCCGTGCGACCAGGCGAACGTGGTGGTGGTGCGCCCGTCGGCCGAGGGCCGCCGGGCGGGCGGGCGGCCCACCTGGATCGGGTTCGCGCTGGACGAGGCGTGCACCGACGAGGTCGCCGAGTGGGCCGGCGCGGGCGGTCCCGGCATGGCCGGGCCGCCGCTCGCGCTGGAGCTGCAGATGATCCGGGCGCCGCGGGGCGCCCGGGCCCGCACGGGCCGCTGACGGCCGGCGTTTCCGCCGGGGTGCCCGGACGGGCCGCTGACCGGCCGCGGTTCTGCCAGGACGCCCGCACGAGCCGCTGACCGGCCGCGGTTCTGCCAGGACGCCCGCACGAGCCGCTGACCGGCCGCGGTTCTGCCAGGACGCCCGCACGAGCCGCTCACCGGCCGCCCCCGACCGGGATACCCGCGCGGATCGCTCACCGGCCGCCGCCGGCCGGGATACCCGCACGAGCCGCTGACCGGCCGCCGTTCGGCCAGGACCCCCGCACGGATCGCCCATCGGCCGCCGCGGGTCCGGGTGCCGTCCCGGCGCGCCGTGACGGGCCCGGTGCCGTGGGTGACGGTGGGAATCCCCCGGCCGCCGTGGTGTTGAACCCTGCGTGAGTGCAGTGATCGCCCGGACCAGGTTCTCCGTCCTCGACCGCTCCCGTACCCGGGAGGGCCACCCGGCCGCCCAGGCGCTGCGGGACACCGTCGCGCTGGCGCGGGAGGCGGAGGCGCTCGGCTACCACCGGTTCTGGGTCTCCGAGCACCACGGGGTGCCCGGGGTCGCCGGATCGGCGCCCACCGTGCTCGCCGCCGCCGTGGCGGCCGCGACCGGCACCCTCCGGGTGGGCACCGGCGGGGTCATGCTGCCCAACCACCAGCCCCTGGTCGTGGCCGAGCAGTTCGGGGTGCTCGAATCGCTCTTCCCGGGCCGGATCGACATGGGGCTCGGCCGTTCCGTGGGCTTCACCGGCGGGGTGCGCAGGGCGCTGGGGCGGGGCAGGGAGGACGCCGAGGACTTCGCCGCGCAACTCGACGAGCTGCTCGGCTGGTTCGCCGGGACCTCGCCGACCGGGGTGCACGCCCGGCCGGCGGAGGGCCTGCGCGTGCCGCCGTTCGTGCTGGCGATGGGTGAGGGCGCGCGCATCGCCGCCCGCGCCGGTCTGCCGATGGTCATCGGGGACCTGCGGAGCCGCGAGCGGATGCTGCGCGGCGTCGAGGAGTACCGCTCCCTGTTCCGGCCCTCGCCGTGGGCGCCGGAGCCGTACGTGATCGTCTCCGGCACGGTGGCCGTCGCCGGGACCGCCGAGGAGGCCCGGCGGCTGCTGGTCCCGGAGGCCTGGGCCATGGCGTACGCGCGGACCCACGGCACCTTCCCGCCGCTGGCGCCCGCCGAGGCGGTTCTGGAGCGCGCGATGACCGCGAAGGAACGCGGCTTGTACGAGTCCGGGCTCGGCGGGCACATCGCGGGCACCGGCGACCAGGTCACCGACGCGCTGGAGTCGGTGCTGAAGGAGACCGGCGCCGACGAGGTGCTGGTCACCACCAGCGGCTACGACCGCGCGGCGCTGCTGGACTCCTACCGGCGCCTCGCCGCGCTCTTCGCTCCCGCTCGCTGAACGGGACTCAGCCCTCCACGGCGGCCGGCTTGTCCGTCCGGATCTCCACCGAGCCGTCCGGCGCGTCCACCACCGCCCGGTCGCCCGCGCCGAGCCGGCCGGAGAGGAGCAGGTCGGCGAGGCGGTCGTCCACCTCGCGCTGGATGGTGCGGCGCAGCGGGCGTGCGCCGAAGTCGGGCTGGTGGCCGAGGTTCGCGAGCAGGTCGGCGGCCGCGTCGGTGACCTCCAGGGAGACGTCCTGGGCGTGCAGGCGGCGCCGGGTGTGCTCCAGCATCAGGTCCACGACCTGGCGCAGTTCGGTGCGGTCCAGGCCGCGGAAGACGATGATCTCGTCGATGCGGTTGAGGAACTCCGGCCGGAAGTGCTGCTGGAGGACCGGCATGACCGCCTCGCGGATCTTGCCGTAGTCCTCCGTGCCCGCGGCCAGGATGCGGTCGGCGCCGATGTTCGACGTCATGATGACGACGGTGTTCTTGAAGTCGACGGTGCGGCCCTGGGAGTCGGTGAGGCGGCCGTCGTCCAGGAGCTGCAGCAGGGTGTTGAAGACGTCGGGGTGGGCCTTCTCCACCTCGTCCAGCAGCAGGACGGCGTACGGCTGCCTGCGCACGGCCTCGGTGAGCTGGCCGGCCTCCTCGTGGCCGACGTATCCGGGCGGGGCGCCGACCAGCCGGGAGACGGTGTGCCGCTCCTGGAACTCGCTCATGTCCAGGCGGATCATGCGGCTCTCGTCGCCGAAGAGGGCGGCGGCGAGCGCGCGGGCCAGTTCGGTCTTGCCGACGCCGGTCGGGCCGAGGAACAGGAAGCTGCCGACGGGACGGTTGGGGTCGCTCATGCCGGCCCGGGCACGGCGCACGGCCCGGGCGACGGCGGTGATCGCCTCGTCCTGGCCGACCACCCGCCCGTGCAGGTGTTCCTCCAGCTTCATCAGCCGTTCCCGCTCCTCCTCGGTGAGCTGGGCGACCGGGATGCCGGTGGTGCGGGAGACGACCTGGGCGATGTCCTCGGCGGTGACCTTCGGGGCGTGCTCGTCGGTCCGGCCCGCCGCGGCCAGTTCGGCCTCCGCCTCCTTGATCCGGTCCCTGAGCTCCTTGGCGCGCTCGTACTCCTCGTCGGCGACGGCCTGGTCCTTCTCCCGGTTCAGGGCGGCGACGCGGTCCTCGATCTCCCGGGTGTCCTCCAGCGGGGTCCCGGCCCGCAGCCGGACCCGGGCGGCGGCCTGGTCCATCAGGTCGATCGCCTTGTCGGGCAGGAAGCGGGAGGTGATGTACCGGTCGGACAGCTCGGCCGCGGCCACCACCGCCTCGTCGGTGATGCGGACCTGGTGGTGGGCCTCGTAGCGGTCGCGCAGGCCGCGCAGGATCTCGATGGTGTCGTCCACGCCGGGCTCGCCGACCAGGATGGGTGCGAAGCGGCGCTCCAGGGCGGCGTCCTTCTCGATGTGCCTGCGGTACTCGTCCACCGTCGTCGCGCCGATCAGGTGCAGCTCCCCGCGGGCGAGGGCGGGCTTGAGCATGTTGCCCGCGTCCATCGCACCCTCACCGCCGCCTCCCGCCCCGACCACGGTGTGCAACTCGTCGAGGAACAGGATGAGTTCGTCGCCGTGCTCACCGACCTCGTCCAGCAGCTTCTTCAGCCGTTCCTCGAACTCGCCCCGGTACTTGGTGCCGGCCACCATGCCGGCCAGGTCCAGGGAGACGAGCCGCTTGCCGGCGAGCGTCCTGGGCACGTCGCCGGCGACGATGCGCTGGGCGATGCCCTCGACCACGGCGGTCTTGCCGACTCCGGGGTCGCCGATCAGGACGGGGTTGTTCTTGCTGCGCCGGGAGAGCACCTCGATGGTCTGCTCGACCTCGTCGTCGCGCCCGATCACCGGGTCGAGGCGGCCGTCGCGGGCGTCCTGGGTGAGATCGCGGCCGTACTCGTCGACGGTCGGGGTGCTGCTGGGCTTCTTCCGCTCGGCCTGGCCCTCGGTGGGCAGCCGGGTGGGCTCCCAGCCGCCGTCGCCGAGCGCCTGCCCGGCGGCCGACTCCGGGTTGGCGGCGAGGGCCCGCAGCAGATGGCCGGGGCCGATGTAGGAGGCGTCCTCGGCCCGGGAGACACGGTAGGCGTCGAGGAGGGCGCGCTTGGCCGACGGGGTGAGCGTCGTGGGTTCGGTCCGCTCGCCGCCGTTCCCCGTGGTGCCGAGCTGCTCGCGGAGCCGGTCCGGGTCGGTGCCGGACTCGGTGAGCAGGCGCCGCGTGGACTCGTTGCGGGTCGCCGCGGCCAGCAGGTGGCGGGCGTCCAGCTCCTCGCTGCCCTCGGCGCCCGCGATGTCCCTGGCCTCCGCCACCAGCTCCATGGCCCGCTCGGAGAGCAGACTGCCGATGTCGACGCGCTGGGGCCTGCGGGCGGCCGGCGCCGTCTGCCCGCCCGGCCCGAAGAACCGGGACATCAGCTCGTCGAACTCCTCGAAGGGGCTGCGGCCGAATCCGAAGCCGGGTGTGCTCATGGGGCGGGCCTTTCTGGGGCGACGGACATACGCCACCAAACTGACACAGACACCTCGCGCACGCATGAGGGCCGGACCGCCCGGCCCCGAGATGCGGGTCCGGACCGCAGCGGGGAGGCTGGGAGTGCGAGCCTCAAGCGACGAGGAGGGCTGCGATGTCCTTCATGGACAAGATCAAGGGCATGCTCAAGGGCCACGAGGACATGGCCGACAAGGGCATCGACAAGGGCGGTGACTACGTCGACCAGCGGACCGGGGACAAGTACAGGTCCCAGGTCGACACCGGCCAGGACAAGCTGCGGGACGAGTTCGGCACCAGGCCGCAGGGCCCGGACAACCCTCCGCGGCCGTAACCGGCGGGGGCGGTCCCGCCGCCGTGCGGCGCCCGGCTAGACTCGCGGGGTTTGTCCCCGCCCCGGCAGGCCCGTACGGAGTTCCCCCCGATGCACAGCCCCCATGACCCGTACGTACGCGTGCGCGGCGCCCGCGAGCACAACCTCAAGGGCGTCGACGTGGACGTCCCGCGGGACGTGCTGGCCGTGTTCACCGGCGTGTCCGGCTCGGGCAAGTCGTCCCTGGCCTTCGGCACCGTCTACGCCGAGGCGCAGCGGCGCTACTTCGAGTCGGTCGCGCCGTACGCGCGCCGGCTGATCCACCAGGTGGGGGCACCGAAGGTCGGCGAGATCACCGGGCTGCCGCCCGCCGTCTCGCTGCAGCAGCGCCGCTCCGCGCCCACCTCGCGCTCCTCCGTGGGCACGGTCACCAACCTCTCCAACTCCCTGCGCATGCTGTTCTCCCGGGCCGGAAAGTACCCGCCGGGCGCCGCACGGCTGGACTCGGACGCCTTCTCGCCGAACACGGCGGCGGGCGCCTGTCCGGAGTGCCACGGCCTCGGCCGGGTGCACGGCACCACCGAGGAGCTGCTGGTCCCCGACCCCTCGCTGTCGATCCGCGAGGGGGCCGTCGCCGCGTGGCCGGGCGCCTGGCAGGGCAAGAACCTGCGTGACATCCTCGACACGCTCGGCCACGACGTGGACCGGCCCTGGCGCGAACTGCCCGCCGCGGACCGGGAGTGGATCCTGTTCACGGACGAGCAGCCGGTCGTCACCGTGCACCCGGTCCGGGACGCGGAGCGCATCCAGCGGCCGTACCAGGGCACGTACACCAGCGCCCGCCGCTACGTGCTGAAGACGTTCTCCGACACCAAGTCGCCCACCCTGCGGGCCAAGGCGGAGCGCTTCCTGACCAGTACGCCCTGCCGGGTGTGCGGGGGCAGCAGGCTGCGGCCCGAGGCGCTGGCGGTCACCTTCGGCGGCCGGAACATCGCGGAACTGGCCGCGCTGCCGCTGACCGACCTGGCCGCTCTGCTCGACGGCCGCACCGAGACCGCCCGGGTGCTCACCGGGGACCTGAAGGCGCGGATCGGGCCCGTCGTCGAACTGGGCCTCGGCTACCTCAGCCTGGACCGGGCCGCCCCCACCCTGTCGGCGGGCGAGCTGCAACGGCTGCGGCTGGCCACGCAGTTGCGCTCCGGGCTGTTCGGCGTCGTGTACGTGCTGGACGAGCCGTCGGCGGGGCTGCACCCGGCGGACACCGAGGCCCTGCTCACCGTGCTGGACCGGCTCAAGGCGGCCGGGAACTCGGTGTTCGTGGTGGAGCACCACCTGGAGGTGGTGCGCGGCGCCGACTGGCTGGTGGACGTCGGTCCCGGCGCGGGCGAGCACGGCGGGCGGGTGCTGTACAGCGGCCCGGTCGCGGAGCTGGCCTCGGTCGAGGAGTCGGCCACGGCCCGCTACCTCTTCGACGAGGCCCCGGGCCCGGCCCGCGAGGTCCGCGAGCCGCGCGGCTGGCTGGAGGTCGGCCCGGTGACCCGGCACAACCTGCACGCGGTGACGGCCGGCTTCCCGCTCGGCGCGTTCACGGCCGTCACCGGCGTCTCCGGGTCCGGGAAGTCCACGTTGATCGGCGAGTTGACCGGGGACCTGCCCGGCGTCGGCCGGCTGGTCCGGGTGGACCAGAAGCCGATCGGCCGCACCCCGCGCTCCAACCTGGCCACCTACACGGGCCTGTTCGACGTCGTGCGGAAGGTGTTCGCCGCCACCGGCGAGGCCCGGGACCGGGGTTACGGCGTCGGCCGGTTCTCCTTCAACGTCGCGGGCGGGCGCTGCGAGACCTGCCAGGGCGAGGGGTTCGTCAGCGTGGAGCTGCTGTTCCTGCCGAGCACCTACGCCCCCTGCCCGGACTGCGGCGGCGCACGCTACAACCCCGAGACGCTCCAGGTGGCGTACCGGGGCCGGAACATCGCCGAGGTCCTCGGTCTCACCGTCGAGGAGGCGGCGGGGTTCTTCGCCGACATCCCGGCCGCGCTGCGCAGCCTGGGCACGCTGCTGGACGTCGGCCTGGGCTATCTGCGCC
This sequence comes from Streptomyces collinus Tu 365, assembly GCF_000444875.1. NCBI lineage: Bacteria > Bacillati > Actinomycetota > Actinomycetes > Kitasatosporales > Streptomycetaceae > Streptomyces > Streptomyces collinus. The sequence continues at coordinate 7,400,446 of NC_021985.1, read as the reverse complement.
TCGGCCAGCCCGCGACCGAGCTGTCCGGCGGCGAGGCGCAGCGGATCAAGCTGGCCGGGGAACTGCAGCGCGGCCGCCGCGGCCACACCCTCTACCTCCTGGACGAGCCGACGACCGGGCTGCACCCGGCCGACGTCGAGGTGCTGATGGACCGGCTGCACGGCCTGGTCGACGCCGGGCACACCGTCGTCGTGGTGGAACACGACATGACGGTGGTCGCGGAGGCCGACTGGGTGATCGACCTGGGGCCGGGCGGCGGCGACCGGGGCGGGCGCGTCGTGGCGGCCGGGCCGCCGCGGCGGGTGGCGTGCGCGGAGGGCAGCGCCACCGCGCCCTATCTGGCCCGGGTCATGCCCTGAACCCCGGGCGCCCGCGGGGCCAGCAGGACCGCGTGGGTCCAGGCCGGGGCGGGCGTGACCGGCTGGGCGGCGCGGGCCAGGGCCCGGCGGTCGGGCTGGGCTCCGGGCGGTATCACCGGCCGGGTCTCCACCTCGGCCACCAGGCCGCGCGCCCGGGCGACCCGCCACAGCGAGGCGAGCAGGGTGTCCTCGCCGACGAACGCGGCCGCGGTGCCGGCCGGCTGCCCGTCCTGCCGGTAGCGCAGCCCGACCGGCTGCACGGGCACGCCCGCGTCCAGCGCGGCCTGGAAGACGGCCCGGTGGAAGGGACCGTGCGCGCGCCCGCACCAGGTGCTGCCCTCGGGGAAGGCGGCCACCGCCGCGCCCCGGTCCAGGGCGTGCGTGATCCGGGCGACCGTGCCCGGCAGCGAGCGCAGCCGGTCGCGCTCGATGAACAGGGCCCCGCCGCGCGCGGCCAGCGCCCCGGCCACCGGCCACCGCCGGATCTCGGTCTTGGCGAGCATCCGGGCGGGGCGCACGGCGGCGAGCAGGGGGATGTCCAGCCAGGAGACGTGGTTGGCGACCAGCAGCAGCCCGCCCGCGGGCGCCGGGCCGCCGGTGAAGCGGACCCGTACCCCGATGGCGCGCACGACGGACCGGCACCACCGTCTGACCCACTCGGCGGGGATCCTCCCGCCGAACGGGGACAGCGCGATCCCGGCCAGCACCAGGGCCGTGACCGCGGTGAGCCGCAGCACCGCGCGGGGTACGGCCACCACGGGCGCGGCCGGCTCCACGCAGGCGCCCGGGGTGCAGGGCGCGCTGGGCAGCCAGGCGCTCACCGGCCCGGTACGTCCGGTACGAGGGAGAGGAAGTGCCGCAGGTAGCGCGGGTTGACCCGGCGCATGGACAGCAGCACGTACAGGTCCGCGACCCCGAAGTCCGGGTCGTGGGCCGGCTCCCCGCACACCCAGGCACCGAGGCGCAGGTAGCCGCGGAGCAGGGCGGGCAGTTCGGTGCGGGCGGCGGCCGCGCCCGGGTCCGGGACCCAGGGCAGCAGCGGGCGTACCCGGTACTCCTCCGGCGCCAGGTGCTTGTCCTGGACCCGCTGCCAGGTGGCGCTCGCCAGGGTGCCGCCGTCGGCGAGCGGGACGGAGCAGCAGCCGGCCAGCCACTCGTGGCCCCGGTCCACCATGTAGCGGGCCAGGCCGGCCCAGATCAGGCCGATGACGGCGCCGTCGCGGTGGTCCGGGTGCACGCAGGAGCGGCCGACCTCGACCAGGGCGGGCCTGATCGCGTCGAGCCGGGCCAGGTCGAACTCGCCCTCCGAATAGAGCCGGCCGGCCACCGCGGCCCGCTCCGGCGGCAGCAGCCGGTAGGTGCCGACGACCTGCCCGGTGACGGTGTCGCGGACCAGGAGGTGGTCGCAGTACGCGTCGAAGGCGTCGACGTCGTGCCCGGGTTCGGGGGTGGTGAGCAGGGCCCCCATCTCGCCGGCGAAGACGTCGTGCCGAAGCCGCTGCGCGGCGCGCACGTCGGCCTCGTCGCGGGCGAGGGCGACGGTGTAGCGGGTGGGTGCCGCGGGCTGCGGAGGACGGTCGAGCGTGGTGACGCCGGTCATGGCTCTCTCCATGGTCGCGGGCCGGGGTCGGCGGGAGCGGCGGCCGGTGGGGACCGCCGGTCCTGTTCTTCCGATGCCGGTTGGCGTGCACGTGACCGATGGCCGGAGACCGGGTGTGGGCTTGCTGAACGGCACGGGCGGCGCGCCGGAAAGCCAGACGGGACCGGGAGGAGCACCTCTCCCGGTCCCGCCCGTCCGCCTGTCCGTCGGCGAACGTCCGTGGGCGCGCGGCTAGCGCCTGCCCGACTTCCGGGTGGCGCGCAGCCACTCGCGGTTCATGCCGGTGATGGACATCAGGGGGATCCCCTTGGGGCAGGCGGTGGCGCACTCGCCGGTCAGCGTGCAGCCACCGAACCCTTCCGCGTCCATCTGCGCCACCATGTCCAGCACCCGGGTCTCCCGCTCGGGCGCGCCCTGGGGCAGCACGTTCAGGTGGTTGACCTTGGCGGAGGTGAACAGCATCGCCGCGCCGTTCGGGCAGGCGGCCACGCAGGCCCCGCAGCCGATGCACTCGGCGTGCTCGAAGGCGAAGTCGGCGTCCGCCTTGGGCACCGGCGTGGCGTGGGCCTCCGGCGCCGAGCCGGTGGGGGCGCTGACGTAGCCGCCGGCCTGGATGATCCGGTCGAAGGCGGACCGGTCGACGACCAGGTCCTTGACCACCGGGAAGGCGGCGGCCCGCCACGGCTCGATGTCGATGGTGTCGCCGTCCCGGAAGGACCGCATGTGCAGCTGGCAGGTCGTGGTGCGCTCGGGGCCGTGCGCCTCGCCGTTGATGACGAGGGAGCACGCCCCGCAGATCCCCTCGCGGCAGTCGTGGTCGAAGGCGACGGGGTCCTCCCCGTCGAGGATGAGCCGCTCGTTGAGGACGTCCAGCATCTCCAGGAAGGACATGTCGGACGAGATGCCGTCCACCTCGTAGGTGGACATGGCGCCTTCGGCGTCGGCGTTCTTCTGCCGCCAGACGCGCAGGGTGAGCTTCATGCGTAGCTCCGCTGGGTGGGGTGGACGTACTCGAAGACGAGGTCTTCCTTGTGCAGGACGGGGGCCGCACCGGTGCCGGCGAACTCCCAGGCGGCGGCGTAGGCGAACTCCTCGTCCCTGCGGGCGGCCTCGCCGTCGGGCGTCTGGGACTCCTCGCGGAAGTGGCCGCCGCAGGACTCGGCGCGGTGCAGCGCGTCGAGGCACATCAGCTCGGCGAGCTCCAGGTAGTCGACGATCCGGTTGGCCTTCTCCAGCGACTGGTTGAACTCCTCGCCGGTGCCGGGCACCTTGATCCGCCGCCAGAACTCCTCGCGGATCTGCGGGATGCGCTCCAGCGCCTTGCGCAGCCCGGCGTCGCTGCGGGCCATGCCGCAGAACTCCCACATGAGTTCGCCGAGTTCGCGGTGGAAGGAGTCGGGGGTGCGGTCGCCGCCGACGGCGAGGAGCAGGTGGAGCCGGTCCTCGGTCTCGGCCAGCACCTCCTGGACGGCGGGGTGTTCGTCGGTGACCGGCTCCTGGTGGGGGTGGCGGGCCAGGTAGTCGTTGATGGTGGCCGGCAGCACGAAGTAGCCGTCGGCCAGGCCCTGCATCAGCGCGGACGCGCCGAGCCGGTTGGCGCCGTGGTCGGAGAAGTTCGCCTCGCCGACCGCGAACAGGCCCGGGACCGTCGTCTGCAGGTCGTAGTCGACCCACAGACCGCCCATGGTGTAGTGCACGGCCGGGTAGATGCGCATGGGCACCTCGTACGGATCCTCGTCGGTGATCCGCTGGTACATGTCGAAGAGGTTGCCGTACTTGGCCTCGACGGCCTTACGGCCCATCCGCCGGATGGCGTCGGCGAAGTCGAGGTAGACGCCCTGGCCGCCGGGGCCCACGCCGCGGCCCTCGTCGCAGACGTTCTTCGCGGCGCGGGAGGCGATGTCGCGCGGGACCAGGTTGCCGAAGGAGGGGTAGATGCGCTCCAGGTAGTAGTCGCGCTCGTCCTCCGGGATGCGGTTCGGCGGGCGGTCGTCGCCCTTGGCCTTCGGCACCCAGATGCGGCCGTCGTTGCGCAGCGACTCGCTCATCAGGGTCAGCTTGGACTGGTGGTCGCCGGTGCGCGGGATGCAGGTGGGGTGGATCTGGGTGAAGCAGGGGTTGGCGAAGTACGCGCCGCGCCGGTGGGCCCGCCAGACGGCGGTGGCGTTGGAGTTCATGGCGTTGGTCGACAGGTAGAAGACGTTGCCGTAGCCGCCGCTGGCGAGGACGACGGCGTCCGCGAAGTAGGTGTCGATCCGGCCGGTGATCAGGTCCCGGGCCACGATGCCGCGCGCCCGTCCGTCGACGACGATCAGGTCCAGCATCTCGGTGCGCGGGTGCATCTCCACGTTGCCGGCCGCGATCTGCCTGCTGAGCGCCTGGTAGGCGCCGAGCAGCAGCTGCTGGCCCGTCTGGCCGCGGGCGTAGAAGGTGCGGGAGACCTGGACGCCGCCGAAGGAGCGGGTGTCGAGCAGGCCGCCGTACTCGCGGGCGAACGGCACGCCCTGGGCCACGCACTGGTCGATGATCTCGACGGAGATCTGTGCGAGGCGGTGGACGTTGGACTCGCGGGAGCGGAAGTCGCCGCCCTTGACGGTGTCGTAGAACAGCCGGTGCACCGAGTCGCCGTCGTTGCGGTAGTTCTTGGCCGCGTTGATGCCGCCCTGGGCGGCGATGGAGTGGGCGCGGCGCGGGGAGTCCTGGTAGCAGAACTGGACGACGCGGTAGCCCTGTTCGGCGAGGGTGGCGCCGGCCGAGCCGCCCGCGAGACCGGTGCCGACCACGATGATCGTCTGCTTCCGCCGGTTGGCGGGGTTGACCAGCTTCGCCTCGAAGCGGCGCTTGTCCCACCGTTCGTGGACCGGGCCGCCGGGCGCCTTGGTGTCGGCGACCGGCTCGCCCGTCGCGTACTTCAGGTATTCGGTCATGTCAGCTCACCACTCCGGTCATGACGCCCACGGGTACGGCGATGAAGCCGGCCGTGAGCAGCAGCGCGAGGACGTCGGCGACGGCCTTCAGGGCCCGGTCGCGGGCACGGCTGCCGACGCCGAGGGTCTGGGCGGCGCTCCAGAAGCCGTGCCGCACGTGCAGGCCGAGCGCGAGCATCGCCACGATGTAGACGACGTTGCCGTACCAGGTGGAGAAGGTGTCCACCACGTTCTGGTAGGGGTGGCCCTCCTGGAAGCCACCGGAGTGCACGGTGCCGGTGGTCAGGTCCAGGAGGTGCCAGACGATGAACAGGCCGAGGATGACGCCGCCCCAGCGCATGGTCCGGGTGGCGTAGCTCGCCCGCGGCCTGCGGTGCACGTACTTGCTCGGCCGGGCCTTGATGTCGCGGCGGCTGAGCTGGTAGGCGGAGACGGCGTGCGCGATCACCGCGGCGACGAGGACGATCCGGATGAGCCAGAGCGTCCACTCGTAGTGCATGAACGGTTCGCCGACGGTGCGCAGCCAGTGGGCGTAGTGGTTGAACTCGCCCGCGCCGAAGTAGATCTTCAGGTTTCCGATCATGTGCGCGACCAGGTAGAGCAGCATGATCAGGCCGCTGACGGCCATCACCGTCTTCTTGCCTACCGTGCTGTCCCAGATCGTGCGCGCCATGGACGGTCGTCGGTCCGTCCGCGTTGCCAGAGCCATGGGTCAGAACGCTAGGGCCGAAGGTCCCGATCGGTCCAAGACATGGTCCGCCTCGTTTCCATAGGTAGCGGCTATCCTCGGGGTATGCAGTTCCAGCAGCTCCAGTACTTCGTGGCCGTGGCCGAGACCCGGCACTTCACCCGCGCCGCCGAGCTGGTGCACGTGGCCCAGCCGTCACTGTCGCAGCAGATCAAGGCGCTGGAGCGGGAGCTGGGCGCGGACCTCTTCCTGCGCGCCCGGGGCAACATCACGCTCACCGACGCGGGCGAGGCGCTGCTGCCGCTGGCCCGGCGGATCCTGGCGGACACCGACACCGCCCGGCACGAGGTGCAGGAACTGGTGCAGTTGCGGCGGGGCCGGGTCCGGCTGGGCGCGACGCCGAGCCTGTGCACCGGTCTGCTGCCGGACGTCCTGCGCTCCTTCCACGACCGCTACCCCGGCATCCGGCTGCTCGTCGAGGAGGGCGGCTCGCACGACCTGGTGCGGGGGCTGGCCCGGGGCGCCCTCGACCTGGCCCTGGTGGTCCTGCCGCTGCCGTCCCCGGCACCCGCGCTGACCACGGTGGAGCTGCTGCGGGAGGACCTCGTGGTGGTGTCCTCGCCGGAGTCCCCAGCACCGGGCCGGGACGGCCGGGAGGTCGGCGTCGGCGATCTGGCGGGCGAACGCCTCGTGATGTTCCGGCACGGCTACGACCTGCGGGAACTGACGGTGGCCGCGTGCCGCTCCGCCGGGTTCGAGCCGGACTTCGCGGTGGAGGGCGGTGAGATGGACGCGGTGCTGGGCTTCGTGCGGGCGGGGCTGGGCGTGGCCGTGGTGCCCCGCATGGTCGCCACGCGCGCCGGCCACGGTCTGCGGGTCACCCCGCTGGCCCGGCCTGGGCTGCACCGGACCATCGCGCTGGCCCACCGCAGCGACGTGGCTCCGCCTCGGGCTGCTCGGGAGTTGCAGCGGATGTTGCTCGAGCGGTGAGCTTCCTTCCGGGGCCGGGTGCGTCTGCCTCGGTCGCTTCGTTTCGGGGTGCGGGTCGCCTGTGGCCGGTCGCGCAGTTCCCCGCGCCCCTGGTGGGGGGCTGCGCCCCCCACTTCCCCCCTCAGCCCGTTGCGTCCACCAGGGCCAGGTCGTGGAGCCTTTCCGGGGGGCCCGGCCTGGCGTAGTACCAGCCCTGGGCCGTGTCGCAGCCCAGTATGCGGAGCTGTTCGGCCTGGGCGCCGGTCTCCACGCCCTCGACGGTGACCGCGAGGTCGAGGCTGTGGGCCAGGGAGACGATGCCCTCGACGATCTTCAGGTCGACCGGGTCGGCCGGGAACTGCTGCATGCCCTGGGTGAACGAGCGGTCCAGCTTGAGGACGCTCACGGGCAGCCGGCGCAGGTTGGCGAGATTGGAGTAGCCGGTGCCGAAGTCGTCCAGGGCGATGTCCACGCCCATCTCGGCCAGCCGGCGCAGCGGCTTGAGCAGGTCGTCGTCGGCGCCGATCAGCGCGGACTCCGTGACCTCCAGGCAGAGGGCGTCCGGGGTGACACCGGCCCGTTCGAGGATCTCCACCGTGTCCTGCACCAGACCCGGATGGCTGAGCTGGCACGGCGAGAGGTTGACGTTGATGCGCAGCGGCCCTGCGGCCGTGCCGGCGCCGTGGCGCTCCCGCCACTCGCGGGCCTGCCGGATGGACTCCTCCAGGACCCAGCGGCCGAGCGGGACGATGAGGCCCGTGTGCTCCGCGAGCGGGATGAAGCGGTCGGGGCCGAGGACACCGTGCTGCGGGTGCAGCCAGCGGACCAGGGCCTCGGCGCCCCGGACGCTGCCGTCGCCGAGGTGCACCAGCGGCTGGTACTCGATGAAGAACTCGCCGCGCTCCAGGGCCGTCGGCAGGGCGGTGGTGAGCCCGTGCCGGGTGATGGCGCGGGCGTCGGCCTCCGGATCGGCGAGTTCGGAGCGGTTGCCGCCCGCCGACTTGGCCCGGTACATGGTGATGTCCGCACTGCGCAGGACCTCCGCCGCGGTGCGCTCGCCCGCCGGGCCCTCCACGATGCCGAGGCTGCCCCGCACCAGCAGGTCGCGGCCGTCGATGCTGATGGGCGTGACCAGGGCGCTCATGATGCGTTCGGCCAGCTCGTCGACCTCGCGCTCGGTGCCGGGCCCGGTGGTCAGCGCCACGAACTCGTCGCCGCCGAGCCGGGCGACCATCTCGCCGGGCGCGGTCGCGCAGGACTGGAGCCGGTCGGCGACCTCCACCAGCAGCCGGTCGCCGGCCGCGTGGCCGAGGCTGTCGTTGATGGTCTTGAAGCCGTCCAGGTCCAGGTAGCACAGGCCGAAGCGCTGGCCCTCGCCCGCGCCGAGCGCCTTCTCCAGCCGCTCGAAGAACAGCGTGCGGTTGGGCAGCCCGGTGAGCGCGTCGTGCGTGGCCTCGTAGCGCAGGCGGAGGTTGAGCAGGCGCCGCTCGGTGGTGTCCTCCATGAGCGCGAGCTGGTACTGCGGTGCACCGTCGGCGTCCCGCAGCAGGGAGACGGTCAGGTTGGTCCACAGGACCGTGCCGTCCGGGCGGTTGAAGGCCTTCTCCAGGTGGTAGTGCTCGCGCTCGCCGCGGACGAGTTCCTCGTAGAGCTTCCAGGTCTGCGGGGCGTCCTCGGGGTGCGTCCACTCCAGGACGTTGCGGCCGCGCAGGGTGTTCTCCGAGCCGCCGAACATCCGCAGCAGGGCCTGGTTCACCTGGAGCACGTTGCCGTCCAGGTCGGCGATGCCGATTCCTATGGCCGCGCCCTCGAACACCGCGCGGAACCGGGCCTCGCTCGCGTGCAGCGCCTGCGCCACCACGCCCTGGGCGCGCAACGCCGCCTGGGCGATGGCCTCCTGCTCGGCGAGGGTGCGCTCGCGCAGCGCCTGCGCGTACCCGGCGGCCATCGCGTGCTGCAACCGCGAGGAGCGCATGCGCAGTTCGTCCTGGGGGCCGTCCTCGCCGCAGTACAGCACCAGGTAGGCGTCGACGCAGTCCAGGCTGCGGGTGAGCGTCTCCGGGTCGGTGCAGTGGGCGCCGACCAGGGCGGCGCCGACGGCCCGCGCCTCCTCGGCGTCGAAGCTGCGGGCCCGCAGCAGTGCGCTCAGCCGGCGGGCGAGCGGAAGGAGCAGTTCGTCGAACTCGGCGCGGGTGAGCGACGTGGAGGTGACGGGGAAGACCGCCCGGCTCCAGATCGTCGTCAGCCGGCGCAGTCTGTCCTCCGGCCCGTCCGGCTCCGCGCTCACGCCGTACGCCCCACGCCGGCGAACCCGGAGAAGGCGTACGGGTCCTCGTCCTCCGGCGCCGACTCCGGGCGCCAGTGCGGCATCGGCACCAGGCCGGGTTCCACCATGTCGTACCCCTCGAAGAACCGCGCGATGTCGTCGCGCGAGCGCATGATCAGCGGGTTGCGGATGTTCCTGTACACGTCCACCGCGCCCTCGGCCCGCTCCGCCGGCAGCGGGATCCCCTCGTACGAGGCGTGCGTGAGGATCAGCAGGCTGCCGGGCGCGAGCGCGCCGCGCAACTCGGCCACCGCGCCGTACGGGTCGTCCGCGTCTTCCACGAAGTGCAGTATGGCAACGAGGAGGAGCGCCACTGGCCGATTCAGGTCGATCAGGCGCTCAAGACGGGGGCTCGCGAGGATCTCCCGGGGCTTGCAGAGGTCGGCGGCCACCACGTCCGCGCGGTCGTTGCCCGCCAGCACCGCCTCGCTGTGCGCCACCGCCACCGGGTCGTGGTCGACGTAGACCACGCGGGCGTCCGGCGCGGCCGCCTGGGCCACCTCGTGGACGTTGCCGAAGGTCGGGATGCCGGAGCCGATGTCGAGGAACTGGGTGATGCCCTCGGCGGCCGCGAACCGCACGGCCCGGCGCATGAACGCCCGGTTCGCCTGCATGATCTTCGGCAGGCCCGGCATGAACTCCATGGCCCTGCGGGCCGCTTCCCGGTCGACCTCGAAGTTGTGCGAACCGCCCAGGTAGTAGTCGTAGATACGCGAAACGCTCGGCACCGAGATGTCGATGCTCCGGGGGGCCCAGGCGGGACGCTCCATGCAACTCTCCAGGCGTGGTCGACGGGTGCAGGCGATCCGGTGTTCGAGCAGAGGCTACTGATCGCCCGCCGAAGGAGCGACCCGAACCGGAAATTGACCATCCGTTCCCGGTCACTGCCTGCGGAAGTGCCCGTGTGGCCCCGCTGTGCGACGACTGTCCGGCTTGCCGCTTGCCGCTCGCCGCTTGCCGCTCGCCGCTCGCCGCGAGGACCCTCACGCACAACGGTCCGCCCCCTCCGTGCGGTGCGGAGGGGGCGGACCTTCGGCCGGGCGCCAGTGGGCGGGGCGATCGACCCTGGGGAGGTGATCTCCTACTTGCCCGGCGCGCCGACCGGCTTGCCGTCGGGCGAGACGGCGTACCAAGTGCCGCCGACGCCCTGACCGTTGGTGTCTCCGGGTGCCTTGTCACCGGAGAAGGTGTAGATCGGCCAGCAGTTGACCGTCATCTGCTTGGTGCCGTCGGGCCGGGTGAAGCCCATCAGGCCCTTCTTCTGCACGCCCTTGGTGTCGTCGGACTTGACGGGGGCGACCGCCGGCCACTTCTCCAGGCAGGCGCCGGTGCAGTTCGAGACGGACTTGGGCCACGCCTTGTCCTTCAGGAAGCGGTAGACCGTCATGCCGTTGCGGTCGACGACGACCTCGCCGAGCTTGGGGTCCTTGCGCACCGAGAGACCGGGCAGGGAGGACAGCGACGCCTTCTTGCCGTTGGGGGCGAGCGCGAACCACTTGCCGCCCACGCCCTGGCCGTTGACGTCACCGGAGTTGACGTCCTTGGCGTAGCGGTAGGCGGGCCAGCCGGCGATGGTGAGCTGCTTGCTGCCGTCGGCGCGGGTGACCTCGCCCAGCAGGGCCTTGTCGATGCCGGCGCCGGCGGTGGCGTCGTCGGCGGGCACCGGCGGCCAGGTGGTGGCGCAGTCGCCCGCGCAGTTCGACTTGGGCGGGTTCGCGGTGTCCTTGTCGAACCGGTACAGCGTGAGGCCGGAGCCGTCGGTCAGCACCTTGCCCAGGTCGGGGTTGGCCGCCACCGTCAGCTTGCCCGCGGGGGTGGCCGGGGTCGGGGAGCTGGAACTCTGGTTGCCGTCGGCGCCGTAGCCGTTGCCCGCGGCGGTGCCGGTGCCGGGCGTGGCGCCTGCGTTGCCGTAGTCGCCGGCCGCCGCCGTGGCCCCGACGTTCTGGGCCGCCGATGCCGGAGTGGTGGCGTTGTCCTGACCGCACGCCGTCGTCAGCGCCAGCACCGAAGCGGCCGTGGCCACCAGTGAGGCGGCCCGCCAGGAGGTCTTCATCGTCAACTCCCCAAATTTCGCCTGGATATTGCAGCGCCTCGCTGCGCCGCCGCACGGCCATGGGTACGCGGCGCGGGGGCGGGAGCGTTCAACGGGAGCGCGAATTTCTTTTCAGCGGGGGCGCGTCCTTCCGCTCGTCAAACCATTGATCGTGTTTTGTCCCCCCTTTGGGGTAATCCCGGCACACCACGGCGTGCGACCGCGCCCAGCGGCTCATGATCTCGGTCGTGCATGGACCCGAAGTGACCCGATGTGCGCCCGCCGTAAGGGTGTTGGCCCTGGTGACCCTGACCTGGACCCTGGTGGGCTGCCCGGTCGGGAGCGCGTCGGCCGACGCCTGCGCCTACGCCTCGACGGGCCCGGGCGGCACGGTCGCGGTGGCCGTGGCGGGCGGCGGCCACGACCACAGCGGCCACGGCGGTGACGACGACCAGGGTGACGACGAGCAGGGCGGCGGCCACTGGCACCACCGGCACCACTGGCCCGTCCCGCCGTGCCCGGAGCCCACCCCGCCACCCTGCCCGCCCACACCGACGCCGACGCCGACGCCTACGCCTACGCCCACCCCGCCGCCGCCGAAGCCGAAGCCCGAGCCGCGGCCGACCCCCACACCGAAGCCGCCGCCCCCGCCGAAGCCGCGCCCGCCGGCCCGGCCCGCCCCGGCGGCACCCGTGGCCCGTCCGGCTTCCCCGCCTCCCCCGCCGCCGAAGCCCACCCCGCCGCCCCGGCCCAGGCCCAGGCCACGGCCCTCGGTGACCCCGGTGAGCTACCCGGCGTACCACCCCAGGGCGAGCAGCCGGCCGGCCCCCTCCCCCACCTCACCGGTCACCTACGTCCTGCTCATCACCGTTCCCGCGATCGTCGCCGTGGCGGCACTGCGCCCGCGCTGACGCGCCGGCGGCTCACCCCTGGAGGAACCGTTGTCGGATTGGCTTGTTCTCGTCCTCGCGATGCTGGGGGCCTGCGCCGTGGTGGTCGTGATCACCCTCGTACGGCACAAGCGGGCCCCCGAGGACGAGGACCCCAGCGAGACCCCGGACGTCATCGAGTACATGACGATGTGGATCGGCGTGGTGTACGCCATCGTCCTGGGCCTGGCCATCGCGGGCGTGTGGGAGGCGCGCAGCGCCGCCCAGGACCATGTGCAGGCCGAGGCCCAGGCGCTGCACGAGATCTACGAGCGGGTGCGGATCTATCCGCCGGACGTCCGTGACCGGATTCGGGACGATGTCAACGCCTATGTCGGACACGTCGTGACCACCGAGTGGAAGGAGATGGCCGACCACGGGCAGATCACCCCGCGCGGCACCGAGCTGCTGACGCAGGTCCGCCACGACGTCACCGACTACCAGCCGAAGAACGACTTCGAGGCGCAGGCCTACCAGCCGGTGCTGGACCAGATGGCCGCCGCCGACGAGGCGCGCAACGCGCGTGCCGACTCCACGGGGGCGACGATGCCGCCCGTGGTGTGGTGGGGTCTGCTGGCGGGCGCGGTCATCACGATCGGCATGGTCTTCGCGCTGCAGATCCGGCGCACCCGCAGGGAACTGGTCCTGGCCGGCCTGTTCTCCGCGACGATCGCCTTCATGCTGTTCCTCATCTGGGACTTCGACGCCCCCTTCAGCCGGGGCATCGCGGCCAGCGCCGAACCGTTCCTGTCGCTGTTCCCGCACGCGGGGGGTTAGCCGCGGCCGCCGGTCCGGGCGCGCGTCCCGTCACAGGCCCTCGCCCCGAGTCCCGTGCGGGGGTCGGGGCGAGGGCCTGTCGGGGTGGCCGGGGCTCCGGCGGGGACGGGACAAGGGCCCGTCAGATCCGCTTCTCGTTGCGGCGCCGGAGCAGGCACGCGCCGCCGCCGAGAACGGCCGCCGCCACCAGCCCGCCGCCGATGGCGGTGTCGGCCGGCGTGGCGCCGGAGATGCTGCTGCCGCCGAGACCGCCCTGGACGCCGCCGAGCACGGTGACGGCGTTGGGCCGGGTCAGGGTGCGGCCGTTGCAGTTGACCGTGATGTCGTACCGGCCCGGCCGGGTGCCCCGCTCGACCGAGGCGGAGCCGCGCGAGGTGTCCTCGCGGACCGGCCGGAGCTCGATGGGCCGGAAGGCACGCGAGAACGCCGTGCCGCCCCGGCAGCCGTTCACGGTGACGGTGAGCCGGCCGCCGGCGGGGATCACGCTGGGCGAGGCGACGATGTTGCGCGGGTTGCCGTCCCCGCGGCCGTTGTTGCCGAAGTCGTCGCCACGGCCGTTGTTGTTGCCGAAGTCGTCCCCGCGGCCGTTGTCGTTGCCGAAGTCGTCGCCACGGCCGTTGTTGTTCCCGAAGTCGTCCCCTCGGCCGTTGTTGTCGCCCCTGCCGTTGTTGTCACCCCTGCCGTTGTTGTCCCCCCTGCCGTTGTTGTCGAAGTCGTTGCCCCTGCCGTTGTTGAAGTCGTTTCCGCGGCCGTTGTTGAAGTCGTTGCCCCTGCCGTTGTTGTTGAAGTCGTTGCCGCGGCCGTTGTCGAAGTCGTTGCCGCGGCCACCGATGTTGCCGTTGATGTGGCCGTTGAAGTTGCCGCTGATGCGGCCGTTGAAGCCGGCGTCGCCGTTGCCGTTGAACCGGTTGCCGTTGCCGTTGCCGAGCCCGTTGAGGTTGCCGATGCCCGGGACGACCCCCACCCCCACCCCTGCGACGCCGGTGCCGGTGCCGGCGATGACTCCCGTGTTGTCGTTGGACGGCCCGCCGTTGTTGCCCATGCCGTCCGCGACGGCGACGGGAGTGGCGAGCCCGAGCACGGCGGCCGCCGCGCACGCGGCCGCCAGAGCGCCTTGGTTTCGCATGTGATCCTCCGCGGGAGGCACCCCGGGTCCCGTCCCCGGTCTATCGGCGAGAAAGCGCCTCCCGATCAAGACCCTCGGACGCGCGGAACACGCCCGCACGTCGAGAATGCTCCGTCCTGGTGAGCGGACACGCCGTGCGAAAACCACACAATCAGATATTTCTGCAGGTCACACCGCGTCAGAAAATTCCTGTGGACTGCAACTCGGATGGCGCACCGGACGGGCGGCCGACCACCCGTTCGCCCGTCGCCCCGTCGCCCCCGGCCTTCGCGGGACTTAGCGTTTTCCCATGCGCGAGGCACGTGCCGACGGCCGCGTCGAGAGGGGATGGCGAATGTCTGTGTCCTTGCGGTCCGAGCTGGCCGAGGAGGAGGAGCGGCGGCGCAAGCGCGCCCCCTGGGGCGTCATAGCGCTGGTCCTGCTGACCGGTCTGGCCCTCATCCGGAACGGTTCCGGTGAGTTCGACGTCGGCCCGCCGCAACCCGCGTCGGCGGCGGCCGCGGACAGCCGGGCCGCTCCCGAGACGCCCGCGCCGGCCCTCGTCCCGCTGCCGTTCGCGGCGGCCGACCGGATCCGCATCCCCGCGATCCGGGTCGACGCGCCCGTCACGCCCGTCGGCCTGGACGCCAACGGCTGGGTCGGTGCGCCGCCGCCGGAGGACCCCAATCTGGCGGGCTGGTTCACCGGTGCGGTCTCCCCCGGGGAGAAGGGCACCGCGGTGGTGGTCGGCCATGTCGACAACAAGCAGGGCCCCGCCGTGTTCTACGGGCTCGGGGCGCTGAAGAAGGGCGAGCGGGTCGAGGTCCTGCGCAAGGACGGCAGGACCGCGGTCTTCGAGATCTACGGGGTCGAGGTGTTCGCCAAGAGCGACTTCCCGAGCGACCGGGTGTACGGCTCCAAGGGCACACCGGAGCTGCGGGTGATCACCTGCGGCGGCGGTTTCTCGAAGCAGAACGGGTACGACGGGAACGTCGTCGTCTTCGCCCGCCTGGTCGCGGTGAGGTGACCTGCCGTCACCGGGCGGGCGAAGGCCGCCTCACGTGGTGCGGCGGGGCGGCACCGTGAGCTGGTAGCCGGAGTCGAGCAGGTAGGGCAGGTACTCGCGGATCGCGTGGACGCTCTGCGATCGGTCGCCCCCCGCGTCGTGGGAGAGCACCACGACGCCGGGGGCGGCGCCGCTCTCCACGCGGTCGACGATGACCCCCGTGCCGGGGGTCTCCCAGTCGGTGGTGTCGACCGTCCAGGCCATGGGCTCCATGCCCATCTCGGCGCCGAGCTGGAAGGCCGCGCGGTTCCAGGCCCCGTAGGGCGCACGGAACCACTGGGGGCGCTCCCCGTAGGCGTCCTCGATGACATCGCTGGTGCGCTCCATCTCGGAGCGGATCTCCCCCCGGGCCAGGCTGGTCAGCAGCGGGTGGGTCCAGGTGTGGTTGCCGACGACGTGCCCCTCGTCGGCCATCCGGGCCAGCAGTTCCTTGTTGTCCACGACGCACTCCCCGCACACGAAGAACATCGCCCGGACGCCGTACTTGGCGAGGGTGTCCAGGATGTGCGGGGTGTAGGCCGGGTTCGGGCCGTCGTCGTAGGTGAGCATCATCCGGCGGCCCCGCCCGGAGATCTGCAGGATGGGTTCGCTGCGCACCTTCAGCTTGCGCGGCGCGGCGCGCGGGGGACCGTACCCGGTGAGCGGCTGGAGCCGGAAGGCGGAGGACTTGAGCACCTGGCGGGCCTGCGGGCCGGCGGCGGGTGCGGCGGTGCGGGCCGCCTCGCCGCCGTCGCCCGCCACCACGACTCCCGCGGTGCCCGCGGCTCCCAGGGCGGCGCCCCCGGCGAGCAGCATGCGGCGCCGTGTGAACAACTGATCCTTCTGCATGCTTCATCAGTCGCCCCGCAAACCTCAGGTGCCCCGCATCGACACCGGTGCGGCGGCGGAATGCACCCGTACGGCGCAGCGCACGCCGCCCCGTGCGCCTCCCGCGCCGGGTGCGGTGCCGCCGGGGTGCGCGGGCGTGGCCCTCCGGTGTCGACAACGCTCGTGATCCATGCACCTAGCGGCGGCGCACCAGCGGGAAGGGCAGGGTCTCGCGGATGGTGAGGCCGGTGAGGAACATGACCAGCCGGTCGACGCCGATGCCGAGGCCGCCGGTCGGCGGCATCGCGTACTCCAGGGCGTCGAGGAAGTCCTCGTCGAGCTCCATGGCCTCGGGGTCGCCGCCCGCGGCCAGCAGGGACTGCTCGGTGAGCCGGCGGCGCTGTTCGACGGGGTCGGTCAGTTCGGAGTAGGCGGTGCCGAGTTCGGTGCCGAAGGCGACGAGGTCCCAGCGCTCGGCGAGGCGCGGGTCGGCGCGGTGCTGCCGGGTGAGCGGGGAGACCTCGGTGGGGAAGTCCTTGTAGAACGTGGGCAGCCGGGTGCGCTCCTCGACCAGCCGCTCGTACATCTCCAGGACCACGTCGCCCGGGGTGTCGTCGGGGGTGTACGGCACGCCCGTGCGGTCGCACAGCCGGTGCAGCCTGAGCAGTTCGGTGCCGGGGCCGATCTCCTCGCCCAGGGCCTCGGAGAGCGCCCCGTGGACCGTCTTCACGGGCCAGTCCCCCGAGATGTCGTACTCCCGGCCGTCCTTGCGGGCGACCGCGGAGCCGAAGGCGGCGGTCGCCGCGCCCTGGATCAGCTCACGGGCCAGGTCGCGCATCACGTCGTAGTCGGCGTGCGCCTGGTAGGCCTCCAGCATCGTGAACTCGGGGTTGTGCTTGTAGGAGACGCCCTCGTTGCGGAAGGTGCGGCCCATCTCGAAGACCCGCTCCAGGCCGCCCACGCACAGCCGTTTGAGGTACAGCTCGGGCGCGATGCGCAGGTAGAGGTCGAGGTCGTAGGCGTTGATGTGGGTGGTGAAGGGGCGTGCGTTGGCGCCGCCGTGGATCTGCTGCAGCATCGGCGTCTCGACCTCGACGTAGCCGCGGTCCAGCAGGCCCTGGCGCAGGGCCTGGACGACGGTGGAGCGGGTGCGGACCACCTGGCGGGCGGCGGGGCTGGTGACCAGGTCGAGGTAGCGGCGGCGGACCCGGGCCTCGGGGTCGGCGAGGCCGCGGCGCTTGTCGGGCAGCGGGTGCAGGCACTTGCCGGCCAGGTGCCACGAGGTGACGAAGACGGTGGGCTCGCCCTTGTCGCTCACCCCCGCGCGGCCGGTGGCGGTGATGTGGTCGCCGATGTCGGCCGTGTCCCGGAAACGGTCGAGGGCGGCGCCGGACCGGTCGCGGATGAGGGCGAGTTGACGGTCCCCGGACCAGTCCCGCAGCACGGCGAAGACGATGCCGCCGAAGTCGCGGACCAGCATGACCCGGCCTGCCACGGTGACGTCCCCGCCGTGCGGGACGTCGGCGAGGGCGTGGGTCGGGGTGGGACCGCCGACCGGGTACGGGTCGGTGCCGGTGGCGCGCAGCCGGTCGAGCTTGCGGAGCCGGACGCGGACCTGGTCGGACAGGCCCGCGTCCGGGACGGCGGTCCCGGCCTCGTCCCCTCCGTCGAGGCCGAGCGCCGCCAGGGGCGGCAGGCCCTCGGTGGTGGCGGGCCGCTGCCCTGTCTTCGGGTGCCCCTTTCCCCAGAGTTTGCGCAGCGAAGGCACGGAGACGAACCCCTCGGCGATGGCGGAGGCGAGGCCGATGCGGGCGAGGGAGGCGGTCTCGCCGTAGCAGATGAAGCGCGGGTACCACTCCGGGCGGTACTTGGCGTTGGAGCGGTAGAGGGCCTCCAGCTGCCACCAGCGGGAGAAGAACAGCAGCAGCCGGCGCCACAGCCTCAGCACCGGGCCCGCGCCGATGCGGGCGCCCTCCTCGAACACCGACCGGAAGACGGCGAAGTTCAGCGAGATCCTGCGCACCCCCAGCTTCGGGGCGGCCGCGCACAGTTCGGCGACCATGAACTCCATCACCCCGTTGGGGGCGCTGCGGTCACGGCGCATCAGGTCCAGGGAGACGCCGCCGCGGCCCCAGGGCACGAAGGAGAGCAGGGCGAGCAGCCTGCCGTCCTCGCTCAGGGCCTCCACGAGGAGGCAGTCGCCGTCGCTGGGGTCGCCGAGCCGGTCCAGGGCCATGGAGAAGCCGCGCTCGGTCTCGGTGTCGCGCCAGGCGTCGGCCTTGTCGACGATCTCCTCCATCTCGCGGTCGGTGAGGGTGGCGTGGCGGCGGATGCGCGAGGTGGCCCCGGTGCGGCGGACGCGGTGCACGGCCTGCCGGGTGACACGCATGTCCCGGCCGTTCAGGTCGAACCCGGACACGTGCACGATCGCCTCGTCGCCGAGCTGGAGGGCGCCGAGCCCGGCGCGGGCGAAGGCGCGGGCCCCGGACTCCGAGGCGCCCATCACCGCGGGCGCCCAGGCGTGCCGGCGGGCCACGTCCAGCCACGCGGCGATCGCGTGCGGCCACGCCTCGGGGTCGCCCACGGGGTCGCCGCTGGCCAGGCACACGCCGGCCTCGACGCGGTAGGTGACGGCGGCCTTGCCGCTGGAGGAGAAGACGACGGCCTTGTCCCGCCGGGTGGCGAAGTAGCCGAGCGAGTCCTGTGCGCCGTAGGCCCCGAGGAGGGCGCGGATACGTGCCTCCTCGTCGCCGTGCAGGGCCGCTTCCAGGCGCTGGGAGCGGAAGAGCGCGGCGGCCGCGTTCAGCAGCGCGAGCGCGCCGAACAGGCCGAGCAGGAAGGTGACCTTGCGCGGCGGCCGGCCGTCGAAGGAGCTGTTGGAGACCAGCCCGCCGCACACCCGGTCCGCCGCCCACGCCAGGTGCTGGCCCTCCGGCAGGGTGCCCGGGAACAGCGAGACCAGCCCCCAGCCGACGACGATGGCGACGACGAGCCCGGCCACCAGCACCCCCAGGGCGCGCCACACGGCACCGCGGCGGGAGGCCGCGTAGAACTCCGCGCGGGCGAGCACCAGCAGGAGCAGCAGCAGGCCGCAGAGCACGAAGGAGGGCAGCGAGACGGCGTACTGGCCCAGGGCCAGGCCGAGGACGTCGAAGACGACCAGCAGGCCCAGGTAGACCACGACCAGCCACCAGGCGACCTTCTTGCGGGCGGCGGTGGCGCCGGCCAGCAGGAACAGGAAGACCGCGTACGCCAGGTTGGCGCTGATCGGCACCAGGAGCAGGTCGAGGGCGCGCACGACCGGGCGGAGCACGGTGCGCAGGGGGGCGATGAACGCGAGCAGCGCGCAGAGCAGGCCGAGGAAGGCGAACAGGGTCCCGAAGGCCTCGGGCACCCAGCCGAGGCGGCCGCCGGCGGGCGGGAGTGTCCGGCCCGCGGCCGACCCGCGTGCGTCCGGCCCGGCGGTGGCAGTCATGGTTCCGACTCTAGGAAGGGCCGGGGCCGTTCGCCCGTCGAGCGGGGCCGCTCCTCGGCCTGAACCACCGGTTCCGATAGCCTCGGGCTGTGACGGAGCAGCACGAACAGCACGCGCACCAGTTCGAGCGGGGCACCGACGGCCCCAAGGTCATCGTGGTCGGGGTGGACGGCTCGGACTCCTCGCTGCGCGCCGCCGCGTACGCGGGCGGTCTGGCGCGGCGGCAGCGCGCGCTGCTGGCCGTGGTGTACGTGCAGCCGGTGCTCGCGGCCGGGGCGGCGCTCGGCGCGCCGGTGGCGGAGACGACCGACGAGATCGCCGAGGACCTGGTCTCCTACATCCGCGAGGCGGCCGAACGGGTCAGGGGGATATTCGAGGTGCGCTGGGAGTTCCACACCTTCCGCGGCGACCCGTACAACGGGCTGGTGAAGGCGGCCGACGAGCTCAAGGCGGACGCGGTGGTGGTGGGCGCCTCGGAGCAGGCCGGGCACCGGATCATCGGCTCGGTGGCGGTCCGGCTGGTGAAGGCGGGGCGGTGGCCGGTGACGGTCGTGCCGTAGCGGTTCCGCGCAGCAGCAGCGGGGTGGGCAGCAGCAGGACCCCGGCCAGGGCGATCGCGGCGCGCGGGCCGGTGAGCGCGGCCAGCAGGCCCCACAGCGCGGTGAGCGCCGCGGTGGCGGCCTTGCTCGTGACGGACCAGGCCGCCAGGGTGCGGGCCACCCGGTCGTCCGGGGCCCGTTCGAGCCGTTCGGCGGCGAGGACCGGGCTGAACACGCCCGAGCAGGTGATGAGGCCCAGTTCCAGGACCATCACGAGGACCAGCCCGGGGACGCCGGGGCGGACGAGGGCCGGGCCCACCGACCAGCAGGCGCGCAGCACGCCTGCGGTGAACAGCACCCGGCGCCTGCCGTGCCGGGCGACCAGCGGCCGGGCCAGACGGGAGCCGAGCAGGCCGCCGAGGCAGGGCACGGCGAAGGCGAGGCCGTACTGCCAGGCCGCGAAGCCGAGCGGGCCGAGCATGAGGACGACGAGCAGCGGCGAGGTCGCCATGATCAGACCGTTGACCTCGGCTCCGGCCACCTTCGTCGGCGCGCAGACCCGTCTCGTCGGGCCCGCGTCGTACGGCCTGCACCGGATCCCGCTCACCGGTCCGACCCCGGTCCACCCGCACTGCCTGGTCTGGGACACGGCCAACGCGCACCCCGGTCTCGCCGCTCTGCGCACCCGTCTCGCGGGTCTTCGGCCCGCCCGGGCCGGGGCACGTGCGTGGACACCGGACTGGGCCGTGCGTGGCGTCTTCCGTCCGGGACCGCCCTGAGCCATCATGATCCGCCGTCAGCCGTTTGCCGTCGGCTAAGAGGTGAGGCGCATGGCCAGGCTTCGTGCGGGTGAAGGAATTCTCCGCCGCAAACCCATCGAACACATCGAGGAGACCGAACTCGGCGAGGGCCCCCGGCTGGACCGGTCGCTGGGGCTGTCGCAGCTCACCGCCATCGGCGTGGGCGGCATCATCGGGGCCGGCATCTTCACCCTCGCCGGCACCGTCGCCAACGGCACGGCGGGGCCCGCGGTGCTGGTGTCGTTCCTGATCGCCGGTCTGGCCAGCGCCTGCGCCGCACTGTCGTACGCCGAGTTCGCGGGCCTCATCCCGAAGGCGGGGTCGGCCTACACGTACGGCTACGCGGTGCTCGGCGAGTTCGCCGGCTGGTTCATCGGCTGGGACCTGCTGCTGGAGTACACGGCGATCGTGGCCGTGGTGGCGATCGGCATCTCCGGGTACTTCGGGTTCCTGGTCCAGGAGATGGGCGCGAAGCTGCCCGCCTGGATGCTGGGGGCGCCGGGGACGGGGGCCGGGCACCGGGTCGACCTGTTCGCGGCCGTGCTGTGCCTGCTGATCGCCTGGCTGCTCACCCAGGGCATCCGCAGCGCGGCCCGCTTCGAGACCTTCGTGGTCGCGCTGAAGGTGCTGGTCGTGCTGGTGGTGATCGGCGTGGGCTTCTTCCACATCGACACGGGGAACTACCACCCGTTCTTCCCGTTCGGGATCAGCGGGGCGTTCACCGGCGCGGCGACCGTGTTCTTCGCGGTCTTCGGCTACGACGCCATGTCGACCGCGGCCGAGGAGTCGAAGGACGCGCAGCGGCACATGCCGAAGGCGATCATCTACTCGCTGGCGATCTCGATGGTGCTGTACGTCCTGGCGTGCCTGGTGCTGACCGGCATGCAGAACTACAAGGACATCGACCCGGAGAGCGGGTTCTCCTCGGCCTTCAAGTCGGTGGGCCTGGCCGGCCTCGCGGACGTGATCGCGGTCGGCGCGATCATCGGCATCCTCACGGTGATGTTCACGTTCATGCTGGGCGTGACCCGGGTGTGGTTCTCGATGTCCCGGGACGGGCTGCTGCCCGCCTGGTTCGCCAAGACGCACCCGACCCGGCACGTGCCCACCCGGGTGACCTGGATCGTCGGCGTGGGCTCGGCGCTCATCGCCGGGTTCGTCCCGATCGGCGAGGCGGCGGAGCTGACCAACATCGGCATCCTGCTGGCGTTCGTCGTGGTGTGCACGGCCGTGATCGTGCTGCGCTACCGCCGGCCGGACCTGCCGCGCGCCTTCCGCACCCCGTGGATGCCGTTCCTGCCCGCGCTGGGCGTCGTCTTCTCGATCTGGCTGATCACGTTCCTGCAGTGGCAGACGTGGGTCCGGTTCGTCGTGTGGTTCCTGATCGGCTGCGTGATCTACTTCGGCTACTCCTACCGCCGCTCCGCGCTCGCCCGGCCGCCCGCGGAGTGATCAGTCCCCCATGACCAGCCCGTCGGCGGCGGCCCCACGGCTGAGCACCACGTCCCGGATGCGGTCGCGCACCCCCTGCAGCTCGGCGCCGCCGGCGATGGCCCGGCCGAGGTCCAGCACCCGGCCGGCGTCGAGGTCGTACATCTGCGGGACGAACTCGGCCCGGGTGACCTGCCAGCGGTCACCGGGGTTGGCGGGCGCGGTGAAGGTGAAGCGGCCGACCGTGGACTCGTTGCCGCGCGAGTCCTGCACGCCCCTGCGGTTGTACATCTCGCCGGCGACCTGGTCGCCCATGCCGTAGACCACCCAGGTGCCGTTGACCTTCTCGTAGGCCTGCGGCACGTGGGCGTGGCTGCCGAGGATCAGGTCGATGTCGGGGCGGCCGTTGGTGGTCGAGGCGGTGAGCCGCCGGGCGAGTTCGAGCTGTGTGCCGTCCGGGGCCTCCTCCCACTCGGTGCCCCAGCGCACCGAGACGACGACCACGTCGGCGCCCGCGAGCCGGGCGGCCCGGGCGTCGGAGACCATCCGGTCCGCGTCGATGAGGTTGACCGCCCAGGGCTGCCCCGCGGGCATCGGGTGGCCGTCGGTGCCGTAGGTGTACGACAGGTGCGCGACCCGGGCCGGGCCGGCCTGGAGCATCGTGACCGAGTGCGCCTCGGCCTCGGTGCGGGCGGTGCCCGAGTGCCGCAGCCCGGCCCGGTCCATGGTGTCCAGGGTGCGCCGCAGGCCCGGGGCGCCGTCGTCCAGGACGTGGCCGGAGGCGGTCGAGCAGCCGTCGTAGCCGGTCGCGGCGAGGCCCGCGGCCAGCTGCGGGGGCGCCTTGAAATCCGTGAAGCCGCGGTCGGCGCCGTAGACGGTATCCAGGTGGCACAGGGCCACGTCGGCGCGGCGGACCACGGGTTCGGCGCCGGCGAGCATCGGGCGGAAGTCGTAGCCCCGGCCGCCCGCGTCGAAGCCCGCCCGCTCGATCACGGAGGCGTGCGGCAGCACGTCGCCGGTCGCGACGAGCGTGAAGTCGCGGACGACGGGCGGCGGCGCCGGACGGCCCGGGCTCGCCGACTCGTGCCGCGCCTGGTTCTGGCAGGCGGCCGCGGCGGCGAGGAGGGCGGTCAGGGCCAGCGCCACCTGGTGTCTGCGTCCGATCATCAGCTCACCCCAGGATCGTCGTCGTCTGTGCGGACGTCTTATTTACCGACAAAGCCTTGACGGGCATATGGGTATGAAACCGGCCCTCGACGCAAACAACCCGAGCGCCCGAATTAACCCATCCGGTGCTCTCCCCGTGCGGCGGAAGGTCACGTGTGCGACCGTTCACCGCCGCGATCGACCGTCCGTCGCAGAGCCGGGCGCGCCCCCTGTCCCCCGGCCGCGCCCTGCGCTGCGATACGGCCATGACGGCCGGAACCTCACTTCCCCCCGGGACGACGACCGCCGAGCACGAGCTCGCCGCGCTCCAGCGCGACCACGGCGGCCCCCTCTTCGCCCTGCTGCTGCGGCTGAGCGACGGGGACCGCCAGCGCGCCGAGGACCTCGTGCAGGAGACCCTGGTGCGCGCCTGGCAGCATCCCGAGGCGCTGCGGGCGGCCGACTTCGACTCCGTACGGCCCTGGCTGCTGACCGTGGCCCGGCGGCTCGCGATCGACGCGCGGCGGGCCCGGCGGGCGCGGCCCTTCGAGGTGGGCGACGAGGTGCCGGAGAACGCCCGGGTGACCGCCGACCACGCCGAGCGGGCCACCGCGGTGCTCGATGTCCGGGAGGCTGTGAAGACACTCACTCCGGAGCACCGTGACGTTCTGGTACTCGTGTACTTCCGCGGGGCCAGTGTGGCGGAGGCCGCGACGGCCCTCGGGATCCCGCCCGGTACCGTGAAGTCGCGCGCCTACTACGCGCTGCGCGCCCTGCGCCGGGTCCTTCCGGGTTACGCGGCCGACCTGCGGTGAAACCGGAGCCTTGGTCAAACCTCGGCAAAGCGCCTTGCTGTGACCCCCGTTCGGGCCATCAGCTGTCCTCATCCGTGTTCCGGACGGGGCCGCCCACAACGGGTCCAGGGGTTCGGGCGACGCGCACGCACCGGAGGAAGGCAGGAAGGGATGCTGCACAGAGGTCACGAGAGCACGGACGGCACCGGCGGGGGTGAACTCGCCGTCCCCATGGCCTGGCTGTACGCCGAGTACATCGCCGACGAACTGCTGCGCACCGGCGATCTGATGCCGCCGACGTCCTTCGAGTTCCGGGCCGGCCGGGACGCGCTGGCCCTGACGGTCTTCCTCTCGGACACCGACGGCGAGCTGTCCGGCATCCGGGTGGTCTCGCAGCTGGAGAACTGGCTGTCCCTGACCGCGTACGACCAGCCGTGGCAGGAGTGGGTGGGCGAGCGGATGGCCGAGCTGGCCGGCGAGGATGCCGCGGCCGGCGCGCCGTCGCCCGACCTGGCCCTGGCCGCCGAGGCCTGGCGCTGGCTGGAGGAGACCGAGCTGCTCGCGCCCGACCTGGACGCGGTGCCGGGCGGCGGCGCGGTGTTCGGGGAGGACGACGGACCGAAGGTGTGGACCCCCGCGTGGCGGCTCGGACTGCCGCTGGGACACCTGGCCATCCACCTCTTCTGAGCCCTGGACCTGCCGCGTTCCGGCCTCTTCGGTTTTTTCTGCGATCCTGACCAATCCGCGGGCCGGGCCGCTCCGAACCTCTAGGTCACGATTCGGTGTGTGCCTTGAGTGATTCGGTTGTCGTCTGCGTACGGATGGGAGCAAGGAGTCACCCCACCCACACCCATCGGCACGAGGATTCGGCATGAGGTCCCTGGAAAGGCATCGCGACGTCGGCGCGTACGCGCTCGGCGTGCTGGACGAGGCGGAGTCCTTCCGCTTCGAGGACCACCTCATGGAGTGCCCCCAGTGCGCGGCACAGGTGACCGAGTTCGGTCCCGCCGCACGGCAGTTGATGCTGTACCGCCGTGCCACGCCGCGCTTCGTGCACCCCATGGCCCAGCCCGGTCCCCGGCTGCTCGACCGGCTCCTGGGCGAACTGACGGTCCGGCACCGGGCCCGGCGCCGCCGCCTGCTCTACGGCCTGGCCGCCTCGGTGGTGCTCGCGGTGGCCGCACCGGCGCTCACGGCCTTCGCCGGGCACGGCGAGCCGGCCTCCCGGGTCACCGCGGCCACCGACCCCGGCACCGGCGTGTGGGCCCGCGTGACCACCGAGGACGGGGACTCCGGCAGCCTGATGCGCCTGGAGGTCAAGGAC
This sequence comes from Streptomyces collinus Tu 365, assembly GCF_000444875.1. NCBI lineage: Bacteria > Bacillati > Actinomycetota > Actinomycetes > Kitasatosporales > Streptomycetaceae > Streptomyces > Streptomyces collinus. Next base: position 7,375,352 of record NC_021985.1, on the reverse strand, counting down.
GCCTCCGGCCCCCACTCCTGCCGGCTGGTCGTCGTGGGCCGCGACGGCTCCGAGCAGGTCGTCGGCGGCTGGTCCGTGGGCACCCGCGACACCGGCACGACCATGACGATGGCCGGCTCCACCATGCACCCGGACCAGATCGCCCACTACGACGTACGCACCACGGACGGGCAGCGGCTGGTGTCGCTCGACCCGAGCTGAGACCGCGCGGACACCCGGCGCCGCTACTTGAGCAGGCGCGACAGGCGGCGGTCCGCGAGGGGCTTGCCGCCGGTCTGGCAGGTGGGGCAGTACTGGAGCGAGGAGTCGCTGAAGGAGACCTCGCGGATGGTGTCGCCGCAGACCGGGCACGGCTCGCCGGTGCGTCCGTGGACGCGCAGGCCGCTCTTCTTCTCCGCCTTCAGACGGCCCGCCGCCAGGCCGCGTGAGCGCTCGACCGCCTCGGTCAGGGTGGTGCGCAGCGCCTCGTACAGCCGGTGCACCTCCTCGGGGGTGAGCGAGGCGGCGATCTTGAACGGGGACATCTTCGCCGCGTGCAGGATCTCGTCGCTGTAGGCGTTGCCCACCCCCGCGATCAGGCTCTGGTCGCGCAGCGCGCCCTTGATCCGGCGCCGCTCGTCCGTCAGCAGGGCGGCGAGCCGTTCCTCGTCGAAGTCCGCGGCGAGCGGGTCGGGGCCGAGGCGGGCGATGCCGGGCACCTCCCGCGGGTCCCGGACGACGTACACCGCGAGGCGCTTCTGGGTGCCGGCCTCGGTGAGGTCGAAGCCCTCGCCCGTCTCCAGCGCCACGCGCAGCGCGAGCGGGCCCTTGCCCGGGCGGGGCGGGCCGTCCGGCAGCCGGTCCCGCCACTGCAGCCAGCCCGCGCGGGCCAGATGGGTGACCAGGTGCGGTCCGCCGTCCGTCGCGAGGTCGAGGAACTTGCCGTACCGGTCCACGGCGGTGACCTCGCCGCCCTCGAGGGCGGTGAGCGGGGGCTCGTACGTCTTCAGGACGCTGACGGCGACCGGCAGCACCCGCACCACCCGGCGGCCGACCAGGTGCTCGGTGAGGAAGTCCTTCAGCGCTTCGACCTCGGGCAGTTCCGGCATACGTCCAGGGTGCCATCCGGCGCCGCCGGCGCACGGCCGCTCAGCCGCCGCCGGACCGCGTCGCGTCCGGCACCGCGAACTCGCACCACACGGCCTTGCCGCCGCCGCGCGCCTCCACGCCCCACACGTCGGCGAGCCGGTCGACCAGGAGCAGCCCGCGGCCGGAGACGCCGTTCTCCCCCGCGTCCCGGCGGCGCGGCAGAGCGCTGGAGGAGTCCTCCACCTCGACCCGCAGCCGGCGGCCGCTGCCCTCCAGGACCCGCACGGTGACGATCGCGGAGCCCTCGGTGTGCATCAGGGCGTTGGTGATCAGCTCGTCGGCGACCAGCTCGATCTCGTCGGACCGGTCGCGGGCGCCCCAGGAGCGGACTGCGGCCCGGATCATGTGCCGGGCCTGGGTGAGGGCCTCGGGGTCGCCGGGCGCCACGTGCTGCTGGAGCCGGCCCCCCGCCCGCGGGGCCTCGGGGGCGCGGCGGCGCAGCAGGAGCAGGGCCACGTCGTCGTCGCCGCCGCGTTCCTCGGCCATCCGGATCAGCCGGTCGGCGAGGTCGCGCACCTCCTCGGGGCCGCTGTCGATGAGGGCGGTCAGGGCCAGCATCCCGTCGTCGAGGTCGACGCCGGGCTGTTCGACCAGGCCGTCGGTGCACAGCAGCAGGGTGTGGCCGGGGTCGAGTTCGAGGGTGGAGACCGGGTATTCGAGGCGGCCGAACTCGGCGGACAGACCGAGCGGCAGCCCGCCCTCGACGGTGACCCGCCGGCAGGTGCCGTCGGCGTGCCGGACGACCGGGTCGATGTGCCCGGCCCGGACCACCTGGACCACCCCGGTGGACAGGTCGGCCTCCGCGTACAGGCAGGTGGCGAAGCGGTCGGTGTCCAGTTCGCGCAGGAAGACGGAGGCACGGGCCATCACGGTGGCCGGGGTGTGGCCCTCGGCGGCGTAGGCGCGCAGCACGATGCGGAGCTGGCCCATCACGGCCGCCGCGTGCGTGTCGTGGCCCTGGACGTCGCCGATGACGGCGCCGACCTTCTCGCCGGGCAGCGGGATCAGGTCGTACCAGTCGCCGCCGATGTCCCGGCCGAGAGCCCCGCCGACGGTGGCGGCGCGGTAGCGGACGGCCACGTCGGCGCCCCGCACGCTCGGGATGGTGCGCGGCAGCATGGCCTGCTGGAGGCCCTGGGCGAGGTCCTTCTCCTGCTCGTAGAGCATGGCGCGCTGCAGGCTCTGCGCGATGCTGCTGCCGAGCGCGACCAGCACGTCGCGCTCCTCGCGTGAGAAGCCGCGCCGGTCGCTGTAGAGCAGGCCCATCGCCCCGATCGGCCGGGCCTGGGCGATGAGCGGCAGATAGGCCGCGGCGGTGATGCGCAGCCCGGTGATCTGTCCCCACAGTGCGGGGAAGCGGTCGGCGAACTCCTCGGGGGACTCGATGAAGCAGGGGCTCAGGGTGCGCACCGCCTCGCTCATCGGGTAGGGCTCCTCGATACGGGTGATCCGCGTGCCGGGCACGAAGGTGCCGGCGGGGCCCTCGGCGACGAGCCGGATGCGGCCGGCCTCGACGAGGCCGAGGACCATGCTGGTGGAGCCGAGCAGAGTGAGGCCGTGGGTGTCCTTGACGACGTCGATGACGTCCTGGACGGTGCGCGCGTGGGCGAGGGCCGCCGTGGCGATCTGGACGACGTTGGTCTGCCCGCGCCGGGCGGCGTCCTGCGCGGCCGGCTCCCGGCTCACCACCGCCTCGTCCAGCTCCTCGGTGGCGTCCCGGACGATGCCGATGATCCGCCGGGGGCGGCCGGTGCCGTCCCGCCGTATGTACCCCTGGGTGTGCGTCCAGCGCAGGGTCCCGTCGCGGCGGCGGACGCGGAAGTAGGCGCCGTAGTTCTCCCGGCCGTCCTTGATGGCCTGGGCCACCAGGGCGTCGAGGCGGTGCCCCTCGGCGCGCGGCACCCGCGGGGTCAGGCTCTCGGGGCGTCCGTCGTACTCCTCGGGGCGCAGGTCGAAGATCTCGTGCGCCTGGGCGTCCATGCTGAACAGACCGGTGTCCAGGTCCCAGTCGAAGCTGCCCATGCGGTTGAGCGCCAGGATCGGATCCGGGTGGGCGGGCCAGTCCTCCGGGAGTGACAGGGCACTCGCTCCCCGATCAGCCATGCGCCCACCTTGCCAGGGTTTGCCGGATTCTTCGAGCGGGCCCGGACCGGACGGGGTCCCCACCGGCGGCGGTCGGCGGACCCGTCCGGGTTACGCGGGCGGAGCGGCGAGGTACACGCAGTGACGGGCCCTTCCCGCGCCGCTGGGGTCCCTCGCGTCGCGGCGGCCACACTGGAGGCAGGAGCGCACGGCCGTGGACTGGTTCACCGCACCCGACTACTGGCTGAGCCGGCTGGTCTTCCAGCGGGCCCTGGCCGCCGTGTACCTCGTGGCCTTCCTGACGGCGGCCCTCCAGTTCCGGCCCCTGCTCGGCGCGCGCGGCATGCTGCCGGTCCCGCGGTTCACGGCGCGGGTGCGGTTCAGGCGGGCCCCCAGCCTGTTCCAGCTCCACTACTCGGACCGGTTCTTCGCGGCCTGCGCCTGGGCGGGCTGCGCGGTGTCGGCGGCCCTGCTGGCGGGGGCGGACTCGCTGCTGCCGCTGTGGGCCGCGATCCCGCTGTGGCTGGTGCCCTGGGCGCTGTACCTGTCGATCGTCAACGTGGGCCAGACGTGGTACGCGTTCGGCTGGGAGTCGCTGCTGCTGGAGACGGGGTTCCTGGCCGCGTTCCTCGGCAACGACGAGGTCGCGCCGCCCGTCGTCGTGCTGTTCCTGCTGCGCTGGATCCTGTTCCGGGTCGAGTTCGGGGCCGGGCTGATCAAGCTGCGCGGCGACGCCTGCTGGCGGAAGCTGACCTGCCTGTACTACCACCACGAGACGCAGCCGATGCCGGGACCGCTGAGCTGGTTCTTCCACCACCTGCCGGGGCCGCTGCACCGGGCGGAGGTGGCGGCCAACCACCTCACGCAGCTCGTCGTGCCGGTGCTGCTCTTCACGCCCCAGCCGATCGCGTCGGCCGCGGCCGCCCTGATGATCGTCACCCAGCTGTGGCTGGTGATGTCGGGCAACTTCTCCTGGCTGAACTGGATCACCGTCGTGCTGGCCCTGTCCGCGCTCCGGCTGCCCACCGGCGCGCCGTCCGTGCCCGCGGCGCCGCTCTGGTACGAGGTGGTCGTGCTCGCGGTGGCCGCGCTGCTGCTGTTCCTGAGCTACCACCCGGTGCGGAACATGGTCTCCCGGCGCCAGGTGATGAACCGCTCCTTCGACCCGCTGCACCTGGTGAACACCTACGGGGCGTTCGGCAGCGTCAGCCGGGTCCGCTACGAGGTGGTCGTCGAGGGCACGCTGGACGACGTGCCGCGCGAGGACTCCGACTGGCGGGAGTACGAGTTCCGGGGCAAGCCGGGCGACCCCCGGCACTGGCCCCGCCAGTTCGCGCCCTACCACCTGCGCCTGGACTGGCTGATGTGGTTCGCCGCCCTCTCCCCCGCCTACGCCGGCGACTGGTTCGGCGGCCTGGTGGAACGGCTGCTGGAGAACGACCGCGACACCCTGAGACTGCTGCGCCGCTCCCCCTTCCCCCCCGACACCCCACCCCGCCACATCCGCGCCCGCCTCTTCCGCTACCGCTACACGACCTGGCGCGAACTCCGCGAGACGGGGGCCTGCTGGGACCGGACGTACGTACGCGAGTACCTGCCGCCCACGAGGCTGGCGACGGGGGCTCGGGGGTCTTAGCGGGGGCCGGGGTACGAGGGCGGGATGGTGCCGACGCGTGGTGGGCTTGGGCGGGGTTCGCGTGCGGCGCAGCGGTCCCGGCGGTGCGGGGCGTGGGGTCAGGCGGCGCGAGCGGCGGACGGCGGCACGGCTCACGCCAGGGGGTGAGGTGGTGAGGTTCACGCCCGGCGGCGTGGAGCGGCACGGCTCGCTCGCAGCGCGGCGAGCGCCCGGGCTCACGCGCGCGCCGGGCGGCTGCGTTCACGCGTGGCGGGGGCGGGCCCCCGCGCAGCCCGGCAGGACGGCGGCACGGCTCACGCCAGAGGGTGAGGTGGTGCGCCGTCTCGTCGTCCACCGGGGTGTGGAGGGTGCCGAAGCCGAGCGGGCGCACCTCGACGCCGCTGCGGCCGAGGGGCCCTCACGTCTGCACCGGGGGCAGCGGCGCCGCCTCGGGACGGCCGCCCTGCGTCTCGGCCCAGGTGCGCAGCTCGTTCGCGCCGACCTCCTCGACCACGCTCTGCAGCGCCTGCCGGGCCGCCTCGTCACGCTCCGCCGGGGACAGCAGCAGGTAGCGGTCGAGCGCCCGGCGCAGCGCCTCCCGCGCCTGCGCGGCCAGCACCCAGCGCGACCCGGCGCCGTAGAGCTGGCGCATGCCGGTGAAGAAGACGGCGCCGCCCGCGATCAGCGCGGTGAGCCAGGCGGGGGCGTGCAGCCCGGCGGCCACGACCGTCACCGACGTGCTGAGCAGGGCGCCCAGTTCGGTGACGTGGTGCAGCCGCCTGGCCCGGTCGCAGGCCCGCGCGTAGAACGCCAACTCCCGCTGGGCCAGGGCCAGCAGAGGGTCGGGCTCCGCGGCCCAGGAGTGGTCGGGAACCCTTCTTCGTCTCATCCGCACATCATCCCGGCTGCGGCGGCCCGGGGAGAAGCCCGGACGGCGGGCGGGTGGCCGAGGGCGGCGTGGGCAAGGCGGGCGGGCCGGGCGGGGCGGCCGTCCAGGCTCGCCCCGCCCGCCGTCGGCTCATGCCCTGCGCAGCCGCAGGGTCGTCAGCTCGAAGGGCCGCAGTCGTACGGTGAGCCGGTCGCCGTCGAGTGCGGGGGGCTGGCCCTCGGCGCCGGGCCGCTCCAGCAGGTCCGTCACGGTGCAGTCCGCGGCCGGGAAGCCCAGCTCCAGAGTGGCGGTGGCCCGCCCGCCGTGGGCCTCGTGGAAGCGGATCACGACGTCGCCGCTGCCGTCGTCGGCCAGCTTCACGGCGGTCACCACGACCGCCGGGTTGTCCACCGTGACCAGCGGGGACACCGCGCCGGCACCGGTCGCGCGGCGCTCGGGCACGTTGATCCGCCAGCCCTCGCGGACCGCGTCGGCGATCCCCGCGCCGGGCACCAGCGCGTGCCGGAAACGGTGCACGCCCTGGTCCGTCTCGGGGTCGGGGAACCGCGGGGCGCGCAGCAGCGACACCCGGACCGTGGTGGTCGTACCCCGGTCGCCCCGGGTGCGGACGGTGCGGGTCACGTCGTGCCCGTACGTCGAGTCGTTGACGACCGCGACGCCCCAGCCGGGTTCCTCCAGGTGCACGAACCGGTGGTTGCACGCCTCGAACTTGGCCGCCTCCCACGAGGTGTTGGTGTGGGTGGGCCGGTGGAAGTGCCCGAACTGCGTCTCGGACGCGTACCGTTCGGCGTGCAGGTCCAGCGGGAAGGCCAGCTTCAGGAACTTCTCCGTCTCGTGCCAGTCGACCTCCGTGTCCAGCACCAGGCGCCCCTCCCCCGGCGGCAGCGACAGCACCTGGGTGACCCGGGACGCGCCGAAGGACCGCACGACCCGTACCGAGGAGCCGTCCTCTCCCGCCGTCACCGCGTCGGCGTCCGTGAGGTCGGTGACCGTGTTCCGGTAGAACTCGTCCACGTCCCAGGCGTCCCACATGTTCGGGAAGTCGGCGTGCAGCTGGAGCAGGTTGGCCGCGGCGCCGGGAGCGATCGTCTCGCGGCCGGCCGCCAGGTCGCGGGCGGAGACGACCAGGCCGCGGGCGTCGATCTCGATCCTCAGCAGGCCGTTGTCCAGCACGTGCCCGCCGTCCGGGCGGGGCCGGAGCGTCGTGGCGCCCTCCGTCCGCGCCGTCGCCGCCCCGCCGGCCGGGACGCCGGCGCGCGGGTGCGGGGCGGCGTTGAACACCAGCGGCGTGTCCCCCTCGCCCGCCAGGGCCCGCTGCGCGGCCCCGGTGATCCCCTCCAGCTCGGCGGCGACCCGCTCGTACGTCGCCCGGGCCTCCCGGTGCACCCACGCGATGGAGGAGCCGGGCAGGATGTCGTGGAACTGGTGCAGCAGGACCGTCTTCCAGATCCGGTCCAGGTCCTCGTACGGGTAGTGGAAGCCGGTGCGCACGGCCGCGGTGGCCGCCCACAACTCGGCCTCGTACAGCAGGTGTTCGCTGCGCCGGTTGCCCTGTTTGGTCTTGGCCTGGCTGGTCAGCGTGGCGCGGTGCAGTTCGAGGTACAGCTCGCCGACCCAGACCGGCGGGTCGGGGTAGTCCGCCTCGGCCTTCGCGAAGAACGCGGCGGGCGTCTCCCAGGCGACGGTCGCCGAACCCTCCAGGTCCCGCAGCCGGGCCGCCTTGGCGACCATCTCGCGGGTCGTGCCGCCGCCCCCGTCGCCCCAGCCGGTGGGCGCCAGCGAGTGCCGGGCGCGGCCCTTGTCGCGGAAGTTACGGGCCGCGTGGGCGATCTCGGCGCCCTTCATCGAGCAGTTGTAGGTGTCGACGGGCGGGAAGTGGGTGAAGATCCGGGTGCCGTCGATGCCCTCCCACTGGAAGGTGTGGTGCGGGAACCGGTTGGTCCGGGACCAGGAGATCTTCTGCGTCAGCAGCCACTTGGAGCCGGCCGCCCTGATGATCTGCGGCAGTCCCGCGGCGAAGCCGAAGGTGTCGGGCAGCCACGCCTCCTCGTTCTCGATGCCGAACTCGTCGAGGAAGAACCGCTTGCCGTGCACGAACTGACGGGCCATCGCCTCCGAACCCGGCATGTTGGTGTCCGACTCCACCCACATCCCGCCGGCCGGCACGAACCGCCCGCCCGCCACCGCCTTCTTCACCCGGGCCCACACCTCGGGCCGGTGCTCCTTCACCCACGCCCACTGCTGCGCCTGGGACATCGCGAAGACGAAGTCCGGCTCGTCGTCGAGGAGCGCGGTCATGTTGGACGTCGTACGGGCCACCTTGCGCACGGTCTCGCGCAGCGGCCACAGCCAGGCCGAGTCGATGTGCGCGTGTCCGACGGCGCTGATCCGGTGCGCGGACGGCACCGCGGGGGCGGCCAGCACGCCGGAGAGCCGCTCCCGGGCCCGGTCCGCCGTGCCGTTCACGTCCTGGAGGTCCACCGCGTCCAGCGCCCGGTCGACCGCGCGCAGGATGTCGTGGCGGCGCGCGGAGTCCTCGGGCAGCTCGGCCATCAGCTCGCCCAGCACCTCCAGGTCGAGCACCAGCTGCCACACGGTCTCGTCCAGGACGGCGAGGTCCATGCGGGTGAGCGTGTACTGCGGCTCGTGCCCGGCGGTGTCCAGGTCGCCGAGCGGGGTGGGCCGGAACGGGTGGTAGTCGAGGAGGACAGGGTTGGAGGCGGCCTCGACGTGCAGGCGCACCTCCTCGCCGCCGGCGGCGGGAGCGGCGACGCGTACCCACTGGTTGCGCGGGTTGAGACCCTTCACCGGTGTGCCGTCGGGGCGGTAGACCAGGCCCTCGCACTGGAACCCGGGCATGTTCTCGTCGAACCCCAGGTCGAGCAGGGCCTCCACGGTCCGGCCCGCCCACGCCTCGGGCACGGTGCCGGTCACCGTGAACCAGCTCGTGCCCCAGGGGGCACCCCACCGGGCGCCGACCTCGATCGGCACGGGCTCGGCCGCCAGCCCCTGAGCGACCGGGACCGGCTCGCCCGGGGCGTGCCAGACGGCGACCCGCAGCGGCACGGACTCGGGGTACACGGCGGGGCGGATGCGTTCGTCGAGGACGCGCCGGAGGCGGGCTTCGACCAGAGTGCGGTCGTCATGCATGCGGGGTGCTCCCTGCTGGGGTGTCCGGGGTGATTACCAGGTGTGAGTGACGGTCACGGCGGTCGAGGCGTTGTAGAGCTCCCCCACGCTGCGCAGTTCGAACCGTGCGGCGCTCTCGGCCGGCCCGGGCCGCTGACCGGCTACGAAGAAGGCGCGCTGGCAGGTGCCGCCGAGGAAGCGGCGGGTGCCGTCGGGCAGGACGCGGTGCACGGTGTAGTGGCGGACGGGCCCCGGGGCCGCGTTCCAGGCGAGGCGCAGGTCGCCGCCGTCCGCCGCGGTGACGCGGAAGCCGGAGGGGGCGGCGGGCGCCGCGGGCGGGCCGGCCGGGTCGCGGACGGCGAGCGCGCCGAGCCGCCAGCGCACCGGTGAGCCGCGGCCGGTGAGCCGGACCCCGAGGGCGTGCACGGTGCCGGCGACACCGGTGAGCGGCACCTCCACCGTCCGCCAGCCGTTGACGGAGTTCGTGCGGCACGCCCGGCCGCCCGGGTGGACCGGCAGGTACCGGTACGGCGGTGCCGCCCCGGGCGCCGCCGGTTCGCCGGTCGCGACGGCCAGTTCGACGTCCGCCTCCCCGGTCTCGGCCTTGTAGGTCAGCTCGGCCACGGCGTCCCGGGTGACCGTCAGCCGGGTCGCGTACAGGTCGAGCACCGCCGGCCGGTCGAGGGCGCCGGCGACCAGCACACTGCTCCCGCCGCGCCAGGCGTCGTCGAAGTCGAAGGAGACGGCGGGCCGCTCGCCCGCCGTCCGTACCGTCCAGCGGCGCGAGGGCAGCCGGTCCTGGAGCCCGAGGTGGTTCCAGGGCGCGTCCGAGGTGACCGCTCCGGCCTCGTACCAGCGCAGGCCGTGCCCGGTGTTGAACACGCTCGCGAACGGCACCGAGGACACCGTCGAGCGGTCCGCCACCGACACGGCGGGCGCCCGCCACGGGTCGGTCGCGTCCGGTCGCGCCGGGTCAAGGGAGCGGCCGGTCCAGAACCGGTCGTCGGCCGCGTGGAAGTCGGCCGGGGAACGCCGGTCGGCCGGGAGGTGGTCGCGGGTCCACTCGGGCCGGTAGAAGCCGACCGAGGCGACGTGCGGCTTGCCGGTGGGGACGATCGCGTCCCAGTCCACCGGGGTGTCCGGGCCGTTCGACTCGACGTCGACGCCCGTCCACAGCGCGTACCGGCTGCGCCCCAGCTGCTCGGCCTTCGTCCCCGAGGCGGCGAGGGTGGCCGCGCTCCACCGGAAGTCGACGAAGATGTCGTCGGCGGCCTGGAAGAACGCCTGGTTCTGGCTGTCCAGGGCGCCCTGCCAGGCGACCGTGCCGTCGACGGTCATCGCGTCGTACCAGGTCACCCGCTGTCCCCGGGCGGCCGCGAGCGTCCTCAGCTCCTTGACGAAGCCGAGCATCGCGGTGCCGAGCGTGGTGTTCCCGCCGCCGGTCTCGGCGTTCACGAACCAGCCGTCGAAGCCGTACGCCGCCGCCACCGCGACGAGTCGCTCGGCGAGCGGGAAGTGCCCGGCGGCGTCCTGCTGGACGAGGTCGCGGGTCCAGCGGAGCTGCCCGCCGTAGGCGGTGGGCGGCAGGAAGACGTTGCCGAGGACGGGCACGCCGTGCCGGTGGGCGGCGTCCACGACGGGCGCGTTCGGCGCCAGGATCAGCCCTTCACCCGCCGAGCCGCCCCAGAACACCAGCTCGTCGAGGTAGGCCCAGTGGGTGAGGGCGTAGTAGTCGGCGTCGGCCGCGCCCTGGGAGGGGTTGGCGGAGGTGGGCCCGAAGGAGACCAGGGCCTGGACGCGGGCCTGTCCGGCGCGGGCGGTCGGGTTCGCCGGGGTCGGGGTGAATCGGGGGGCGAGCGGGACGGAGGCCGCGTTGAAGGCGAGGTCGGGGTCGTCGGCCGCCCGCCAGGTCTTCAGGCTGCGCCAGGTGATGCCGGGGCCGGGGCTGCCGGCGGGCAGGGAGTCCGGGTACCAGTAGGAGGCGTACGGCGGGGTGGCGGCGGCCCGGGCCCGGCCGGCCGCGAGGGCGGGCACCGGGCCGAGAACCGGCACGGGGGCGAGGACGGCGGCGGTGGCCGCGGCGAGGACGGTGCGTCTGGTGGGGTTCACGAGCGGGGGCCTCCGGGTGGGGTGGGGAGTACCTGGCCGGGTGTGACGACTTCGGTGATGCCGCGGGCGGTGAGGTGCTCCTTGTCGTCCGCGCGGGTGTCCAGGACGGTGGTGGGGCGGGCCCCGTCGGCGACCAGCCGGAAGAAGGCGTCGAAGACGGGTCCGCCGGGTGCGCAGCGGGAGCGGCGGGCGGGGTCCGCGGGGACGACGAGGGCCGTGGTGCGGGTGGCGGGCGGCGGGTGGGGTGCGCGGGCCGCGTCGGCCAGCGCGCGGGCGACGTCCTTGGGCCGCCGGTCGCTGGTGAACAGCCCGAGGCCGTACTCGAGTTCGGGGAAGTCGGCGAGTGCGCGGGAGACGTCGTACGAGCACCACCAGGTGACGCCCCACAGGTCGGGGCAGTCCAGGACGTTGCGGACGGTCGCCTCGGTGAAGGCCGCCGCGTGCTCGGCGGGCACCAGGGGCGCCGGCGCGCCGACCTCCTGGAGCCAGACGGGCCGGTGCGGCTCCTCGGCCCAGGCCTTGCTCAGCTCGACCAGGTAGGCGGCGTGGTGCTCGGTGGGCACGGAGGTGCGGCCGTGGCGCTGTGCGGTGCCGTTGAACACCCAGGAGTGCACGGCGGTGAGGGCGCCGAGGCGGGCGGAGTGGCCGGGGGTGAAGGGCTGGTCGTCCTGGTACCAGGCGGCGTCGTACGAGGCGTGCAGGTGCGGCCGGTCCGGGGCGCCCTCGGCGCAGGCGGCGAGCAGCCGGGTGAGCCAGCGCTCGGCGTCCTCGGGCGTGATGCGGTCGGGGTCCGGGTGCGGTCCGGCGGCGAACTGGTTGACCTCGTTGCCGAGGGTCATGCCGAGGAAGTTGGGCCGGTCGGCGAGCGCTGCGGCGAGGGTGCGCAGGTAGCCGGCCTGGCCCTCGACGACGTCCGGGTCGGTGAAGAGGTTGCGCCGGTGCCAGGTGCGGGTCCAGGCGGGCAGGAAGTCGAAGCTGCTCAGGTGGCCCTGCAGGCCGTCGACGCCCACGTCGAGGCCGCGTTCGGCGGCCGCGTCGGCGAGCCGTACCAGGTCCTCGACGGCGCGGGGCCTGATCAGGGTGCGGTTGGGCTGGAAGTAGGGCCACAGCGGGAAGACGCGGACGTGGTCGAGGCCGAGGGCGGCGATCGCGTCCAGGTCGGCGCGCACGGCGTCGAGGTCGAAGTCGAGCCAGTGGTGGAACCAGCCCTCGCTCGGGGTGTAGTTGACGCCGAAGCGGACGGCAGCGGGCATGCGGTGTCCTTGCTCCTCGCGGGGGTGGGGGCTCAGCCCTTGACGGCGCCCTCGCCGACCCCGCGGAAGAAGTACCGCTGGAGGCAGGCGAAGAGGGCGATGAGCGGGGCCACGGCGATGACGGTGCCGGCGGCGACCAGGCGTTCGTCGTTCGCGAAGGTGCCGTGCAGGTAGTTCAGGCCGATGGTGAGGGTGAAGCGGTCGGGGTCGCTGAGCACGACGAGCGGCCACAGGAAGTCGTCCCAGGCGCCCATGAAGGCGAAGATCGCGACGACGGCGAGGGTGCCCCTGACCGACGGCAGGGCGATGCGCAGGAACCGCTGCCAGGCGTCGGCGCCGTCGACGTAGGCGGCCTCCTCGATCTCGTACGGCAGGGCGCGGAAGGCGTTGCGCATCAGGAGCACGTTCATCGCGCCGACCGCGCCGGGCAGGACGACCCCGACGAGCGTGTTGTTGAGTCCGAGTTCGCGCATGGTCGTGAACTGGGCGATGACGATGCCCTCCACCGGGACCAGCATGGCCAGCACGAAGACGAGGGTGGTGGCGCGCCGGCCGCGGTAGCGCAGCCGGGCGAGCGCGTACCCGGCGAGCGCGGAGCCGGCGCAGTTGGTCACGACGCCGGCGCTCGCGACCTTCAGCGAGTTCAGGGCGTAGTCCCAGACCGGGATGGTGTCGGCGACCCGCGCGTAGTTGTGCAGGGTGGGGTGGGCCGGGAGGAAGCTCGGCGGGGAGCTGAAGATGTCCTCGGTGGGGCCCTTGAGGGAGGTGGAGAGCTGCCAGAGGAAGGGCCCGACGGTGAGGGCGAGCACGACGAGCAGCAGCAGGTAGCGCAGGACGAGTTCGCCGGGCCGGACGCGGCGGCCGTGCTCGTCGGTGATGCGGGGCTCCCGGGCGGCGGCCGGTGCGGCCGGGCGCGTGGTGCGCGGGGTCTTCTCCAGGAGGCTCATGACTCCTCCCCGCGGTCGGCCCGCAGCACCAGCAGCATGAGGGCGACGGTGACCGCGAACACGACGACGGAGAGGGCGGAGGCGTAGCCGACGCGGCCGGTCAGGCCGGTGCCGGTGCGCTGGACGAGCATGACGAGGGTGGTGTCCTCGCCGGCCGGGCCGCCGCTCGGGCCCGCCATCAGGTAGACCTCGGAGAACACCTTGAAGGCGGCGACCGAGGAGAGCGCGGCGACGAGCACCATGGTGGAGCGGACGGCGGGCACGGTGACCGTGAGGAAGCGGCGGACCGGGCCGGCGCCGTCGACGGCGGCCGCCTCGTGCAGTTCGCGCGGCACGTTCGCCAGCGCCGCCAGATAGATGACCATGTAGTAGCCGAGGCCCTTCCACACGGTCACGGCCATGGCGCTCAGCAGCAGCAGCCACTGGTCGCTGAGGAAGCCGACCCGCCCCACGCCCACGGCCTGAAGGAGGGAGTTGACCAGCCCCCGTTCGTCGAGCAGCCACACCCAGATCAGGCCGACGACCACGATGGAGGCGACGACCGGGGTGTAGAAGGCGGACCGGAAGAAGGTGATGCCGGGGATGTTCCTGTGGACCAGCAGGGCGAGCAGCAGCGGCAGGATCACCAGGGCCGGTACGACGCCGGCGATGTAGAGGGTGCTGTTGCGCAGGCCGGTCCAGAACATGTCGTCGTGGAGCAGTTCGCGGTAGTTGGCGAGGCCGACGAAGCGGCCCGGGAGCAGGGTGCGGCGGTCGGTGAAGGAGTTCACCACGGTCGACACGAACGGGTAGAGCACGAAGGCGCCGGTGACCAGCAGCCCGGGCGCGGCGAACAGCCAGGGAGTGGTGGCCAGTTGCCGCCGTGTCCGGGCCGGTGCGGTAGGGGCGGCCATGGTCAGCCCTGCTGCTTCAGCAGCTGGTCGCACGCCTTGACAGCGTTGTCGAGAGCCGTCTTGGGGCTCTCCTTGCCCTGCAGGGCCTTGGCGACCTCGTTGCGCAGCGCGGTCTTCATCTGCTCGCTGAACAGCACCGGCGTGTAGTTGACCGCGTTCTTCAGGGACTTGGCGGCGGCGACGCGTACGCGGGTCTCGTCGGTGCCGTCCTCCTTGGTGAAGTAGGGGTCGTCGAGGGAGCCGGCGGTGCTGGGGAAGATGGCGACCTTCTTGGCGAAGGACATCTGGTTGTGCGCGTCGGTGACGAAGTGGGCGAAGGCGACGGCGGCCGGGGTGTGCCTGGTACGGGAGTTGACCATCACGCCCATGACGTACATGTTGACGTGGCCGGTGCTGGTGATCTGCTCGGTGATCCCGATGTTCTTGTAGAGGCCCGGTGCCTGCTTCTTGAAGTTGCCGAGGTCCAGGGCGCTGCCGGGGTTCATGGCGACGGCCTCGGTGAGGAACTTCTTCCCGGAGGACTCCGGGGTGGCGGTCAGCGCCTGCGGGTCGAGCGCCTTGGCGTCGTACAGCTCCTTGTACCTGGTGAGGAGTTCGACTCCCTTGGCGTCGTCGAAGGCGAAGCCGGTGCCTTCCTTGTTCATCAGCGGCACGCCGTAGCGCCCGAAGTCCTCGATCGTGGGCACGTTGGCGAGCGTGGCGACCTTGCCGCCGCTGCTCCGGGCCATCCGCAGCGCGTCGGCGAACAGGTCGCCGTACGTCGTGGGGGGCTTGCCGGCGTCGAGTCCGGCCTTCTCGAACAGCGACTTGTTGTAGAAGAGCGGGCCGGTGTTCAGGTACCAGGGGAAGGCCCAGGTGCCGCTGAGCCCGGGAACCCGGTGGCTGGCCCATGCTCCGTCGAGGTACTCGGACCGGTACGGGGCGGCGGCCTTGTCGAGGTCGAGGGCGAGACCGGCCTTCGCCAGGGGCGCGACGAGGTCCGGGGAGACGTTGACGACGTCGGGCAGGGTGCCGCCGGCGGCGTCGGCGCTGATCTTGTCGGCGTAGCCCTCGGCGGGCTGGTCGATCCACTTCACGTGGGTTGCGGGGTACTTCTTCTCGAAGTCCGCGATCAGTCCCTCGAAGTACGGCTTGAAGTTGGCGCGCAGGTTCCAGGTCTGGAAGGTGATGTCGCCCTCGACCTTGCCGGAGGCGTCGGCCGGCCCGCCGCCGTCGCCGCCCGAGCCGCAGGCGCTCAGCGGCAGGACGAGGGCGACGGCGACGGCGGCGAAGGTTCTGCGGGAGATACGCACGACGGCGGGGCTCCTTTGCGGTGGGGGCGGGTTGTGGTGGGGGGACGGGCGGAAGGTGCCGGGCCAGACTGTGCCGACCGAATGGCGGACGCGTCAATGGATTCGACCCAGCTAAAGTCATTAGTGACTCAAATGCCCTGGTCACAGCGGTGCTTGAGACCTGTTGCGGTCGATCGCTAATGCGCTTTAGGGTAAGTGCACTCAAGCGCATTAGCAGTTGGCCGGTTCCGGCCTGTACGGAAGGGAGGGCGGGCGTGCCGGAGAAGCGATCGCCCGCGCGCCGGCCGACGATGAAGGACATCGCCCGCCGCGCCGGGGTCTCCGAGAGCGCGGTGTCCTTCGCCCTCAACGGCCGGCCGGGGGTCTCGGAGACCACCCGCGCCCGGGTCCACCGGGTCGCCGAGCAGCTCGGCTGGCGCCCCAGCACGGCGGCCCGCGCGCTCTCCGGCGAGGGCGTGGCCACGGTGGGCTTCGTGCTGGCCCGCCCGGCGGACACGCTGGGCGTCGACTCCTTCTTCCTCCATCTGGTCTCCGGCATCCAGGAGGTGCTCGCCGAGCGTCATCTGGGCCTGCTCTTCCAGGTGGCCCGGGACGTGGCCGACGAGTGCGCGGTCTACCGGCGCTGGTGGGCGGAGCACCGGGTGGACGGCGTCCTGGTGGTCGACCCGCGCGCCGAGGACCCGCGCCCCGACCTGCTGGACGAACTCGGCCTGCCCGCCGTGGTCATCGGCGGCGCCCCCGACGTGTGCCGTCCCGGTCTGTCCACGGTCTGGGCGGACGACGCCGGCGCGATGGCCTCGGTCGTCGACGAGCTGACGGCGCTCGGCCACCGCCGGATCGTGCACATCGCGGGTCTCGCGGGCCTCGCCCACACCCGGCGCCGGGTCGCCACGCTCCGCGCGGAGGCGGAGCGCCGGGGACTGACCGGGGTGCGCTCGGTGACCACCGACTACTCCGACGCGGAGGGTGCCGCCGTGACCCGCCGCGTGCTCGGCGGGTCCGCTCCCCCGACGGCGCTGATCTACGACAACGACGTGATGGCGGTGGCCGGCCTCGCCGCCGCGGCCGAACTCGGCTTCACCGTGCCCCGGGACGTCTCCGTGGTGTCCTGGGAGGACTCGGCCCTGTGCCGCATGGTCACACCGCGGCTGTCGGCACTCTCGCGCGACAGCGCCGCGTTCGGCCGCACGGCGGCCCGCGAACTCCTGGCCCTGCTGGACGGCGAACCGGCCCGCTCGGCCGGTGTGCCGGTCCCCCGCCTGACGAGCCGGGGCAGCACGGCGCCCGCCGCCCGCCGGGAGGAGCCGCCCGCCTGAGGTCCGGGGCCCGCCGCACCGGCGGCCTCTCGACGTGGCGCGCGGGACCGTGCACAGTTCTGCCTGCGTACCGACGGGTACGCTCCCGCGCAGCGGAGAACACCGTCGCCTTCGAGGAGCACCTGTGAGCAACTGGGCCGGCCGTACCGCCGCCGAGATCGCCGCCGCCGTCCGCGAGAAGCGGGCCACCCCCCGTGAGGTGGTGGCGGAGCACCTCGCGCGGATCGAGCGCCTGGACGGCAGGATCGGCGCGTTCCGCACGGTGTCGGCCGCCTCGGCGCTCGCCGCGGCCGACGAGGTGGCGGGCCGGCCCGATCTGGCCGAACTGCCTCTGGCGGGCGTGCCGGTGGCCGTCAAGGACAACCTCGCGGTGCGCGGCGAGTCCATGCGGGTCGGCTCGGCCGCCACGGCGGACACCCCGGCCGCCGAGGACCATGTCACGGTGGCCCGGCTGCGGGCCGCGGGCGCGGTGGTCGTGGGCCTGACGAACGTGCCCGAGCTGTGCGTGTTCGGCACCACGGAGGGCGTGCACGGCACCGCCCGCAACCCGTGGGACACCTCCCGCACGGCGGGCGGCTCGTCCGGCGGCAGCGCGGCCGCCGTCGCGGCGGGTCTGGTGCCGCTCGCGCTGGGCAACGACGGCATGGGCTCGCTGCGCATCCCGGCGGCCAACTGCGGTCTGGTGACGCTGAAACCGGGGCACGGGGTGGTGCCGGCGGGCATCGGTGAGGGCGACTGGTTCGGCATGGCGGAGAACGGGCCGCTGGCCACCACGGTGGAGGATCTGCGGCTGATGCTGTCGGTCCTCGCGGACCACGCGTTCGCACGCCCCGAGCGACGGCCGTCGCTGCGCGTCGCCGTCGCGCTGCGCAGTCCGCTGGCCGGTGTGCGGATCGGTACGCCGTACGCGACGGCGGTACGGCAGGCGGCCGGGGTGCTGTCCGGCGCCGGGCACCTGGTCCGCCGGGCCGAGCCGCCCTATCCGCTCGACCTGGGGCTCACCTCGCTGCGGCACTGGACGGCCGGTACGGCCGTCGACGCGGAGGGCCTGGACCCGGCGCGGCTGACCCGGCGCACCCGGGTGCACGCGGCGGTGGGCCGCCGCTTCGTGGCCTCGGTCCGCACCGGGGACGGGCGCGAGCGGCTGCGGGCCCGGCTGACGCCGTTCTTCACCGAGCACGACGTGCTGCTCACCCCGGCCCTCGCCCGCCGCTCGCCTCGGGCCGTCGCCTGGCACGAGCGGGGCTGGCTGCGCAACATCCTGGTGAACACGGCGTATTCGCCGTTGACGCCGCCGTGGAATCTGACGGGCTGGCCGGCGATGTCGGTGCCGTTCGGCACCCTGCCCTCCGGCGCGCCCTGCGCGGTGCAGCTGGCGGGCCGCCCCGGGACGGAGGACGCGCTGCTGGCCCTGGCCGACGAGTTGGAGAGCCGGCGTCCGTGGCGGCGGACGGCGCCCCTGGCGGACCCCGCGTAGCCGGCCGGCCTCGTCGGACCCGGCCCGGCCGCCTCCCCCGTCCGTCGGGGGACCTGTCGTTCCTCCGGCCGCGGCTTCCCGGATCGGCATGGGCGTGAGTCCGTCACGCCCATGCGTACGGCGATCGCGACGATCCGGCCCGGCTCAGTCGACGCTGGGCAGGATGTGCGGCTCGGCGAGGTCGTCCTCGTACCCCGCGAGGCGGATCGGGGCGGACCGTGCCCACACGTCGAGGCTGCCGAGCTCTCCGGGCCGGCGGCCCCCGCGCTCCGTGCGTTCCTCGGGGCGCTGTTCGCGATTCGTCTTCTCCGGTGTCACCGCGCACTCCTTATGTGTCGGGCTCACCCTCGGGGGCTCACCGGACAATCTGCGCTCCGGCTCTCGTCGCCCGCTCGGGTCTGGATGAAAGGCCAGTTCGGACGCGGTGGCGCCGGTACTTCGTGTCGGAGCAGGCCGTTGTCGACCGGCTCACCCCAGGACGGACGGTGGGTGTGGGTGGGACCCCGTACTGCTGTCCGTCCCCCCAAGGTTAACCAAATGAGCGGACGACCGCTCGATAGGGAGTGCAAACAAGGTGTAACTATCGGAAGTCCTACGGACTCCCAATCCCCCTCAATATGCCGCTGATTGCCACAAACCGCATCACCCGCCCGTCGGCGTGAATCACCCACTCGGCCTAGCGAGACGAACATGTCTTCGACTCGATCGAGCTGGTGCTGTACGGAGTCGGCCGTGCCTCTGTCGTCCGACTCTCCGCCGTCCGTGCCTCTGTCGTCCGACGGCCCGTCATGAGACGGTGCGGCGATGACGCCCTCCTACGGCTTGCAGGGGAAGGCCGCGGTCGTCACCGGCGGCACGCGCGGCATCGGCCGTGCCGTGGCCGGGGCGCTCGCCGCCGCCGGGGCACGCGTGTGCGTGACCGCGCGGGACCCGGACGCGGTGCGGCGCGCCGCCGCCGAGCTGGGCGGGATCGGGCTGGCCGGCAGTGTGGCCGACCCCGGGCATCCCGAGGAGCTGACGGATCTGGTGCTGCGTGAGTTCGGGCGGCTGGACGTCCTCGTCAACAACGCGGCGACGAACCGGCCGTACGGTCCGCTGATGGAGGCACCCGACACGGACTGGAGGGAGGCGTTCGCGGTCAACGTCCAGGCCCCGCTGCGCCTGGTGCAGTGCGCCTGGCACGGCTGGATGCGCGAGCACGGCGGGGCCGTCGTCAACGTCTGCACGGAGGGCGCCGAGCACGTGGGGCCGCGGGTGGGCGCGTACGGCACCACGAAGGCGGCGCTGCTGCACCTCACCCGGCAGCTCGCGGGCGAGCTCGCGCCCCGGGTGCGGGTCAACTCCGTCTCCCCCGGGCTCGTCCGCACCGAGATGGCCCGGTTCGTGTGGGAGCCCGGCGAGGCCGAGGCGGCAGCGGAGCTGCCGCTCGGGCGGATCGGCGAGCCGGAGGACGTGGCGCGGGCCGTGCTGTGGCTGGCCTCGGATGCGGCCGAGTGGGTGACGGGCGCCGATCTGCTGGTCGACGGCGGAACGCGGGTGCGGGCCGCCTCCGGGGCGGACGGCACCGTCCTGCGTGCGCGGCTGCGTGGTGTCCCCGAGGTCTAGCCGGTGGCCGGTGGCGCGGGCGACCCTCGCGGGGCGTCCGGACGGTGGGGAGCCGGTGGCCCGGCGGGGCACCGGCTCCCCACCGCCGGGCTCACCACTTGCCGGGCGCGTAGTCCTTCATGAAGACGCCGTACAGGTCCTCGCCCGCCTCGCCGCGCACGACCGGGTCGTACACCCGGGCCGCTCCGTCGACCAGGTCGAGCGGGGCGTGGAAGCCGGCCTCGGCGAGGCGCAGCTTGTCGTAGTGGGGGCGCTCGTCGGTGATCCAGCCGGTGTCGACCGAGGTCATCAGGATGCCGTCGGCGTCGAACATCTCCTGGGCGCTGGTCCGCGTCACCATGTTCATCGCGGCCTTGGCCGCGTTGGTGTTCGGGTGGCCGGCGCCCTTGTAGCCGCGGCTGAAGACGCCTTCCATGGCGGAGACGTTCACGACGTAGGCGCGTCCGCTCGTCGCCCTGCGGGCGGCCTCGGCCATCGCCGGGCGGAGCTTGCTGATCAGGATGAACGGCGCCGTGTAGTTGCACAGCTGGGTCTCGAGCAGCTCCACCGGGGAGATCTGCTCGATCGTCTGCACCCAGGTGTTGGTGTCGACGACGTCCGGAACGAGACCGCCGGCGTCGATGGCGGTGCCGTCGAGGTGACGGGCGACGCTGGCGTTGCCCGCGACCAGGGCGAGGTCGGCGACCTTCTGCGCGTCCAGGCCGCTGGTGCCGAGGGGCAGCGCGGCCAGGCCGTCGACCGCGCCGGAGTTGAAGGCGCCGATGACGTGGTGGGCGGGCAGTTCACCCGCGGGCAGCGGGGCGCTCTCGCCCTCGACCAGGGCGGCGTAGGCGGTGGGCAGGCGGCGGACGGTCTGGGTGGCGTTGTTGATCAGGATGTCCAGCGGGCCGGCCTCGGCGACCTGGTCGGCCAGCGCGACGGCCTGGGCCGGGTCGCGCAGGTCGATGCCGACGACCTCCAGCCGGTGCATCCAGTCCGCGGAGTCCTCCATCGCCTTGAAGCGGCGGATGGCGTCCTTGGGGAAGCGGGTGGTGACGGTGGTGTGCGCGCCGTCGCGCAGCAGCCGCAGCGCGATGTACATGCCGATCTTGGCGCGGCCGCCGGTGAGCAGGGCGCGCTTGCCGGTGAGGTCGGCGCGGGCGTCGCGCTTCTCGCGGTTCAGGCCGGCGCAGTCCGGACAGAGCTGGTGGTAGAAGTAGTCGACCTCCACGTACCTGCCCTTGCAGGTGTAGCAGGAGCGCGGGCGCTGGAGTATGCCCGCGATCCTGCCCGCCTCGACCTTGGAGGAGGGCAGGATGCCCTCGGTCTCGTCGTCGATGCGCTCGGCGGAGCCGGTCGCGGTGGCCTCGGTGACGGCGCGGTCGTGCGCGGTCTTGGCGGCGCGGCGCTCCTGGCGGCGGCGCTGCTTGACCGTGCGGTAGACGTGCGAGGTGGCCCGGCGCACCAGAATCGCGTCCGGGTGGTCGACGTCGAGCTGGTCGAGCTCCTCCAGCACGCTCAGGCAGACGGCCAGGCGCTCCGGGTCGATACCGGGCCCGTAGACCACCTCGTCCACGGCCGCGGGGTCCATGTCCGTGGCGTCCATGGACCCCACGGACGCCGCGCCGTCCTCTGTCACCGTCATCGCGCTGCCGCTTTCCTGATCACCCGTGCGGCGCTCCGACTCGCGCCCGCTTTCGAACGGGGAATTTTACGGAGCGGCAGCCCTCCGGGCCAAACCCGCGAACCCCGCCCCTATCCCCGCCCCCGCCCGGGCCACGGGATCCTCGCCCCGGAGGTGACGGACGCCACGCGGATACCGGCCCACGGCCATGCCACCGGGGGCGCCTGTGGCTGCCTGTGCGGCACGGGCCGGGGGCACACGGTCACCGTCACCGGGAGCGGTCGGGCTTCCTCCGGTCGGCCGGGGGGAAGGCCGGCTCGCGGGCGGGAGCCGAGAACTGCCCCGCAGGGTCGGGCGCAGTCGTCGAGGCAGCCCGCACGGCGTGGTCGGCCGCCCGGGGCCCACCCCGGCCGGGCCACCGCGACGCCGACGTCACCCACGCCGCGCGGGACCGCCCGCCCCGGCGACCGGGGACAGCCCGGACGCAGGCGCGTGGGCGCGACCGGCGGGCGGCCGCTCGGAGCCGGACCGAGACCCTGGGGTCCGCAGACAGCTAGCCGCCTGCCCGGGCCGCGAGGCGGCGGCCGGGCCCGGGGAACTCCGGCCGGCGGCCCGGCCCGAGGACGCGGGCGAGCGACCGAGGCGGTACCGGCGGGCAGTCGGGCCTACCGCGCAGCCGGAGCGACGGCCCGCTGCCTGGTCCGGACGGACCGGGCCACACTGTGGCGGTTCGACTCCCGGACAAGCGATGCGGGCGAGCGCCCCGGGGCACCGGCAGCGGCGGGCACTCGGAGCCCCCGCGCCGGCGCGAGCACGAGTCCGACACCGCCGGGCCCGAACAGGCCGGACCGCGCCACGGCGGCAGTACGGACTGGACCGGACCGGGGACCGCGACGGTGCGGGCGAACAACCGAGACGCCCGGCACCGGACGGCGCCCGGAGCCCACCGCGCGGCACGCCCGGGACTCCGATGCCGGGTCCGGGCGGCCCGAGCCGCGCCGCGGCAGCAGTACGGACTGGACCAGACCGGGGACCGCGACGGTGCGGGCGAACAACCGAGACACCCGGCACCGGACGGCGCCCGGAGCCCACCGCGCGGCACGCCCGGGACTCCGATGCCGGGTCCGGGCGGCCCGAGCCGCGCCACGGCGGCAGTACGGACTGGACCAGACCGGGGACCGCGACGGTGCGGGCGAACAACCGAGACGCCCGGCACCGGACGGCGCCCGGAGCCCACCGCCCGGCACGCCCGGGAGTCCGATGCCGGGTCCGGGCGGCCCGAGCCGCGCCGCGGCGGCAGTACTGACTGGACCGGACCGGGGACCGAGACGGTGCGGGCGAACAACCGAGACACCTGGCACAGGACGGCGCCCGGAGCCCACCGCGCGGCACGCCCGGGACTCCGATGCCGGGTCCGGGCGGCCCTAGCCGGGGCAGCTCGGGGAGTCCCCGGGCATCGGGCGGCGGGGACACCGATCGCCGGCCGGCCGGGCACCCGGTGTCGGGACCCCGTCCGGCCAGGACTCAGGCGTCGCATGCCGTCAGGAGGGATTGCACCTCCTCGGACACCGCTCGGGCGAAGACGTCCAGGTCCGGGACGGCCTGGGCGTCGGCCACCAGGCCGTAGTGCACGTGGCCCCGGTACGTGGAGATCGCGACCGCGAGCGACTGGCCGGGGGCGAGCGGGGCCAGCGGGTAGACCTCGGTCAGGTCGTGGCCGCCGAGCCGGAGGCCGAGGCCCGGCAGCGGGACGCTGGTGACGAGGATGTCGAACCAGAGCCGGGCGGCCTGGCCGACCAGCGGGCCGCCGAGCCGGTGGCCGAGGGCGGGCACGTGGTCGGCGAGCAGGGCGACGGCACCGGCACCCCGGTCGGGGCCCGCGTCCTTGTTGCGGACCATCGCGGTGCGCACCGTGTCGAGGCGGCGCAGCGGGTCGGGGTCGTCGACCGGAAGCCGTATCAGGTAACCGGAGAGCCGGTTGCCCTGTGGCTGGGCGGTGCGCGGCCGGCGCCGGGAGACCGGGATGAGGGCGCGCGGCGCCACCCCCTCGCTGCCGTCGCCGCGTTCGTCCAGCCAGCGGCGCAGCGCGCCGGCGACGACGGCGATGAGGACGTCGTTGACCGTGCCGCCCACGCTCTTGCGGACGCGGTGCACGTCGTCGATGTCCAGGACCACACCGGCCGTGCGGCGGGTGCCGCTGGGCGCGGAGGTCAGCGCCGACGAGGGCCGCATCCCGAAGGTCGAACGGGCCAGCGAGGCGCCGATGTCGAGGGCCCGGCCGGCGTCCGACAGCGCGCCCCTGACCAGCCCGGGCAGCAGAGCGGGCAGTCTGCGCACGTCGGACAGCAGGGTGCGCGGCGGCTCGACGGGACGCGGGCCGCGCTCGGGCAGGTCGACCGGGTCCAGCACCCCGGCGGCGAGCTTGAGCGCGCGCAGGCCGTCGGCGAGCGCGTGGTGGAACTTGAACAGCACGGCGAAGGAGACGCCGTCCTCGCCGGGCAGCACATGGGCCTCCCACGGCGGCCGGCCGCGCTCCAGCGGACGCTCCATCAGCCGCCCGGCGGCGGCGTGGAAGTCGGCGGTCGGGGCGTGCAGCCGTACGTGGTTCAGCGGGTCGAAGTCCGGGTCGGCCTCCCGGGTGGCGCCCCCGAAGGAGAGCGGCTGCCAGACGTCCCGGATGCGCATGCGCAGTCCGGGCACGGCGGCGGCCCGCGCGGCGAGCAGGTCGGCGGCGTGGGCGCCCGCCGTGGGCGAGTGCGTCGCGAAGACACCGAGCGCGCCCAGGTGCATCGGGTGCCGGTCGGACTCCATGTTCCAGAAGGCCAGGTCGAGGGGAGCGAGCGGATCGGAAGTCAAGGGCTTGCCTCGCGTCGGCGGGAAGACGAGATGGAACGTGCAAGGGCGGGAGACGGACGGTCCTGCAGGGCAACAGTCAAGACTCGCTGGGCGATTACGGTCAAGTACGATCAGGCTACGCTCAGTTAACAGCAGGTTAAGTCCCGCCCCTCGGGGGAGCGGCGGGACTCGTGGGACTCCTGAGGTCACTTCAGTACCGGTGGCGCCGCCTGGGGTGACGTACCCCACTCGGACGGGCGCGGGCCGACCGTGAACGCGACGGTGCGCAGGGAGCGCAGGGCGTCCGTCGTCAGGTAGGTCCGGGCGTGCGGCCTGCCGTCCGTGCGGACCGACTGGACGTAGCGGTCGGCGGCGGAGGTGCCCGGCGCGGTGACGGTGAACCCGCCGCCCGGCCAGTAGCGGCGGTCGAGCGTGAGGTCGACCCGGTCGAACACGGGAGTGGACAGACCCCAGGTGTTGTAGCCGGGTTGGATCGGGAAGAGCCCGATCGACGACAGCACGTTCCAGGCGGACATGGTGCCCAGGTCGTCGTTCCCGGTCATGCCGGTGGGGCCGTCGGTGAAGAGGGTCAGGGCCGCGTGGACCACGTCGGTGGTCTTCCAGGGCTGCCCGGTGGCCAGGTACGTGTACGGCGCGACGAGGTCGGGCTCGTTCATCGGGTTGTACTTGTCGGCGTTGTAGTAGTCGTACGCGTCCCCGTGCACCCACACCTCACGCGCGGTGCGCGCCGGGTCGGCCAGCAGCCGGTCGTAGGCGAAGAAGGTGTCGAGGCGCTCGTTGGCCGCGCGGGTGCCGCCGATCAGGTCGATCATGCCCGGCAGGTCCTGCGGGACGAGCCACTGGTACTGCCAGGCGGTGCCCTCGTGGAAGCCGGTGCTGCGGGCCGGGTCCGCGGGGCCGGTGAAGGCGCCGGAGGCGTCCCGGGCCCGGAAGAAGCCGGTCGAGGGGTCGAAGAGGGTGCGGTAGTTGCGCGACCGTGCGGCGTAGCGGGCGGCGTCCGCGTCGTGGCCGAGGCCCCGGGCCATCTGGGCGAGCACCGCGTCGGCGAGCGCGTACTCCAGGGTGACGGAGGCGCCGTGGTGGTAGTCGGAGTCGCCCAGCTTGGACAGCGGGCGGTCCTTGACGAAGGGGGCGTAGCCGTGGGCGATGTACTCGGCGTTGGCCTCCCGTCCGATGCCCGGGTAGCCGGCGGGCGGCACCCCGTCGGCGTTCTTGCGCAGCGCCCGGTACGCCCGCTCCTCGAACCCCCTGAGCAGGCCCGTCTGGTAGGCGGTGGTCAGGAACGGGGTGACCGGGTCGCCGCTCATGCAGTTCGTCTCGACCGGCCCGTAACCCCACTTGGGCAGCCAGCCCCCGTCCTCGTCCACCTTCACCACCGACAGCGCCATGTCGCGGGCCTCGCGCGGCGCGAGCAGGGCCAGCAACTGGGCCTGGGTGCGGTAGGTGTCCCACAGCGACCAGTTCTGGTAGTACGTGAACCGCTCCGCGCGGTGGACGCGGCGGTCCCAGCCCAGGTAGCGGCCGTCGGCGTCGCTGCCGATGTTGGGCGCGAGGAACGAGCGGTACAGGGACGAGTAGAAGGTGCGGCGCAGCGTCGGGTCGCCGCCCCGCACGCGCACGGCGGCGAGCCGCCGCTCCCACTCCTCGCGGGCCCGCCGCCGTACCGCGTCGAAGGACCGGCCGCCGCCGGCCCGCAGGTTGACCGCGGCACCGCGCGCGTCGACGTACGACAGGGCGGTGGTCGCCTCGACGGTACGGTCCTTCGTCGTGTCGAAGCGGACGTAGGCGCCGCCGCGGCCGGTGCGGGCGCCCGGTGTGACCGCCGCCCCGTCCCAGGTGCCGTAGGCGGTGAACGGCCGGTTGAACCGGGTGATCGTGTACACGGTGTACGGGCCGGTGTCGCGGCAGAAGCCGTGGCCGGTGATCTCGGTGCGCACGGTGTGGGCGTCGAGGATCTCGACCGAGCTGGCGACCGGCTTGTGCAGCGCCTGGGCCGCGTTCAGCAGGACGTTGGCCCGGTCGGTGGCCGGGAAGGTGTAGCGCTGCACCCCGGTGCGCGCGGTCGCGGTCAGCTCGGCGCGGATGCCGGAGTCGAGGCCGACGCCGTAGTAGCCGGGGCTCGCCTGCTCGTCGGCGTGCGAGAAGCCCGCCGCGTAGCGCGCGTAGTCCGTCTGGGTCACCTCGCCCGTGGTGGGCAGTACGGGCAGGTCGCCGCCGATCCGGCAGCCGACGCCGGAGAGGTGGACCAGGGAGAAGCCGCGGACGCGGTTCTGGGTGTAGTCGTAGCCGGTGCTGTGCCCGGTGTCCGGGGAGAGCTGCACCATGCCGAAGGGCACGGTCGCGCCGGGGAAGGTGTTGCCCTCGTTCTGGCTCCCGATGAAGGGGTTCACCAGGTCGGTGAGGTGGCCGTCGGTCCGCTCGGCGGCACGTGCGGCGGGGGTGGCGATCAGCGCGGACGCTGCCATCACCCCGGCCAGGCACAGCCGCGTGCGCCGGGTCCCTCTCATGTCGGATGACCTCCGAAGGTTCGACATCGTTGCCTGCATCGTGGCGGGCGAACGAGGCGAACCCGGGCATTCCAGGGCGGTGATGCGGCGCGCGTCGCGCGCGTGAGCCGTCCGGCGGCGCGTGCGTCAGGGCACGCGCTGCCCCTTCCCGAGCGCGATCACGCCGCCCTCGGAGACGGTGTACAGCTCGGCGTCCCGCTCCGGGTTGACGCCGATCGTCGCGCCCGGCGGCACCTCGACGTTCTTGTCCAGCACGGCGCCGCGGACGATCGCGCCCCGTCCGACGTGCACGTTGTCGTGCAGCACCGAGCCCTGCACGACCGCGCCCGGGTCGACGCGTACGCCGGGCGAGAGCACGGACCGGGTGACCTGGCCGCGGATCAGGCAGCCCGCGCTGATGATGGACTCGCTCGCGATGCCGCCCGCGTTGAACCGGGCCGGCGAGAGCTGGTTGGAGTGGGTGTAGATGGGCCACTGCCGGTTGTACAGGTTGAAGGCGGGGCGCTCGGCTATCAGGTCCATGTGCGCCTCGTGGTAGGCGTCGAGGGTGCCGACGTCCCGCCAGTAGCCCTGGTCGCGGCTGGTCTCGCCGGGCACGTGGTTGTCGCTGAAGTCGTAGAGCTGGGCCTCGCCGCGGCCGGTGAGCTGGGGCAGGATCGAGCCGCCCATGTCGTGCACGGACTGCGTGTCCTCCGCGTCGCGTTGCAGCGCCTCGATGAGCGCCTTGGTGGTGAAGACGTAGTTGCCCATCGAGGCGAACACGCACTCGGGGTCGTCCGCGAGGCCGGGCGGGTCCGCGGGCTTCTCCAGGAAGCGCTCGACGCTGCGCCCGTCCGAGCCCGGGGTGATCACACCGAACGAGGAGGACTCCGAGCGCGGCACCCGGATGCCGGCCACGGTCACCCCGGCGCCGCCCTCGATGTGCTGGGCCAGCATCTGCCGGGGGTCCATGCGGTAGACGTGGTCGGCGCCGAACACGGCCACGTACTCGGGCTGTTCGTCGTACACGAGGTTCAGCGACTGCAGGATGGCGTCGGCGCTGCCCAGGTACCAGCGCGGGCCCAGGCGCTGCTGGGCCGGCACCGGGGTGACGTAGTTGCCCAGCAGGCTGGACATCCGCCAGGTGGTGGTGATGTGCCGGTCCAGCGAGTGCGACTTGTACTGGGTCAGCACGCAGATGCGCAGGACGTCGGCGTTCACCAGGTTGGACAGCACGAAGTCGACGAGCCGGTAGGTGCCCCCGAAGGTGACGGCGGGCTTGGCCCGGTCCGTGGTGAGCGGCATCAGGCGTTTGCCCTCCCCGCCCGCCAGTACGATCCCGAGCACCGAGGGCCGTCCGCCCCGGCCCACACCGCTTCCGCGGGGGTAGTCCCATCCACGCACGGCCGCTCCCCTCACCCTGGTTCCACCATGGATGCCCCGAGCACGCGGGACTAAGCCTGCTTGAGGATCTCCTCGTAGAGTCCGGCGGTGCGCCGGGCCACCGCTTCCCAGCCGAACTCCTCGACCGCGCGCACCCGTCCCGCCTCCCCCATCCGGCGGGCCGCCTCCGGGTCGCCGAGCACCGTGTCCAGGGCCCGGGCGAGGTTCGCCTCGAAGGCGTCGTCCACGTCGACCAGCAGACCCGTGCGGCCGTCGGCCACGACCTCAGGGATGCCGCCGACGCGGGAGGCGACGACCGGCGTGCCGCAGGCCATGGCCTCCAGGTTGACGATGCCGAGGGGTTCGTACACCGAAGGGCAGACGAAGACGGCCGCCCGGGTCAGGAGTTGGATGACGTCGGCGCGGGGCAGCATCTGCGGGATCCAGGACACGCCCGCGCGGACCCGGCTCAGCTCCTCGTACAGCTCCCGGAACTCGCGGTCGATCTCGGGGGTGTCGGGGGCGCCGGCGCACAGCACCACCTGGGCGCCCGGGTCGATGTCCCGTACCGCGCGCAGCAGATGGGGCACGCCCTTCTGCCGGGTGATCCGGCCGACGAACAGCACGAACGGGCGTGCCGGGTCGATGCCGTGCCGGGTGAGCGCGTCGGTGCCGTGGTCCGGGCGGTACAGGGCGGTGTCGATGCCGTTGTGCACGACGTGCACCCGCGCCGGGTCCAGCGCCGGGTAGCAGGCGAGGATGTCCTCGCGCATCGCGCCCGACACGGCGATCACGGCGTCGGCCGCCTCGACGGCGGTGCGCTCGGTCCAGCTCGACAGCGCGTACCCGCCGCCCAGTTGTTCGGCCTTCCAGGGGCGCAGCGGCTCCAGCGAGTGGGCGGTCACCACGTGCGGGACGCCGTACAGCAGTTTGGCGAGGTGTCCGGCGAGGTTGGCGTACCAGGTGTGGGAGTGGACGAGTTCGCGGCCCTCGAGCGCGGCCGCGATGGACAGGTCCACCGAGAAGGTGCGCAGCGCGTCGTTGGAACCGTCGAGGACGGGCCAGGGGCGGTGGCGCACCACGCCGACGCCGCGGCCCTCACCCCAGCAGTGCACCTCCAGGTCCACCAGCGCGCTCAGCTCCCGGGCGAGGAACTCGACATGGACGCCCGCGCCGCCGTACACGTCCGGCGGGTACTCCCGGGTCAGCAGTCCCACACGCACCCGACAACCCCCTGGTCTCGCCGACAGGTTCCCTTTCATGGTCACCCAGATGCGGCGCCCGGGGAAGAGCGCGGCGGGCGGGTGAAGCAGCAGTCGCCGCAGACCCCGCCGCCGGGAACGCGGTAGTAGAGGCAGCAGCTGCGGCGGCGGAAGGTCGGCACGGGCTGGGTGCCGGTGGTGCGCAGCAGCGGGTGGGCGAAGAGGTCGTCGGTGAGGCGGCGGGCCCGGTCGGCCACGTCGGTACGGCCGTGGGCGCGGGCCCAGCGGTCCAGTTCGCGGGCCGCTCCGGCGAGCGCCGAACCGGCGTTGCCCCACAGCAGGCCGGCCGCGACTCCGTACCGGGCCGTCAGGGCTTCCCCTAGGGGACGGAGATGGGCGTGCAGCACGGCGTCCGCCAGGGTGGCCGGGTCCCCGGGGGCCGCGCGCACCTCGGTCAGCCACAGGTCGTCCGGGGCGGGCGCGGCGCCGTGCCAGCGCAGCAGCCCGGGCCCGAGATCGGGCAGCCGGCCGTACAGGGCGGCGCACGCCAGGGCCGTGGACCACAGGCGGGCGGCCAGTCCCTGGTGGGCGATCGAGGCGGCGACCCGCGCCTCACCGGTGCGGAGCCGGTCCGCGACCGTGGCGACCCGGGAGGTCAGCACGTCGCGGGCGGCGCCGTCCGCCGCCGTCGCCCCGGCAGCCGTCCCCGGGGCGGCCGTTGCCGCCGTGGCCGCCGAGGCCGCCGTCGCTGCCGTCGCGTAGGTCTCCGCCAGGGTGGGCGGGAGCGGGGCGGGCGGGCGCCGCGCCCCCGCGGTCGTGCGCAGGACGAAGAAGCCGCCGAGCGGCCGGAGGGCGGCGAGTTCCGGATCGAGGTCCACGAGGAGCATCACTACCAGGCCGCGCCGCCGCCCCCGAGCCGGGGTCCCCCCGGGGCGGCCGCCCGCCTTGGGGATGAGCGGCCGGGCCGCGTACTCCATCGGCAGTAGGACCCATTGAGTGCTCAGGTACGACGACGGGGAGGGCCCGAACGGGCAGAGTGTCGACCATGGAAGCCGACCGTACGCCGCGCCGGGCCCAGGGGTCCCGCCGCACGCGAAGGAACTGCCGATGAGCGCCCTCGCGTTGTCCGTGCTGCTGTCGTTCGTGTCCGCCGTCGCGTACGCGGGCGGGGCGATCGTGCAGGAGCAGGTGGCACTGTCCTCGCCCGGCGGTTCGTACCTGCCGCTGCGCCGGGCCGGCTGGTGGGCGGCGCTGGGCCTGAACGGGCTCGGCGGTGTCCTGCACGTCGTGGCGCTCGCCTACGGCCCGCTCAGCCTCGTGCAGCCGCTCGGCGCCCTGACCATCGTCTTCGCCCTGCCCATGGCGGCGCTGTGCGTGGGCCGCAGGGCCGGGGCGACCGCCTGGCGCGGCGCGGTCATGGCCACGGTCGGCCTCGCCGGCCTGCTGTCCGTGGTCGGCTCCGCCGGGACCCACTCCCTCGACCCGGCCCAGCGGGTGGCCGTCGCGCTGGTCACCGGCGGGGCGGTCGCCGCGCTGACGGTCGCCGGACTGGCCGCGCACCGGCACCCGGCGGTGCGCAGCGTGCTGCTGGCCACCGCCTCCGGCATCGCCTTCGGCATGTCGTCGGTGTTCACCAAGACCGTCGCGGTCGACTGGGACGCCGGGATCGGCCTCGGCGACCTGCCCGCCCTCGCGGTCATCGGTGTCTTCGCGACCGCGGGCGTGCTGCTGTCACAGGCCTCCTACCGGGGCGGCGGGCTGGCCGCCCCGCTGGCCACGCTGACCGTGGTCAACCCGGTGCTGGCCGCCGCGGTCGGCATTCTGATGTTCGGTGAGACGTTCCGCTACGGCACCACGGGCACCCTGCTCGCTCTCGGCTGCGGCGTGGTGGCCGGCGGCGGTCTGATCCTGCTGACGACGGAACGCCTCGAACCGGAACGGGAGCCGGTCCCCGGGCCGGAGGCGGTCACCGCCCTGGCCCCGGCGGCCGAGGACGAGGCTCCGGTGCCCGGGTCCGGGTTCGCCGCCCGCGAGGCGCCGGCGGCGCTGCCCCGGCAGCGGCCGGCCACGTCGGAGCCCGGGCGGGGCTCGGCGGGGCGCGTCAAGATCGGTGACCCCGGCCCCGACGAGCTCGCGGAACTGGCGGAGATGGCCGGCATCGCGTGGGCCACCGAGGTCGTGCGGATGACGGAGATGAGGGAGATGGCCGAGTTCGCGGGAGACCCTGTCCCCGAAGGGGGCGGCCCGAAGTTCGATGACTCCCCTGGGATCGGGGGTTCCGTCGATTTCGCGGGAGGTCCGGGATGCGCGGGCGCGCTGGTCCTCGCGGAGGGCCCGGCGTCCGAGAAGGAGCCGAACGCCACGGGCGGGCCGGACGTCACGGGCGGGCCGAACGCCACGGGCGGGCCGAACGCCACGGGCGGGCCGGGCATCACGGGCGGGCCGGACGTCGCGGGTGAGCCGGACGTCCCGGGCTCGCCTCGGGCCCGGGCCCCCGGCGAGCCGGAGACTCCGGACGTGGCCGAGGACACGGTGCCCGGGGCGGAGGCGACGGCCCCGGCGTTCGTCTTCCCGCCCTCGTGCACCCCGCTGTCCGCGACCTTCTCCGTACCGCTGCCGGTCCTGCACCGGCAGCGGCAGCGGTACGCGCGGGTCAGATCCTGACGCCGCCGGCCCGCAGGTACGCGAGCGGGTCGATGTCCGAACCGAAGCCGGGCCCGGTCCGCACCTCGAAGTGCAGATGCGGGCCCGTGACGTTCCCGGTGGCCCCGGAGCGGCCGATGCGCTGGCCGGCGGAGACGCTCTGCCCGGCGCGCACGGAGATGGCGGACAGGTGCCCGTACTGGGTGTAGCGACCGTTCGCGTGCCGGATCACCACCTGGTAGCCGTACGAGCCTCCCCAGCCGGCGGCGACCACGTGCCCGGCCGCCGCCGCCTGGACGGAGGTCCCGGTGGGCACCAGGAAGTCGATGCCCGTGTGGTAGCCCTTCGACCAGTGCGACCCTCCCACGTGGTACCCGGTGCCGATGGGGGCGTGCACGGGGGCGACGAGGGTGTGCCCGTCGGTGTGGTGGGCGGGCGCGTGGGTGTGCGTGTGGCTCTGGTGGGTCGGGTGGGTCTGCCGGGTCTTCTTCTCGGAAGGCCCCTTCTTCTCCGAAGGCTGCTTCTTCTTCGGGGACTTGGACTTGCTCCCGGTGTGCGTGTCGGGCGCCGGCGAGGCGGTGGGGCGCAGGTCGAGCCGCTGGCCGGGCAGGATCAGGTCGGGATCGGGGCCGATGGTGGCGCGGTTGCCCGCGTACAGGTGCCGCCAGCCGCCCCGTACGTGCTGTTCGCCGGCGATGCCGGAGAGCGTGTCGCCGTGCACCACCGTGTACATCTCGGCCCGGCCGGCGCGGGACTGCGGGGTCGTCTGCGGCTGCACGTCCCGCACGGAGGTGGTCCTCGCCGGGCGGGAACCGGCGCTGTCCGTGTGCGGTTCGGGTGCGCCGCCGCCCCGGTTCAGCCCGGCCCGCACCGAGCACACCGGCCAGGCGCCGGGCCCCTGGCCGTCCAGGACCTTCTCGGCGACCGCGATCTGCCGGTCCCTGGTGGCGAGGTCGGCGCGCGGCGCGTACCGGGTGCCGCCGTAGGCCGCCCAGGTGGACTGGGTGAACTGCAGCCCGCCGTAGTAGCCGTTGCCGGTGTTGATGCTCCAGTTGCCGCTGGACTCGCAGGCGGCGACCTTGTTCCAGGTGGACGCGTCGGCCGCGTGGGCGACGCCCGAGGCGACCAGCGGGATGGCGAGGCCGGCACCGCCCGCCGTGACGGTGAGTGAGGCGCGGTTGATCCTGGTCGGCTGGTACCGGCGATGCCGGCCGCGTACGGCCATGTCCGAATTCCCCTCGGCATGCGTCAGGAGCGGCAAAAGTAAGCGCTGCGAACAGGCCATGACAAGACGGGAAATCAGCCTCTCGACGCGAACAAGTGGCCGGTATCGGGCCCTTCTTGAAGGGATGGGCCGCGAGCTGCGGCGACGCTGAGGCGACGGGCGCCTTCCGTGCGTACACATGCCTGGCGGGTCGGATGTGCGCTCGCCGTAGCGGCACGTCAGGATGGGCGAGGGCCCGTACTGACGGAGCCGTAGTCACGAGGCAGCTAGGAGCAGGCGGTATGAGCACTTCAGCGCAGATCGGCGTCACGGGGCTCGCGGTCATGGGCCGCAACCTCGCCCGGAACTTCGCGCGCAACGGCTACACGGTCGCCGTGCACAACCGTACGGTGTCGCGGGCGCAGGCGCTGGTGAAGGAGTTCGGGGACGAGGGGGACTTCATCCTGGCCGAGTCCGCCAAGGAGTTCGTGGCGGCCCTGGAGCGTCCCCGGCGTCTGGTCATCATGGTCAAGGCGGGCGACCCGACGGATGCCGTGATCGAGGAGTTCGCGCCGCTGCTGGAGCCCGGCGACATGATCATCGACGGGGGCAACGCGCACTTCGCGGACACCCGCCGCCGGGAGAAGGCGCTGCGCGAGCAGGGCATCCACTTCGTCGGCATGGGCGTCTCCGGCGGCGAGGAGGGCGCGCTGCACGGCCCGAGCATCATGCCGGGCGGCCCGCGGGAGTCCTACGACTCCCTCGGCCCGATGCTGGAGAAGATCTCCGCGAAGGCGGCCGACGGCGCTCCGTGCGTCACGCACGTCGGCCCGGACGGCGCGGGTCACTTCGTGAAGATGGTGCACAACGGCATCGAGTACGCCGACATGCAGCTGATCGGCGAGGCCTACCAGCTGCTGCGCGATGTCGCCGGGTACTCCCCCGCGCAGATCGCGGACATCTTCCGGACCTGGAACACGGGCCGCCTGGACTCCTACCTGATCGAGATCACCGCCGAGGTCCTGTCCCACGTGGACGAGGCGACCGGCAAGCCGTTCGTGGACGTGGTGGTCGACCAGGCCGAGCAGAAGGGCACCGGCCGCTGGACGGTGCAGATCGCGCTCGACCTCGGGGTGCCGGTCTCCGGCATCGCGGAGGCGGTCTTCGCCCGCTCCCTGTCCGGCCACGCGGCGCTCCGGGACGCCTCGCGGGGCCTGGCGGGACCGCAGCCGTCCCCGCTGTCCGAGTCGGAGGCGGGGGCCTTCGCCGACCGGGTCGAGCAGGCGCTGTACGCCTCGAAGATCGTGTCGTACACGCAGGGCTTCCACGAGATCGCGGCGGGCAGCGAGGAATACGACTGGGACATCGACCTGGGCGCCGTCTCCGCCATCTGGCGCGGCGGCTGCATCATCCGGGCGGCCTTCCTCGACCGCATCCGGGCCGCGTACGACGCCCGGGCCGACCTGCCGAGCCTGCTGTCGGACGAGACGTTCGCCCAGGAGATCGCCGCCGCCCAGGACGACTGGCGCGAGGTGCTGGTCGCGGCGACCCGCCAGGGCGTGCCGACCCCCGGCTTCGCCGCGGCCCTGGCGTACTACGACGCGCTGCGCGCTGAGCGCCTGCCGGCGGCCCTCACCCAGGGCCAGCGGGACTTCTTCGGCGCCCACACCTACCGCCGGGTGGACCGGGACGGTTCGTTCCACACGCTGTGGGGCGGGGACCGGTCGGAGGTCTCGGCGTAGCGCGCCGCGCTCGGCGCGGGCACGGAGCGGCCCCCGCCCCACGTTCCCCTTCGGGGTGTGGGGGCGGGGGCCGCTCCGCCGTCTTCGCCGTCTTCGCCGTCTCGGCTGCCTCCGCCGGCTTTGCCGCAGGTCAGCTGAGGGGCGGGCCCGGCTCCGGGTTCGGGGTGGGTTCCGGGCCCGGCGGGACGGGGGACGGCGAGGGTTCGGGCGGACCCGGCGCGGGTGGTGCCGGGGGCGGCGTCGGGCTGGGACCCGGCGGCGGTGGCGAGGGTTCCGGGCCGGGCTCGGGGGTCGGGACCGGGCTCGGATACGGGTCCGGCGGGGTCGGTCCGGGGCCCGGGCCGGGCTGCGGGGTCGGCGGTACGGGGTCGGGGTACGGGCTCGTCATCGGGGTCCTCCGTACGGTCGTCGGACGTCGACTCTGATCTACCCCCCGCCTACCCGAGGCCCGCTCCGCCACTCACCGGGGGCCGGACCACTCACCCGAACCGCCGCACGGAAGGGGCAGGGCACCCGCGCACCGCGACCAGGCCCGTGAACCGCACGGCCTCCCGCGGACGCGGCGAGCGTCCGTGGGCTGCGGCTCGGCCGTGAACCGCACCGCCTTCCGCCGACACGGCAGCGCGCCCGTGGGCTCCCTAGAACCGCCCGGGGTGGGCCCGCAGCCAGTCCTTCGCCGCGGCGAGCAGCTCGGGGTCGGCCGCCGGGGCCTCCTCGGGGTGGCGGGCGGCCCATTTGACGACGTAGGGGCACAGCGGGGCCACCGGGACCCCCTCGCGCGCGGCGATGCTGTACAGCTCGCGGGCCAGCGAGCCGGCGATGCCCTTGCCCTCGTGTTCGGGCTCCACGACGGTGTGGACCGGGACCAGGGCGGGCGCGGGCGACTCGAGCACGAAGTACTCGATGTGGCCGACGACTTCGCCGTCGCCGACCGCTTCCAGGCGGCCTGCCGCCCGGTCGTCACGGATGTCGATGTCGCTCATGCGCGCGCTCCTGGTCCTCGTCCGCCGGTCAGACCGCGGGTACGGCCTGCGGGCTGCGTTCCTGGTCCGAGCCGGGCACCGGCGCGGACGGGTCGGCGCCGAGCTCCACGATCCGGTTGCCGGCGTCGACGTGCACGACGCTGGGCCGGAACTCCCGCGCCTCGGCGTCGGTGACCTGAGCGTAGCTGATGATGATCACCAGGTCCCCGGGGTGGACCAGGTGGGCGGCGGCGCCGTTGATCCCGATGACCCCGGACCCGCGCTCACCCTCGATGACGTACGTCTCCAGACGCGCCCCGTTGGTGATGTCGACGATGTGCACCAGCTCGCCGGGCAGCAGGTCGGCGGCGTCGAGCAGATCCGCGTCGATGGTCACCGATCCCACGTAGTGCAGGTCGGCCTGGGTGACGGTGGCACGGTGAATCTTCGACTTGAAGATCGTACGAAACATGAAGATACTCCCAGTTTGTCTGCTCCCTGCCTGTCTGCGCAGGTCAAGGGCGGTGCTCGGAGGCTACATCGTTTCGCATGTCCGGTCAGCCGTCGCCAGGTGTTCCAGAGCTCACACCGACACTCTCGGCGCGCCGCCGGCGAAGGGGACCTGGGCGGCGGGGGCCACCCGCTGCCCGTACGGGTGCCGCCACAGACCCTGCGCCTGAAGCTTCGGCAGCACGCCCTCGCCGAACCAGTACGCCTCCTCCAGATGCGGATACCCGGAGAAGATGAACTCCTCGATCCCCGACGCGGCGTACTCCTCGATCCGCTCGGCAACCTCGGTGTGACTGCCGACCAGGGCGGTCCCCGCGCCGCCCCGCACCAGCCCGATGCCCGCCCACAGGTTGGGATGGATCTCCAGCCCGTCCCGGCTCCCACCGCCGTGCAGGGCCAGCATCCGCTGCTGGCCCTCCGACTCACTGCGGGCAAGGCCCGCCTGCACCTGCCGCACGGTCTCCGCGTCGAAGCCTGCCAGCAGCCGCTCCGCCTCGGCCCAGGCCTGCTCGGAGGTGTCTCGGGTGATGACGTGCAACCGGATTCCGAAGCGGACGCGGCGACCCTCCTGCGCGGCCAGCTTCCTGATCCAGGCGATCTTCTCGGCGACCTGCGCCGGCGGCTCCCCCCACGTGAGGTAGACGTCGGCATGCCGCGCGGCCACCTCCCCGGCGATCGCCGAGGAACCACCGAAGTACACCTCGGGCACCGGGTCGGGCACCCGGGCCAGCCTGGCGTCCTCGACTCGCAGGTGCTCGCCGGACAGGTCGACGGTCCTGCCCTCCCACAACCCCCTGACGACTTCCAGGAATTCGCCGGTGCGGCGGTACCGCGCCTCCTTGTCCAGGAAGTCCCCGTAGGCCCGCTGCTCGTGGCTCTCACCACCGGTGACCACGTTGAGCAGGAGCCGTCCGCCGGTCTGCCGCTGGAAGGTGGAGGCCATCTGCGCCGCGAGCGTCGGCGAGACGAAGCCGGGACGGAAGGCGACGAGGAACTTCAGGCGCTCGGTGTTCTGGCTGACCATGGCGGTGGTCAGCCACGCGTCCTCGCACCACGCGCCGGTCGGCGTGAGCGCGCCGACGAAGCCCAGGTCTTCGGCGGCGCGGGCGATCTGGCTCAGGTAGGCGACCGTCGGCGGCCGGTCGCGCCCGGACTCCGTGGCGGGGGTGCCGTGGCCGCCGCCGACGACGTGGCGGCTGTCGCCGTTGGTGGGCAGGAACCAGTGGAAGGCGAGGGACACGTGGGGCTCCGATCAGTGGTCGTCGGCGTGCGTCAGAGGAGGCCGTGCCGGGGCGGCTTGGTGCCGTTGAGCACGTAACGGCCGATGTGCTGGACCTTCCAGCGGGCCGGGTCGTGCAGGGTGTGGGTGCGCGCGTCGCGCCAATGGCGGTGCAGGCCCAGGGAGTCGAGCGCCGAGCGGGTGCCGGAGACCTCGAAAAGGGCGCTGGCCACCTCCACGGCGGCCTCGGCCGCCGTCACTTTCGCGGCGGCCACCGCGATCGATGCCTCGGCGGCCGAGTCGTCGGTCACATCGGCGCGGGCGTCGTCGACCGCGCGCGCGGCCTCGCGAAGCAGCGCTGCGGCGGCCCTTTCCCTGATCGCCAGTTCGCCGAACCGCTGGATCAGCAGCGGATCCTCCGCGGCGGTCGCGTGCCCTTCGGCGGCACTCTCGAACCAGGGGCGGCTCTTCGTACGGACGAACTCCACCGCCTCGGCCAGGGCCCCGGAGGCGATCCCCGCGTCGATGGCCGTGTGCAGCAACTGAGCCCATGCGCCGTGTAGTTGGGGGCCCTGGAAGGTGAGGTGGTGGGGCACGACGCGGTCGGCGGGCACCGGCACCGACTCCAGGCGGACGGTTCCGCTGGCGGTGGTGCGCTGTCCCATGCCGTCCCAGTCGTCCACGACCGTGAGGCCGGGCGCGTCGCGCGGGACGTAGGCCACGTGCAGCGTGTCGTCCTCGGCGCGGGCGAGGACGGGGATCCAGTGGGCGAACAGCGCGCCGGTGGAGTAGTGCTTGAGGCCGTCGAGGACGTACGCCCCGTCCGGGCGCCGGGCGAGGCGGGTGCGGATGTCCTGGACGTGCTGGGTGCCGGCCTCGGACTGAGCGTTGCCGAACCGCTTGCCGACCAGTACCTCGCCGAAGAAGAACTCCTGCTGCTCGTCGGTCCCCTGCCGACGCAGCACGTTGAGATACACGAAGTGGCTCTGCGGGATCTGGGCCAGGCTGGCGTCGGCGGCGGCAAGCCGCCGGAAGACCTCGGCGAGGGTGTCCGCCCGGACGTCCGCGCCACCGAACCGGGCGGGCACGGTCACGCCGAGCAGCCCGGAGGCGGACAGCCGTTCCAACTCCGCGTGCGGGAGCCTGCGCCGCGCGTCCCGCTCGGCGGCGCCCTTGCGGAAGTCCGCGGCCAGCTCCGCGGCCACGGCAAGGGCCTCGGCGTCGTCCGCGATGACGTGCGCGACGCTCATCCGGCGGCCGCCAGCAGCGTCGTCCGCCCGCCGAGCGCGGCCGAGAACTGGTCCGTCACCTGTGCGAGAGCCTCGGCCGATCCCGGCGCGACGGTCAGTGTTCCGTCCTCGCCCACCGTGATGTCCTTGTCGAGCGTGAACCATCCCGGCGTGATGTGCGCAGGGCTCATGGAGGCCAGCACCGGGCGCAGCGCGTAGTCGATGGCCAGGACGTGGGCGGTGGAGCCGCCGGTGGCCAGCGGGAGGACCGTCTTGCCCACCAGCGCGTACTGCGGGAGCAGGTCCAGCAGCGACTTCAGCAGTCCGGAGTAGGCGGCCTTGTAGACAGGGGTACCGATCACCACCCCGTCCGCCTGCTCGAACAGGGCGGTGGCCCGGACGATCGCCGGGTGACCGAAGTCGGCCCCGAGCAGCGCCTCGGCGGGCAGGGTACGAGCATCCAGCGCAATCACCTCGTGCCCCTGCGCGACGAGCCGCTCGTCCAGGTGGCGCAGCAGCCGAGCGGTGCGGGAGGTGGCGGAGGGACTTCCGGAGACGGACAGGACAGTGGCCATGGGAGGACCTTTCGGTTGGTCGTTTCGTGTGCGGGCCGCGGTCAGGCGTGGGCGGCGGTGGGCTCGGACGCGGCTTCCTGTGCCTCCAGTTCGCGCACCAGGGGCAGCACCCGCTTGCCGAAGTACTCCACCTCCTCCAGGTAGTGCAGGAAGCCGAGGAGGAAGAGGTCGACGCCGAGCCTCTTGTAGGCGACGATCCGCTCGGCGATCTGCTCGGGGGTGCCGATCAGACCCGTGCGGAAGCCGTCGTTGTACTGGACGAGGTCCTCGAACGTGGAGTCCTGCCACATCCCCTTGCCGTCGCCGGTGGACGGACCGGCCTGCTGGACGGCGTCGCGGAAGCCGTGCACGGCCTGGGCGTCGGCCTTGGCGACGATCTCGCGGAGCGTCTCGCGGGCCTCGGCCTCGGTGTCGCGGGCGATGAGGAAGCCGTTGAGGCCGAACCTGGGTGCGGTACGGCCCGCTCGGGCGGCGGAGGAGCGGACGTCGGCGATCTGCTCGGTGACGCCTTTGAAGTCCTTGCCGTTGGAGAAGTACCAGTCGGAGACGCGGCCGGCCATGGCGCGCGCGGCGGTGGAGTTGCCGCCCTGGAAGATCTCCGGGTGCGGGCGCTCGGGGGTGTTGAGTGGCTTGGGCTTGAGCGAGAAGTCGCGCAACCGGTAGAAGTCACCGGCGAGCTCGGCGTGGTCCTCGGTCCAGATCTTCCGCAGGGCGCGGATGAACTCCTCGGAGCGCCGGTAGCGCTCGTCGTGTTCCAGCCAGGGCTCGCCCAGCGCGGTGAACTCGCCCTTGAACCAGCCGCTGACGACGTTGACGGCGAAGCGGCCGTTCGACAAGTGGTCGGCGGTGGCCCCGAGCTTGGCGAGTACCCCCGGGTGCCACAGGCCGGGATGCACGGCGGCGATGACCTTCAGCCGCTGCGTGGCGAGCAGCAGGGCGAGGCTGAAACTGGTCGACTCGTGCTGGTACTCGGCGCCGTAGCTGGCCATGTAGCGGACCTGGCTGAGCGCGTAGTCGAAGCCGTTGTTCTCGGCGAGGACGGCGAGTTCGCGGTTGTAGTCGTAGCCCCAGTCGGTGCGCTGCTCGATCTTGCTGGTGACCAGACCGCCACTGACGTTCGGCACCCAGTAGGCGAAGCGGACGGGATCGGGTCCGGGGTGTGCGGAGGATGCGGGCATGGGAACTCCTGGCAGGGAATGCTGCGCGGGCAGGGCGAATGCGCTCCGCGGAATGCAGG
Source organism: Streptomyces collinus Tu 365 (assembly GCF_000444875.1). Taxonomy (NCBI): domain Bacteria; kingdom Bacillati; phylum Actinomycetota; class Actinomycetes; order Kitasatosporales; family Streptomycetaceae; genus Streptomyces; species Streptomyces collinus. Next base: position 7,334,766 of record NC_021985.1, on the reverse strand, counting down.
CACGCTGGAGCGGCATTGCACGGCATTGCACGAGAACGCCGTCGTCACGACGGAAACGAGCCGCAAACGAAATGCACGGCGGGAAGTCACAGAGGGAGCAGGTGGGAGGGTTTCCCTCGGGTGTGCTCAGACCAGGCAGCGACAGAAGGCGCTGGAAACACGCTCAAGGTCGACGTGGCGTCGCCGCGTGAGGTCCTGTCGCTTCATGCCATCGATCGAACCAGGAGGGAGTCCGGGCGGTCAAGAATGCCCGGATGTGATTCCACATGCTGAGAGTCGGTATTCACGAGGTTGTGACAGGGATTCCCTTGAACCGGTCCTCGGGAGGGCGCAGTCTCCTGTTCGTGCGTATGGAACAGCTCGAATACATCGCTGCCGTCACACGGCTCGGTTCGCTGCGGCGGGCCGCCGAGGAGCTGCATCTGTCCCAGCCCGCGCTCAGCGAGACCGTACGCAATCTGGAGCGCGAGCTCGGCGTGGACCTGCTGGAACGCAAGCGGTCCGGGGCGAAGATCAGCGACGAGGGTCGCGAGCTGCTGCCGCACATCATGAGCGTGCTGGAAGCGGTCGACCGGCTGCGCGGCGCGGCCGGCGACCAGCACCGCATCAGCCGCATGGTCCGCCTCGGCACGGTGAACACGGCTACCGTGCCGCTGGTCATCCCGACCGTGCGCGAGTTCCGGGCCTCGCACCCCGTCACCCAGGTGGAGTTGGTCGGCGCGCAGGAGGCCGACATCCACCGCGGGCTGTTGGAGGGCGCCTTCGACCTGGGACTGGTGAACTACCTCCGGGGCGACGACATGCCGCCCGGCTTCGAGACGACGGAGTTGCTCTGCGGCCGGCCGGTGGTCTGCGTGCGTCCGGACAGTCCGCTGGCGGCCCTGGATGCGGTGGACGCGGACAGCCTCCTGGCCGAACCGCTGGTCGTGATGCGGTCCGGCTATGTGATGCACCGTTTCGTGCACCGGCTGCTCCGCGGCCGGGCTCCGTCCTTCTCGTACTCCACCGACGGCGCGGAGATGGGCAAGCTGATGGTGGCCGAGGGGCTGGGGGCCACGGTGCTGCCGGACTTCAGCGTCGTCGGCGACCCTCTGGAGCGGCGCGGCGCGATCACTGTGCGGCCGCTCGCGGGGGATGCGACCGACGTGCTGCTGGTACTGCAGCGCCGCCACTCCGGCTCCGTTCCGCGGGCGGTCCGCGACCTCCACGAGCTCTTCGTGCGCAACGCCGGGCGTACGGCGCCTCTCCGCGACGTCTGACGGAGGGATGATCCCGTGCTCGTCACGGGCGGCCCGGTCCTCCCGGCGCCGTGCGGACTCCCGCCGCTTCGGCAAGGGGCAGCGGCGGGAGTCGCGAGCGGACCGTCCCCGGGAAGCGGTTCAGCGATGGAACTGGTTCGCCGGGGCCGGAAGGCCGTAGTGCTCGCGCAGGGTCGTGCCCTCGTACTCCTCGCGGAACAGGCCCTTGCCGCGCAGGATCGGCAGCACATGCTCCACGAAGGCCGCAAGGCCGGACGGCAGGGCGGGCGCCATGATGTTGAACCCGTCCGCGGCACCGCCCTCGAACCAGGCGATGATCGTGTCAGCGATCTGTTCGGGAGTGCCGACGAACTCGAAGTGGCCGCGCCCGCCGCCGAGCCGGGAGATGATCTGGCGCACCGTCAGCTGCTCGCGCACCGCGAGATCGATGATCAGGTCGGCACGGCTCTGCGAGCCTTCCAGCTTCGGCCTGGCGAGGATGGAGTCCGGCAGAGGGTCGTCGAGTGCGAAGGCCGACGGCTCGGTCTCGAACACGGCGGCCAGCTGGCGCAGTCCGTACTCCGGCACGCGCAGCTCGTCGAACTCCCGTGCAAGCGCCCGGGCCTCCTTCTCGGTCGACCCGATGTACGGGACGATGCCCGGCAGGACGATCACACCGTCCGGGTCGCGCCCCGCGGCCCTGGTGCGGGCCTTGATGTCGGCGTAGAAGGCGGCGGCGCGTTCGTACGTCGTGTGGGCGGTGAAGATCGCCTCGGCGTGGCGGGCCGCGAAGTCCTTGCCGTCCTCGGAGGAGCCGGCCTGGACGAGCAGCGGGTAACCCTGCGGTGGACGCGCCACGTTGAGCGGCCCGGCCACCTTGAAGTACCGGCCGTGGTGGCCGAGCCGGTGCAGCCGCGCGGGGTCGGCGTAGCGTCCCGTGGCCTTGTCCGCGAGGACGGCCTCGACCTCCCAGCTGTCCCACAGCGCCTTGGCGACCTTCAGGAACTCGTCGGCGCGGGCGTAGCGCTCGGCGTGGCCCGGGCGGGCGTCGAGGCCGAAGTTGGCGGCCTCGTCGGCTCCGGCCGAGGTAACGATGTTCCAGCCGGCGCGGCCCGCGCTGACGTGGTCGACGGACGCGAGCCGGCGGGCGAGGTTGTACGGCTCGTTGTAGGTCGAGGACACGGTCGCGATAAGGCCGATCCTGCTGGTCGCCTGGGACAGGGCGGTGAGCAGGGTCAGCGGTTCGAGCTGGCCCGGCGGCCGGAACTCGCCGGTTCCGATGAGGGCGGGGCCGTCCGCGAGGAACAGCGAGTCGAACTTGGCGCTCTCGGCGAGCCGGGCCAGTTCGATCCAGTGCCGGAGGTCGAAGTCGGCCCGCGGGTTGCTCTCAGGGAGCCGCCATGCTGCTTCGTGGTGACCGGCCTCCATGAGGAAGGCGTTGAGGTGGAGCCGCCGTCCTGCGCTCATGAGGTGACCTTCAGCTTGGAGCTGTCGTAGCCCGCCGGGAGGAGGTTGTCGGTGATCGACTTGACGTCGACCTTCCTGGTGATCTGGCCCGCCTCCAGGAAGGCGTCGGCGAGCTTCTGCTCCAGCTCGATGTCCGGCTGGTCCACCGGGGTCACCCGGTTCGAGTAAGCGGCCAGGGACGCCTTGGCGTCGTCCAGCGGGATGCCCTGCTCCTTCGAGAGCGCCTGCGCGTACTTGTCGGGATTCTTGACGGCCCAGGCGAACTCCCGCGAGAGCCTCTTCAGGACGTCCGTGAGAGCCGCGCGTCTGGTCCTGTCCTTCAGGGACGCGGCACTGGCGACGTAGTAGCTGCTCGTCTGGTCGATCGGCGGCAGGCCCTTCACCAGGATCCGCGCGCCGTTCTTGACCGCGATGGCCGACTGCGGGTTCCAGATCGCCCAGGCGTCCACCTTGCCGGTGTTGAACGCCGTCGCGCCTGCCGCCGGGTCGAGGAAGACCAGCTTGGCGTCCTTGGGGGTGAGACCGACGCTCTTCAGCGCGTTCAGGGCCAGACCGTGGGCCGAACTGCCCTGCGGGACAGCGATCTTCTTGTCCTTGAGGTCGGCTGCCGTCCTCAGCTTCGAGCCCTTCGGCACGATGATGTTCTCCACGGCCTGGTCGGGCGTGAGCGAGCGGTTGACGGCGACGACCTTGAAGCCGTACTCCTTCGCGGCACCCGTGATCGGCGGAACGTCACCGACGCTGCCGAGGTCGATGTCGCCCGAGGCGGCGGCCTGCACGAGCGGCGGGCCGTAGGTGAACCGGGCGAACTTCACCTTGTAGGGCGCTTTGTCGAACACGCCGGTCAGCTTCGCCAGCTCCTGGCTGCCGTCACCGCCGTTGTCGCCGATGGTGAAGGCGTACTTGCTCCACTCGGGGTGCTTGGCGTCGCTCGTGTCGGCGGCGTTGCTCAGCGGCGCGTCGGTGTGCGACGACGACGATCCGCAGCCGACCAGGGTGCCCGCCAGGGCGAGCGAGCCGACGGCGCCGATGAGTCTGGTGGTGCTCTTTCGCATGGGTTGTCGTGCTTTCTGTGCTGGGTGAGGGTGTTCGGGAAGGTCAGTGCTGGCCGGCGAGGCCGAGGTCTTCCAGGAGCCTGGCGCGGAGTTCCTCGCGTGCGATGCTCGCCTCACGGTCCGCGGCAGACAGGTGCACGTCGTGTGAGGTGCCGATGCGGCCGTCGCTCATGACGACGATGCGGTCCGCCAGGGCGATCGCCTCGTCGACGTCGTGGGTGACGAGCAGCATGGCGGCGTGGTGCCTGGTCCGCAGCGCGCGTACGAGGTCGTGCATGCGCAGCCGCGTGATGGCGTCGAGGGCCGCGAACGGCTCGTCGAGCAACACCAGTTCGGGTTCGGAGACCAGTGCTCGCGCGAGCGACACCCGCTGGGCCTCGCCCCCGGAGAGCTCCTTGGGCCATGCCTTCTCACGGCCGGAGAGTCCGACCTCGGCGAGCACGTCGCGGGCCCGTCGGTCGGCGTCGGGTCCGTGCAGGCCGAGCGTGACGTTGCGCAGGACCCGTTGCCACGGCAGCAGCCGGTCGGCCTGGAAGACGATCGCACGCCGCGCCGGGACCTCCACGCGCCCTCCGTCGGGCCGGTCCAGTCCGGCGAGCAGACGCAGAAGAGTGCTCTTGCCGCAGCCGGACGGGCCGAGCAGGATCACCAACTCCTCGTCGGCGATCGTGAGGTCGAGGTGGTCGAGCACCACCCGGTCACCGAACCGACGGACCACCTGCTCGACGGCGACCCCGGTCTGCCGGCGGGGCCCGGTCGCGACTGCGCTGCTCATGACGCCTCATAACTGGGTCGCCACCGCAGCAGCACCCGCTCGAGAGCCCGGACGAACTGGTCGGCGAGCAGACCGAGGAGCGAGTAGATCACCAGCCCCACGAAGACCTGGTTGGTCTGGAGGTAGGTCTGCCCCTGAGTGATGAGGAAGCCGAGTCCCTGGTCGGCGTTGACCGTTTCGGCGGCGACGAGGCCCAGCACGCTGTACGCCAGGGAGAACCTCAGACCGACCAGGAAGCCCGGCAGGGCTCCGGGTACCAGCACCCGCGTCACCAGGCGCCAGGTGCCCGCGCCCGTCGTGCGTGCCATCTCGATCAGTCGCTGGTCGACCCCCCGGATCGCGGCGAACAGGTTGAGGTACATCGGGACGCCGGCGCCGAAGGAGATCAGCAGCACCTTGGTGAGCTCGTCGATGCCGAACCACACGATCATCAGCGGCAGCACCGCGAGGAGAGGGATCGTGTTGAGCACCTGCACCAGGCCGTTGAACAGGTACTCACCGCTGCGCAGCAGCCCGCCGAGCACGCCGGTGATGACGCCCACCGTCAGCCCGATGGCGAGACCGGTGCCGGCCCGCTGCAGCGAGATGGCCAGGTCGGGCCCGAGAACGCCCTGCTGCCACAGATCGGCGGCGGACTTCACGATGGAGGTCGGTGCCGGAGCGTAGGTCTTCGCCAGCACTCCGGCCCGGGCGAGCACCTCCCAGGCGATGAGGATCACGACGGGAGTCGTGTGGATGCCCAGCGGCCAGCGCAGGCGTTCGCGGAGTGTGCTGATCGGCGTTCGACGGCGGGCGTCGCGCGGCAGGAACACCTCGCGTTCCCGCGTGCTCGTCGGCCGGGTGTCCGGGCTCTCGCCGACGGCGGGCGCCTTGAGGCTGAGCTCGGTCATGCCGCCACCTCCAGCACCCTGCTGTAGTGCGAGGCGTCGCCGACGAGTTGTTCGCTGCGGCGTCCGTCGACGCCGACCGGAACGTCTCCGGCGATCGTCACCCGGTTCAGGCGGCGGGGGTGGTCGTCGTAGTTGTCCACCCCGTAGTGCTGGGTGATGCGGTTGTCGAAGATCAGCAGTTGGCCGGGCGCCCAGGTCCAGCGCAAGATGTTCTCCGGGCGGGTCACGTACGACTGGAAGAGGCGCAGCAGTCCGGCCGACTCACTGCGCGACAGGCCGACGATGTGCTGGGCGAACCCGCCAATGAACAAACCGCGTTCGCCCGTCAGCGGATGTACCCGCACGACCGGGTGCTCCGCTTCGTACGGCGTCGAGGCGAATATCCGGTCGTACTCCTGTCGCTGTGCCGTCGTGGCCGAAGGACGCGCGTAGTCGTACCGGTTGGTGTGTACGACGCGCAGCGAGTCCGCGAGGGCCCGCAGCGGTTCGGGCAGGTCGCGATAGGCCGCGGCAGCGTTCGCGATGAGCGTCTCGCCGCCGTACGGCGTGGTCACGACCGACCGCAGCGTGGTGGCCTGCGGTGGATTGACCACGAAGGAGACGTCCGTGTGCCACTCGTTGGCCTTGGACGTCTCGCTGTCGACGGCGAGCACGTTCGTCGTACCGTCGGCGGCCGGCACGTTCGGGTGCGCGGTGGTGAGCTCGCCGAACCAGCCGGCCACCCGTTCCTGACCGGCATGGTCGAGGTTCACGTCGTCGAACACGATCGCCTTGTGCTGGTTGAGGGCGTCACGCAGCGCCGTGACCGTCAGGGGGTCGGGCGGCGCCGTGAGGTCGACACCCTCGACGACCGCGCCGATGCGGCCGGTGAGTTTGCGGATGGACGGAGGCATGAGGGGGTCCCTCCCGGGCAGATGGGGCACGCCAAGGGGTGCTGGAGAACAGGACGTCGGGTGAAGGGGGCCGGCACCGTGCGGGACTGCTCGACCACGTGCGGAACGCTGGGCCGGGCGGCGCAGAGGAGAGCACCTGGCCGCAGGACCGCTACGGCCGCGTTCTCAGCGACCGCGTCGGCGTGCGCGAACAGGCTGCCGGCTCGGCGAGAAGGAGAGGAGAGGAAGAGCCCTCAGAAGGTGGAGACGCCGATCCCCCGGGGAGGCATCGCAGTGCCGGCGGCTTCGCACCGCCGCTGCCAGGCACGCGCCATGGGCGCACACCGGCCGCCGCCGGGGAGCACTTCCCGGGTCAGCGACAACAGAACGCGCTGGAGACGTGCGCCAGATCGATGTGGCGCCGCCGGGTCAGGTCCACGCGCGGGTTCATGGTTCGGGAGTTCAGCAGATGTCCACCAGGCTGGTCAAGAAGTTCCCGGGCAGGTCTTGCATTGCGGACACGGAGAACGTCTCCGCCTCCTCTCATCGTCCGCCATTCGTCACGCGAGCCAGGCGGACTCCTTGTGACGTAGGCGTGGGGAGACGTCCGAGTGGCCCGTGACAGCCGGCGTGCCGGTGCCGGGTACGGCCGAGTGCCCGAGGTGCCGGTGCACGAAGTGGATGGCCATCGCGCCCTCACCGGCCGCGGAGGCCACCCGCTTCACCGAGCCGCTACGGACGTCCCCCACCGCGAAGACCCCGGGCAGGCTGGTCTCCAGGGTCATGCACGAGCGCCCGCGGCCGTGCCACACCTCGGGGGTGGCACAGGCTTCCTGGGCCTCCGGCCCGGTGAGGACGAAGCCGCGGGAGTCCAGGGCGAGGGTGCCGGCGAGCCACTCGGTGTGAGGGTCGGCGCCGGTGAAGACGAACAGGCTCCGTACCGCGAGCCGGCGGTGGCCGCCCGTGCGGTTGTCGACCACGTCGAGCTCCTCCAGCACTTCCTGGCCGATGACCTCGGTGACCTCGGTGTGCAGCATGACCTCCACCCGCGGATGGCGCTCGACCTGGTCGATCAGGTAGCGGGACATGTTGGCCTCGAGGCTGGCTCCTCGGACCAGCAGGTGCACCTTCGGCGCGTACCCGGCGAGGAACAGCACCGCCTGGCCCGCCGAGTTGCCTCCGCCGACGACGGCCACCGGGTCCGCGCCGCACTGCTGGGCCTCGTAGACGGTCGCCGAGTAGTGCACGCTCGTTCCCTCCAGGCGTTCGATGCCGGGCACCTGGAGCCGGCGGTAGCGGGCACCCATGGCCAGGACGACGGCGCGGGCGGCGATCTCACCGCCGTCGGCGAAGGCCACGACGTAGTGGTCGTCGTCCTTGGGATGGAGACCGGTCGCCTCCAGGGGAAGGCTGATCCCGGCGCCGAACTTCTCGGCCTGGAGCACAGCCCGTTCGGTGAGTTCGGCGCCGGAGATGCCGGACGGGAAGCCGAGCAGGTTCTCGATGCGGGACGACGTGCCGGCCTGGCCGCCGGCCGCCATGGCCTCCACCACCGTGGTGCTCAGGCCCTCGGAGGCGGCGTACACCGCGGCGGCGAGGCCGGCGGGTCCGGAGCCCACGATGAGGACGTCGCCGTGCCGGTTTCCGGCGGGCAGTGACGGCAGGCCGATGAGCCGGGCCAGTTCCGCGTTGCTGGGGTTGCGCAACAAGGTGGTGTCCCGCCAGATGACGAGCGGTGTCTCCTCCGGGCCGACCCCGAAGCGGCGCAGCAGCTCCTCGGCCTCCTCGTCGGTCTCCAGATCGATCCAGCGGTGCGGCAGCCGGTTGCGCACGGCGAACTCGCGCAGACGTCTGGTGTCGGGCGAGTAGCGCGAGCCGATGATGCGGAAGCCGGCGCCCTGTCCGACGAGCAGCGCGCGACGGCACAGACAGGCGCGCAGCACGACGTCCCCGAGGGTGGAGTCCTGGGACACCAGGTGGCGCAACTGGTCCAGGGAGATGACAAGGACCTCGCCCGGGTCCCTGGCGACAGCGGTGTAGAAGGCCACTTGGCCGTACAGCAGGCCGAGTTCGCCGATGAAGCGACCGGGGCCGTGCACGCGCAGCACGTGCTCCTGGGGAGTGCCGTGGTCCTCGACGACGGCGACGGTACCGCTGAGGACGACGAAGAACGTCTCGCAGCGCTCCCCCTCCCGGATCAGCACGTCGTTCGGAGCCGTGGTCCGGCGTTCCCCGTGCTCCGCCAGCCGTGCTATCTGGTCCTCCGTGAGGCGCGGGTACGCGCCGTGGATGTCCGGGGTCTCCCAGAAGGCGGCCTCGTCCGTTTTCTCCGGCACGGGTTCTTCGCCCGGCAGCGACCGGTCGCCGGACATCAGACGAACGCCTCGTGAACGAAGCACCAGCGCCAATCCTCGCCGGGCTGGAACGACTGCACGATCGGATGGGCGACGGCGGCCGCGTGCTTGCGCGCGTGCTTGTTCGGCGAGGAGTCGCAGCAGCCCACGTGCCCGCACGTCAGGCAGAGCCTGAGGTGGACCCACGGGGAGCCGAGCATCAGACACTCCTGACACCCTTCTGGAGTCAGCGGCTGGACCGGCCGGACGAGCGCGAGGTGGGGGTCTGCGTGCAGGGTCATCCCAATCACCCTTTCCGGGTGGTGATCGACTGTTCCACCCACCGGCGCAGAGCGGGGGCGGGCGCCGCCCC